>JBLIRH010000018.1:0-38346 GCA_049472215.1 Thermoplasmatota archaeon | reverse complement strand
TTGCGGGAATAGGGATACTTGCAGAACACTATTATACGGAGAACGCTGCCAGCTGCGGCCTGTTCGTTTCCAAGGGGTACAGAAAGCAGGGGTACGGAACCTACATCGTCACAACATTGAAGGGGATGTGCAGGGAGAGGGGATTGGTGCCTGTTGCGGGATGCGCTCTGGGGAACATCGCCTCAAGGAGAACTCTCGAAAGTGCGGGTTTCATGGTGAAGGCCCCGCAGTTAGAGGTCCTTTACTGATCTCCCGGAACAACATTCTTTACCATGGTCGGAGATATCCGGAAGGAGAGAGATGGTCCCGGAGATCGATGTTATACCATTATGGATGTACTTTTGTCCGATCGCACTAATAATATTGTTCTTGATATTGTTAGCGATCATCATCCACCTTATTCGAAGACTGGACAGGAAGAGATGGTGGACCCAGCAGACCGGGTACGGAAAATGGCTCTACGAGAACTACAGCGTGAAGGAAGCCTGCGAGATCATCGACAGGTTGATGGGGGAAGGCCAGTACAAGGAAGCGCAGAGGTTCATACACGAACTGATGAAGGTGCATCCGATCGCCCCGGGAACTTATTCCTGGTACTACTATAAACTCAACCATTCCAGGGCGATGTTCCATCGATATGAAGGCAGGTCAGGGAAGTTGAAGGAGATCGTTAAAGCGGCAAAGGTCCTCGAGGAACTCCAGTATGATCCCTTCGTTTTGAGCGACGATACAGCTCTCATGAACGTCAAAGAGGACCTTCAAATGATGAAGGATACAATGAAGGAGATGAAGAAAAGAGGCTGATGATCCTGCTTACTCCTCCCTGTATTCCTCTTTTCTGGGTCTTCTCAACAGGATGAACATAAGGATACCTCCTGCTGTCAGACCGATGAGGAGGTACAATATTATCGACCCCATAGGGGTCTTTTCATCGGCTTTATCCGGCTCCTCGAGGTCCCATCTGTCCTTGTCGTATGGATACCTGTCTAAAGTGAGACCTGTGGTTGACCTGTCTTTCATCCCTGGATTCCAGATGTCAGGATGCCCATCGCCATCGGAATCCCTGCTTGCCGATTTATCGTTGGGGAAGGCATCCGAATTGTCCCCTACCCCGTCGAGGTCCGTATCGAAATGCTCATTCTTATCATAGGGGAATGCATCCGAGTTGTCCCCGTATCCATCGTTGTCCGTATCGTTCCATTCGTTCCTGTCATGGGGAAAGCGATCGAACAGGTCAGGGACCCCGTCACCATCGGCATCGGGTTTTTCCTTAGGCTGCTCGGGAACGATCGGTTCCTTCTCGAAATAGATGAGATATTCCCCTTTACCCGAGATTCCGATGTAGGTTCTTATCGTTCTGTTCTCCTCATTTCTGAACTTGATAAACGTACCAACATGTTCCTCGTCCAAATACCGGTTCTCTCCCCCGATATACACCATCATCTGGTCGAAGAATCTTACAGAAATGTCCCTGCTTTCCTTACCGACCATCCAGATCCAGATATGTCCGATGGTCATGGGTTCTAACTTGAGGAACAAATAATCCAGCTGGTCGTAGAACTGGTCCCCGAAATTCACTGAGCCAGTAGTGTTCCCTTCGAATATCTCGGTCGCATTCTCGAGCTCATCATTATGGTCGCGGAAGATGTGAGAGACTGTGATGTTGATGGAATAATCTCCGTCCCCTGAAATAACCATTTCCAACTTCTTTTCCGATCCATCGAGGTTGGTCCAGGTTCCCTGAGTGAGATATTGTGTAGAATAGAGGTCCAGACCGATCACTCTGTAATTGGAGCCTTCCTCGTAGACATACAGAGACAACTGCTCACCTCCCCCTGTCCTTTGGAATTTTACCAATACCTGGCTGTCCGGACCGACCATAAACTCATACCAGTCCTTTTCGTCGTTGTACTTTTCTCCCACAGTTCCATAGGTTACTCCAGGTCCGATCCGGTCCGCAGTATTCCTTTCATCATTGTTGTCCCTCGGGATCTCTAAAAGATCAAGTTCGAGTCCATAGGTCCCCTCGCCGTACAGATAGAGATAGATCGAGATTGCTGTGGGTCCGGGATTATATGACGCTCTGGATACGATGTCTCCCTTTTTTTCGACCTCAAGGTAAACCCCGTAGTTCTGTCTGCTCATGGTATAAGTATTGAGCCTGATCTCGTACGTTATTTCTGAAACCGCTTCCAGTGTGATCCTCAATTCACTGTACGGGGGGATGTCCGTTTTGAAGAAGTCCACATCATCCCCGTGAGCGGGATCCTTTTCGACACTGTCTGTGAAATTCCCTTCACCGATGCTTGTCGCAGTGGAGAAATCATCGTTACCGTCCACTTCATACTCCTGAAGGTCAAGATCGAGGATGTAGGATCCGGACCCACTTACCATGAGATAATACCAGGTCACGCTTTCTCCCGAGAAATACCAGGTAGTGGATCTATTATGTCCCGCATAGTCGACCCGAAGTGAACCTGGGACCGGCTCTCTATGCTGGGTGTAAATATACAGTGTGATGGAAGATCCCCCGGTACCGTTTTTTTCAAGTGTTACGGAGATATCGTTCTTTGGCGGGACGATGGTCTTGTAATAATCAACATCATCATCATGATGATCGTAGGTCTCTACGTCCCCTGTCGTACGTCCCTTGATCATCGTCCGGGCGGTTTCGAAGGTGTCGTCCCCGTCCCTATGATAGGTCCTTATCCTCATTGATATATTGTAATCCCCTTCGCCAGATACCATGAGATATTTCAGAAGTTTCGTTTCCTCGCTGTTGTAAAATGTCTTTTCTTCGTACTCGCGCGGATTCCTAAAGGTGTAGCTTCCCTCTTGATGCCGTTTTTCACTATACCAGCTGAATCTCAGCTCCATACCGTTGCTGTCCGTTTTCTCCATTACAACGATGACATCGCTGTCCGGAGGGACATCGAACCTGTAGAAATCCGTATCCGAATCATGGTAAGGAAGGTAACCCACAGTGCCGGAATAGTTGCCCTCCATCATCCTCGTGGCCGTATCGAAAGTATCGTCGCCATCCGTCGTGTAGTTCCTTATCTGCAAAGTGAGATTGTAGTCTCCTGTCCCGCTGACGCTAAGAAAGACCGCCCTTGAGACATTGTCTTTGTTGTACCATACATCGTTGTCGGTCTCATATTGACTGGAAACTGAAAGAGAGATCCCAATAATCTTCCTCTGATAGTCGTACCCCTGAACGCTGATTGACCTCGTTCCACTGTCCATCTTCTCCAGCTGTAGGAAAAGATCCTTTCCGGATGGGACCGTTATGTTGAAATAATCCTTGTCCACCACAGGACTTGAATTCACGGATCCATTGATCACCCCCGGTCCGACCACCTCGGCTAGCAGGAAATTATCGTTCGGCTCCGTTTCCGAGGTTCCAGAAGACATACCTGACGCGAAACAGAGGATAACAAGAAGCAGAAATACAATTACCGTTCCCTTTCTCCTCAACATTGCTTTCCTCCCCAACATACAATGCAATGACGGAAGATATTACTTATTTTATTGTTGGTCCATTCCCGTAGTAATAAACATTGTCCGGTTCGTTTAATTCATCCCCGTCTTACAAAGCTTTTATACACCCTCAAACGAATATGCGATTCCGGAGAAGGTGACCCTGCATGGTTATCGGCTACGTGTTGGTCAGCACCCGAACGGGTGTTGAAAGGACTGTTTTTGAGAAGCTCCAGAAACTATCGGAGATCATCGAGATGTATCCTCTCTTCGGCGAATATGATATAATCGCGAAGGTGGAAGCGAAGAACTACAACGAGATCGGAAGGATCGTCATCCACCGGATAAGGTCGATAGATGGCGTTCTCGATACCAAGACCTTGACGGCAGTGGATTTCCTCAAATGAGAGCTCCTATTATGGACGCATTTGTCTGAAGCTCAATATAGAATGAGCCCTATTGAGGGAGGCCCTGAATCGGGGTAGTTATGTTCAAGTTGGTGAGTGATTTGGGTCTGTTCGATCGTTTGTTCGGGAAGAAGAGAGACCACAAAACGGTGTCCAATGGGCCAGAAGAGACCGCGGGAACAGAAGAACGGGATCCTGCCAGTGAGGAGATGGAAGAACTCCTGGGCCGGATGAACGAGATGAAGAAATTGCAGAACCAGTACACCGAATACAGGGAGCAGTTGAATAAGACCGCCCAGGAGATAATGTCGGAGGAGGGACTCTCCTCTGATGAAAAGGGGAAAAAGATGAAAGAGGTGGAGGAGAGGCTGGTGGATATCAAGAAGCGCGAGAGCGAGTTCAACGAGAGGATGGCGGGATTAAGAAAGCAGGTGGAGGAGATCAGGCGCAGGGAGATGAGGTAGATCTATCAATGGATCGATCTGGAAGTTCACCAATATCTTATGATCGCTACGGGTTCCTTCGAGAACACATCCACTAGTAGGTGGATTGTAATACTGTCCCTCCATTTGTTGAAGACATTGCATTTGAATGTCAGCTGGTTGCAGACATGTCCATTCATCTGTTTGATATTCGGGTAAGGTTCGTCACATCGTGTATTAAAAATGGTGGTACCATACTTCAGGTATTCGCCCTCAATGAATCCTGAAAAGTTCTTGAAGTCGGCCTCGGTGTAATTGATATCGATCGGGTCCAATATCTGTCTATTGATGAAATCGATGGATTCTATCCAGAGTTCCGTATGTACAGAACCAGCGAAGTGATCGTCATATGAAAATGATACCGACGATGGAAAGTATCCCAGACCCCCGACCTTTTGGACCAACCTATAATTATAATGGCCCCTCCCTGAATTGTTTAACAGGACCGGCTCAAGTTCTTGAAGGCCGTAATTGGAATAATTTCTGATGATCGAACAATATACCATTGAACAGATCCGCTCAAGGTATGAAATGGAAATACTTCTTGGAAACCTCGGATAATATACCATATAGAAGTAACCGTCTTCATAGGTCACTACCTTGAGAGCAGAATATTTCGTCTCATATCTTGTCTCGTTATATCCTTCAAATTCCCTGACCTTTGATGAATTTTCGATGATCTCATCATCGAAGACCTTCAGGAAGGAAAAGTTGTTCCCGATATAATATTCCGACCCAATACTGACCAGATAGGAACTCTCTTCGTTGTAAGAAAGAACTTTTGGAGGAAATGTATAGTCAGTAGTTTCCTTTTTCTTGCTCTTTTCATTCGGAATTAATGAAATGATGATGATCACACAAACTAAGGAAGTCACCAATGGAACCATCCATTTCCTTCCCATAAACTATCATTTTTATTGGAATTACAAATCGTTTCCCCTCTCATGAATAGGTCCTATTAGACCTCATCCGGATCGATGCATTTCTGTTCTTGTGATTAATAATACGAACTTGACCTATGGTGGCCTTATGGATCGGAGATAGAAGTAAAAAAGGCTTAACATATGTGATAAAAAAACAGCATCACCTGATGGAAGCGTGATAGCTCACTTTATGGGCCGTTTCGAAGGGGTCCGTTTCCATGGCCTTTCTGAAGTATATCTCCGCCTCCTCGAACCTGCCCTCCTCCATCAAAGCTTTCCCCTGAAGATGATATTCCCATGCCTTGTCGATGGCCGTCTCTCTCCTTCTTATAAATTCCTTGAAGGCAGCAACGGTAGTCGTTTCGGCCACGACCGGCTCCCCCACGGCCCTCATGTATTCGATCATGTATTCCCTGTTGGATGGATCGTACATCGTCGCATATCTGAGCTTCCTCACCGCAGAGATGAGATCTCCCTTTTCAAGATGAATTCTTGCGACCTGATAAAGCCCGAGCGCAACCTTGGGATTTGGGGTCGCGAACACGCCCCCCCAAGCATTCCTGACATCCTTGCCGGCTTCCCTCATTACTGACTCCGTTCTTGACCTCCCCATGGCGTCGAGGAACCCGATCTTGTCATCGATGCTTTTAATGACGAAGGACCTCGTGATCAGCCCCTTGCTGTGCATCTCGTCTTCTGCACTCTTCACTATTTCGGAGGCGAACTGGTCCCTGTCCCAAATGACATCATATACCCGTTGCCTAAGCGCGACGAGTCTGATATGCTTCTCGAGGATCTTGGTTCCCATCCTGTTCACATCGCGATCGCGAAGCTGCAGCTGGTGCTCGACGGCATTCCTCAATCCCTCCGGGTCGGAGCAGGCCTTGATCTGTGTGACAGCCTTGATATCGAGCTCCAATTTCGTTTCTTTCACATCATGGACGACATCCTCGGCGCTGATCTCCAATACCCTTACATCCATCGGAAGGAACTCTATCTTCTGAAAGAAAGGTACGATGAACTTCCCTTTGGATGTAAGAATATCCTTCAGAACGAAACCTTGCCCTATCTTTCTCTTGTATATCAGCATGGCCATGTCGGGAGGGACCTTCTTCCATCTGCTTGCGTAGAACATGACCGCTATCATCAGCATTGATATGGTGGCTCCGAAGACCATTGAGCAGATGGCCGCAGGTTCCAAGGTTTTCTCTCCCTGTAACTGAATTGCTCGATATTATAAAAATCACTTGGACCTGGACATGAGGTCTTCCCTTGCTGACCTCACGATGAAGCTCAGCCTGTTGTACAAATTGACCTCCGAAGAGCCGGCGTCCATATCCAGGTACAGAACGTTCAGGTCCGGATACTTCGCCTTCAGTGCCTTCTCCACACCTTTCCCTATGATGTGGTTCGATATGCACCCGAAGGGTTGGACGCATACGACATTGTGGACGTTCTCCTGGGCAAAAGCACCGATCTCGGCCGGTATCAGCCAGCCCTCTCCGAACTGGTCCACCATGGCCACGACGTCCCTGGCGTTCTTTGACAGATGTCCGATGTAGTGGTTCTTGCGGTAATGCTTGAACTTCATCTTGACCCTTTCGTACCTTCTCATCTGGTACTTCGCATACCATTCCTCAGGGTAGCTTATCCAGTACTTCAGATCCTTACCCTTTGTGTTGCTCTCGACGTGGAACCGCTGATTTAGATACTCCTGCGCGAAGAAGTCGGCGATCGGAGGCACGATCACCTCTATGCCATGCTCGACCATCCAGTCGACCACATAGAAGTTCGCGAATGGATTGTACTTGACATAGATCTCACCGACGAACCCGATGGTTGGAAATTCTTTATTGTCTGTCTCCACCTGATTGAACTCGAACACCGCCCGATCGAGGAGGTCGATGAGCTCCATCTCGTGGCCCCTGTCGATCGCCTCGGAAGCAAGGTCGATGTACTTCTTCGCAAGGGAATCCGCCTCTCCCTTCCTGATCTCCCTCACCGCTGTCGCATAGTACATCTGCATGATGGAATCAGCGAAGAAGACCCCCTGCACCCCCATCCGAAGAAGCTTCACCTTGTTGATCTTCAGACCCGGCTGGTAGTTCAGAGGCAGGTTCGAGGTTGTGATGGTTAATATCGGCACATCCTCGAATCCCGCAGTTACCAGGGCCTTGTTGAGAAGCGACAGGTAGCTCGAGGCCCGGCACTGCCCTCCGGTCTGGGTTATACCTGCAACAACCTCCTTCGGATCGTACTTCCCGGAAAGCAGCGCCTTGAGGATGTCCCCTATGACGATGATGGCCGGGTAGCATATCTCGTTGTTGCAGTACTTCAATCCGATCTCCACCGATTCCCTGTCGGCGGGGGGAAGGATATCTATGTCATACCCCTGCTGCTTCATTGCGGAGGTTATCAGAGGAGAATAGAACCTCGAAAAGTCCGGGGCGATTATCTTCTTCGGCCGGTCCTTCGCCATGTACGGGGGCGTCGTTTTCCTCTTGATCGGCTGGAATCTCTTACCGAGCCCCCTCATCTCAATGGATTCCATCATGGACCGCAATCTCAGCTTGATGGATCCGGGAGACGAGACCTCGTCTATCCTTATCAGGGTATAGTTCTTGCCCGCCTCTGAAAGTATCGTCCTCGATTCGTCGCAAACCAGCGCGTCGGGTCCGCAGCCGAACGAATTCAACTGCACGACCTCGACATTGTCCTGACCGCTTGCCCACTGGACCGCCTTATAGACCCTATTGGGGTACTGCCATTGGGTCAGCACACCTACCCCGCTGAGACCGTTCTCCGTGATCGGGATAGAATCCTCGGTGATCACATCGGCCCCGAGGTTGGCGATCATCTCGGTTATCTTGTGATTGATCAGATGGTCGACATGATAAGGCCTGCCGACCAGAAGAACGACAAGACTACCATCCTTCCCCGCCTCCTCGAGTATCCCTGCCGCTCTCTCCCTGACCTTTTCCTTGAACTCCATCTGGGACCTTCGAGCATTGGAAAAAGCGGAGTTGAAAATTCCCTTCTGCACTCCCAGGCTGCTGAGATACTCCCAGCAGGCCTTCTTCAGAAGACCCTCGTTCCTGAAGGTGACGGTCGGTGAATCGAAGGGGATCCCGAACTTGCCCTTCGGGTCCACTGCGCTCCGGACAACGTCCGGATAACCCGAGACGACCGGACAGTTGAAGGTGTTCAAAGCCCCTTCGAACTCTTCTTCCTCGTAGACCACTATCGGGAGAAAGATCCTGTCCACTCCCATTGTTGCCAGCTTCTTGACATGTCCGTTGACCAGCTTTGCGGGGAAGCAGATGTTCTCGGACATCACCGTCCTGGAACCCAGCTCCTGAAGCTCGGTCGTCGAAGGCGGTGAGAGAACCACCTCGAACCCGCTCTGTACCAGGAGAGTGTTCCAGAAGGGAAAGTTCTCGAACATGTTGAGGACCCGTGGTATCCCGATCCTTGCCCTGGGCTTCCCGGATGGAACGAGCTCCCTGTCGAACAGGAGGTCCAGCTTCATATCCGCCAGGTTCTCCCCCTTCCTTGTCTCCCTGCCCTTGTTGGTGAATATCCTCTCGCACTTGTTCCCGGTGTAGAAGACCTTGCCGGAGGTGAAGGTGAGCTGGGTCACCATGCATTTGTTCTGGCAGCCATGGCACCTGATGTACCTTGCCTGGTGGTCCGTTGCCATATGGAGGTTGTCCAGGCCGATGAAGGTGGAATCAGCAGAAGTTTTTCGATATGAATCCATCGCGGTAAGCGCAGCGCCGTATGCTCCCATGAGTTCCGGGGAATCCGAACAGATGACCTTCGTCCCGAGGACCAGCTCAAGGGCCCGGTGGACGGCGGGGTTCCTGAAGGTCCCCCCCTGGACCACTATCCTATCCCCGAGGACCTCGGTGTCCTTGATCTTCAACACCTTGTATAGACAGTTCTTGACGACCGAAAAGGCCAACCCTGCCGAGATATCACCGATGGTCGCCCCTTCCCTCAGGGCCTGCTTGACCTTCGAGTTCATGAAGACCGTGCATCTGGTTCCAAGGTCATAGGGCTGCTTCGCATAACAGGCATCCCTGGCGAAATCCTCCACCCTCTCCCCCAGATTGTTGGCGAAGGTCTCGATAAAGGACCCGCAGCCGGAGGAGCAGGCCTCGTTGATCTCCATGTCGTTGATTATCCCGCCGTGGATGAAGATGGCCTTCATGTCCTGGCCGCCGATATCGAGGATGAAGGTGACATCGTCGAGGAACTCCCTGGCGGCCCTGAAATGGGCCAGGGTCTCCACCATCCCGATGTCAAGACCGAAGGCGGCTTTGATCAGGTCTTCCCCGTATCCGGTCACCGAGGTCCTGACGATCCTGATGCCAAGCCCCTTGACCTCTTTCCTCAACCCCTCCAATCCATCCCTGACGGCCTTTATCGGGTCCCCCTTGTTTCCGCTGTAATATCTGTAACCGATGTTCCCCTTGCCATCGACGAGAACGACCTTCGTGGTCGTCGACCCAGAATCTATTCCCAGAAAGCATTCCTGTCCTCTCAGTTCCTCCAGAGAGGAGGTCCTTCCGATCGGGGTCATCCTTTCGGAATCCCACTCCAGGAACTCCTTCTCATCACGAAAGAGGGGGTCCAGACGGTTACCCAGGAACTCGTTGGTGACCGCTTCTCCCGTAAGGATGTTCTCGAGCTCGGTCATGGTCACCTCGAGCCTGTTGATATCCACATAGATAGCTGCCCCGATGGCAGGAACGAGCTCAGGATTCTCTGGATCGCGGATATCATCCTCCGTCAGCTCCAGGACCTCCATGTAGCTCTTCTTCAGTTCAGGAAGGAAGGTGAAGGGCCCTCCGCAGAAAAGGACCTTCGGTCTCGGATCATAGCCCCGGGAAAGCGTTGAAACGGTCTGGAGGGCGACCGCGTGGAAAACAGAGGCGGCGATATCATCCTTGCCGATCTTTCGGGCCATCAGGTTCTGGACATCCGTTTTGGCGAAGACCCCGCATCTTGATGCTATTGGGTGGACGTTCTCGCTTCTCTTGACCATGATGTCCAGGTCGTCTATGGGGACATGGAGAAGCGTTGCCATCTGATCTATGAAAGCTCCGGTCCCGCCGGCGCAGTTCCCGTTCATCCTTATGTCGACCCTCATCTTCTCGTCGAAGAAGATCATCTTGGAATCCTCGCCGCCCACATCGATAAGGGTCCTCACGTCGGGATAGAGCTTCCTGACCGTCTCCGCGGCGGCGACCACTTCCTGAACGAAGGGGATATCGTACCTTTCTGCTACTCCGAAGCCTGCGGATCCGGTTATGGCGACGCTCACGTCGATGTCGCCAAGGTCCTTCTTGGCGGATTCTATCATCGATTCAAGGGTACTTGCGACCTGGGCGTTATGCCTCCGGTAATCCCGGTAGATGACATGATCATCAGGCCCAAGCACAACCAGCTTAGCTGTTGTAGAACCCAGATCGATACCAAGCCTGGACCTCGTCCCCTTACTTGCAGCCAATCGTCAACCTCTACCGAAGCGAACCAGGGTTATACTTTTAACATTTATGGTTATCAATGGCTAGCGCGCTTGCGGAGAAACCATATAAACCGCCAGACCAATGATCACGGGGAATTGGATGAAGAGATACCGCAACATTCTGGTACCCGTGGACGGTTCGGACCTTTCGATGGACGCATTCGAGCAGGCTCTATCCTTGTCGACCATGACAGGGAGCAAGATAACGGTGCTCCATGTCATTGAGATCATCTATTCCGATTATACCATGCTCGAAGGTGCGGAGATTATCTCCGCCTCCAACCTGATCCAGGCCGAGACAAGGGAGCAGGTGAAGAGCTCGCTCGAGGAATTCGTGAGAAAGGGAGAGGGGGAGGGTGTGGAGGTTCGGACCCTCATCAGGGAAGGTCCGGTGGCCCATGAGATCATAGAGCTTTCCAAGCACTACGACCTTATCATAATTGGAAGCCACGGAAGAAGGATGATCACCTCATTGATCATGGGAAGCGTGGCCGAGAAGGTGAGCAGACATGCAAGCTGCCCGGTGATGCTGGTCAGGAAGCCTCCGGAGGCAAGCGAAGAAAATTAAGAAATACGAACAGGTAGATTTCCCACGGGGAACTCACCGATGGACGCTTTCAAGTGGATAGAGGGATTCAGTCCTGTCGTTCAGGCACTGATAGGTACCCTTTTCACCTGGGGCATGACCGCCTCCGGCGCCGCTGCGGTCTTTTTCTTCAAGAAACCAAACCGAAAACTTCTCGATTCCATGCTTGGATTCGCAGGCGGTGTCATGATAGCCGCCAGCTTCTGGTCGCTCCTGGCCCCTGCTCTCGAGATGGCCGAGAACGACCCCATGCCGGGATGGCTTCCGGCATATGTCCCCGCAGGGATCGGCTTCATGGCCGGGGGGCTCTTCCTCTGGGGGGTCGATAAGATCCTCCCCCACATACACCCGAACCTCAAGACGGCGAATCCAGAAGGGATCAAGACCTCATGGCAGAGAAGCACTCTTCTGGTCCTTGCCATAACGCTTCACAACATTCCCGAAGGACTTGCCGTCGGAGTCGCCTTCGGAGCCGTGGCAGCGGGGTACCCCAGCGCGACCGTCGCCGGAGCCGCCGCACTGGCCCTGGGAATAGGGATCCAGAACTTCCCGGAAGGTTTCTCCGTCTCCGTCCCCCTGAGAAGGGAGGGGGTCTCCAGGCTGAAGTCGTTCTGGTACGGCCAGCTTTCAGGGATCGTCGAGCCCATAGCCGGTGTTTCAGGAGCTCTCCTTGTCGTTATCATGAAACCGTTGCTCCCCTATGCTCTTGCCTTTGCGGCCGGGGCAATGATATTCGTTGTGGTGGAGGAGGTCGTACCGGAATCCATGAGCGGGAAGAACACGGACCTTGCGGCAATGTCGGTGATGCTGGGGTTCCTGGTAATGATGACACTGGACGTCGCTCTTGGATGAGAACCTTATTTTGAATTAGGAGTAAAATGATCCATGGTCAATCTGAAACGATGTCATCTTCCCATATCACAAGGTTCGTCTCCCTTCTGACCACCTTCACATTGTACTCGATCCCGGATTCCGGATCCCATTCTCCTTTGATATCTCTGAATATCAATACATCTCCGTAACCTGTATTCAGGCCCCCCTCAGCGAATAACTCGGTACGATCGGACAGGTCATCACTTCTGCTGACAAGTATACGATACTCACCCCAATCCTTCTTTTCGTCAAATTGGTAAAGGACCTCGAGCTCATCATCCTCCGATGAAATGGTGACTATCAACTTCTGCGCCCTATGACCTCTTTCATAACCGTCAGACGCGACCATCCTGCATATCTCTGCGGCACAGATGGTGATGAGTACCATCAAAACCAAGGGGATCCAGGTACTTTTCGACATGTTGTCACCATACTCGAAATGAGCCGTTCCATGAAGAGAAACCTCATTCGAAGTATATCCCGTTGCTTTCTAGATGTAGAAATACAAATTCAGGGACATGACGTTTTACCGTCGCTTCCAGAAAGTAGAAATAAAGACCACATCATAATTCCCCCATGGAGGGGGAGAATGTCAACAGGGGGATCGTTGTGGCCGTCGCAATGGTCTCGGTCTTCATCTTCATCGCCCTGGGGGTCGTCTTTCTCGGCAATGACGGGACGGTGCAGGAGGACCTCTATGTCTACAGCGATCGCTCATCATGGAACATCCATGACCATTCCATATTCAGAGGTCTGACGTCAGTACAGATAGCCAACAAGATCGGTCAGGCCATGGATGATGCTGTTGTCGTGGAAGATAAGGACATTTCCTTTTATTCCTTCCAAACAGGAACCCGGTATACCTATGATAATGACGCAAAACTCGATCTTTATACCAAGAGGTATGAGGGGAAGATCTGCAATTATTATGTTAATCTTGATATCAATGAGCCCGAGGGAGGAGATATCGTTTATGATGTTCATCATGCGATCAACGCGACGGTCCTTTTCTTCGAAAAGCTCCTCAATGCATTTGATACAACGCTATCCGATAACTACGTCACCGAGATCGACAGCTCGGCGAACGAATGGTACGGATGGGCTATCCATCTGAAGCAGACATTCATGGGCAACCTCTTCGCCGATCCCGGAGCGAGGGTAGTGGTGGATCATACTTCCGGGAAGATCATCGATGTCCTGGTCATGGGATGGCTCTACACCGATGAGTTAAAGATCCCGGGACATGACTGGGAAGACGTCAGAGAAGACCTGCTGGAGAGCCTGGAGAAGATCAACTTCACCACAGAGGTCCCTATCTATGCAGAGATATCCAGCGACCGTCATACAAGTTGGAGCGAGTTCTTACAACTGTCATATGAACATTTGAATTTTGACCATTACGGCTATACCTCGACCTTAGGGAGGTATACAGTTGTCCTGGGCATGGAATATTGGGTCCAAGGAAATTTCTCGAACACCTGCCCTCTGTATCCTGACATGACAAAGAATATCACAGTGTGGGTGAACGGCACCGTCCATTTTACCCAGAAATGGTACTTCGATACGGGAACTGGAAAGCTTCTTTACTGGTCATTGTCGGGAGAAAGAGGAGGCTCAACGCAAGAATTCCCTGAGAACCTCTTCGGCAGTAATACCACCTGGGACCAGTACATGCTGAATGCTTACCCAAGCTTCATAAAAAAATAAAAAATTGAAAGGGAAGCAAACCTACTGATGATCTTCCCTTTCAAGTACTCTGACCGCGTCGCCCTTGATAGTGACGGGTATCGACACCATGGCCTCGAAGAGCTCGACCGTGATCTCTTCCTTGGCAGTGTCGATCTGCTTCACGCGGGCCTTCTCGCCCTTGAACGGACCGTTTATTATCTCGACGATATCACCCTCGGTGATATCGGCGACGATGGGTTTGGGCTCGAGGTAGTGCTCGATCTCCTCGAGGGAGATGTTCTTGTCCCCGCCCACGAGGCCCCGGACATACTGCATTCCCTTCAGGAGCTCCTCCATTGCCTTGTCGTTCTTCTCACCCTCGATCAGAACGTACCCCCGGAGCTTTGTCGGGGCGACTATGGAGTATATGTGTGCTCCCTTCCTCTTCGCCTTCTGACCGAGGTTCTCGGCCACCGTCTTCTCATGGCCGAGAGCTGTCTTGATCGCAAAGATCGTGTGCGGGAACTCCGGAGCGGCCGTTTCCCCGCCCCCCTGTATTTCTTCATCCAAAGGATCACCTCAAACGTTGAACACCCAGCTTACCAGGTCGGGAAAGTATTCCCAGATCAGATAGATCCCGAAACCCATTCCACCGATGATCACGATGCCTATGCCCGTGATGATAAGGGTCTTCGAATACTCCTCGCTGGTGGGCTTTCTGGCCATCTTGAGTACCCTGCCGTACTTGCCCTTGCCCGCATTCTTGATCTTGCTCTCTATCTTGGACTGCCATTTCACACTTCTGTTCCACCAGGTGGTGGCCCAGGTCTTCCTGAGAAGGTCCATACCGGATTTTCCTCCTGACTTTTCATCGGATGAAATCTATCCCGAAACGGTCGCTCCCGACCTTTTTAAGGGATTTTCCGAATATCTGCTTTGATTTCACACCGGTTATGACCAGCATGACCCTGATAGTATCATGGAGCTCCGGATCGATCTGGGCTCCCCAGATGATCCTGGCCATGGGATTTATCCTCTTGTGGATCTCCGATGCGACCAGCTCGGCCTCGGATACCGTCATGCTCTCCCCGCCGGAAACATTGATTAGTGCGCCCGTCGAGTCCTGGATATCCACTTCGAGAAGCGGAGAATCAAGTGCGGCATTGACGGCCTTCAT
This sequence comes from Thermoplasmatota archaeon, assembly GCA_049472215.1. Taxonomy (GTDB): domain Archaea; phylum Thermoplasmatota; class Penumbrarchaeia; order Penumbrarchaeales; family Penumbrarchaeaceae; genus JAFGLL01. The sequence continues at coordinate 23,217 of JBLIRH010000018.1, read as the reverse complement.
GGCGCGATCGTCGTCATCGGATTCCCCGATGCCTATCATCGCGACCCCGCCGCCTTTCATTATCGTCTTGAGATCGGCGAAGTCCAGGTTGACCAGACCGACCTTGGTGATTATCTCCGTTATTCCCTTGATCGACCGCATCAGGATCTCATCGGCTACCTTGAAGGCCGCGTTCAACGGAAGTCTCGGAACGATCTCCAGAAGCTTGTCGTTGGGGATCACGATCACGGTGTCAGTGTATTCCTGGAGCTTGTCGAGACCGTATTCCGCGTTCTGCATCCTGACAACGCCCTCCGCGGTGAAAGGCTGTGTAACGATCGCTATCGTCAAGGCGCCGAGCTCCTTTGCCACCCTTGCGACCTCCGGGGCGGAGCCCGTTCCGGTACCGCCTCCAAGACCGCAGGTTACGAACACGATATCGGATCCCATCAGGGAGGTCCTTATCTCGTCCTCCGCCTCCCTTGCGGCCTCGCCGCCGATCTGAGGGACGGAACCTGCTCCAAGTCCCCTTGTAGACCTGCGGCCGATGAGTATCTTATGCGGCGCGTGGACCGTCAGAAGATGCTGTGCATCGGTGTTCAGGGCGTAGATATCGGCTCCTACGATGCCTTCCTCCACGATCCTGTTGATGGTATTGCATCCGGCACCTCCGCAGCCCACGATCTTGATGTTGGTCCTGAGGCTGGCCAGGACGCGTCGGAGCTCCTCGTCCTCCGGATTTGCACCGACCAGATTCTCCTCTACCGGGACCCTCTCGGTCGTCTGCACCGCCGATTCCCGCTGTAGCCTCGAGGCAAAACCACTTGCAGGCGGCTGAGGAGCTGCTGCTGGAGCGTTGGTCTTGGCCTTCTTTTCCTCACGTTCAAGGACTCCCTTTATGATGGATTTCATTTGCCTTCCCCCGATATTTCCCGTTTATTGGAAATGCCAGATGAAACTATCTTCTCCTTAATATTGAATCTATATAAAAATGTTGTCGGATTGGTTCATTTTCATACATCTGACCCTGACACTCATCCAGACAACCTTCCTTTCACTTCGTATCTCCCTTCAGTGCGAGGATGTCCGATTTCCCAGCCTCGATGATGCCCAATGTCGAAATGGAGAACGGTTTTCCGCTTGACGCTCCCAGCTCGGCATTCGTTCCATCGAACTTGTAGATCGGGACCTTGAAGGTCTTAAGGTCCTTCAGGTCCTCCTCCGGACAGTTCCTGGCCACTATCACGAGTTTTACCTTCTTCGATCTCAACTGTTTCATTGTCTCCCTGATGCCCACGGTGACCTTTCCGGTCTCCTGGACGTTCCTCAGTGCCCTCTTGATGTCCATATCATTCCTCCTTAAGGTCCACTGGTCTGTAGATAAGCTCGACCGCTCCAGTTCCCAATGTTATCGGCTGACCGATAATGATGTTCTCCGCTACGCCCGCAAGAGGCTCTATCTCGCCGGTTATCCCGGCGGTGAGGAGATGGTTCGAGGTGATCTCGAATGCGGCCCTTGCCAGGACCGATGACTTCTCGCCAGACACACCATGCCTTCCTATGGCCCTAACCGTTCCACCCACGGACATGACGTCGGCGACAAGCATGAGATGCCTTGCATCCACCGTAAGGCCCTGTTCGGAAAGCGTCTTCTTTGCTTCCTCGAAGATCGCTCTTCTGGACGCTTCCACCCCGAGAACGGTGGATATCTCGATGATGTTGTTTGTGGTTGTCTTCGCCACGTCGACCTCGGGGAGCTCCATTAACTTCTGGAGGTTCGAACCTTCGGTGTAGAGGATGTATTCGCTTCCTTCGTGTCTGATTATGACCCTCTTGATCTCGTCAATCCCCTTGATCTTGGACGACTGGATGGATTCCCACTGGTTCAGGAGGGTCTTGAAGTTCATTTTCTTCTGGCCCATGAAATCGATAACGAAGTTCCCGCTTTCTTCGGTGATCTGGTTCTCCTTGATCTTCTTGTTCGTCTCCCTGATCCTCTTTATCAGCTCAGAGGTGGAAAGACCGCGCTTGCTGAGAGCTTTCTCCCTGGGGATCACGGTGATGGTCATTCTCGCCAGGTCAACTTCGGTATCCGCGATGTCGTTCACAAGGGTGAGTTCGATCTTGTTGTTGACGAAGGCCTTGATCTCCTCGATGCCCATTTCGAGCTCCGGTCTCAGATGTATCTCCATCATCGGTGTCGAGGGGAGCTTCCTCGCATCAACGATCTCGATCAACCTTGGCAGACCGAGGGTGACGTTTATCTCGGCAACACCGGCATAGTGGAATGTCCTCATGGTCATCTGAGTGCCGGGTTCCCCGATCGACTGTGCCGCCACGATACCAACGGATTCATGGGGGTCCACCAGATTTCTCTCGTACTGCTCGACTGCAAGCTCGCAGATCCTTTTTAGGTACTTTTCCTCGACCTTCCTATCCCTTATATGCTGGGAGAGGTCGTAGATCATCTTCACCGGCAGAGAGCCCCTTATCAGGTCCTTTTCGAATTCCTTGAAGATCGGGGCGATCTTCCAGATATCGGTTATTACCTCTTTCAGATCGGAGGGTTGCCACTTCTCCCTTGCTGCCTTCTCCGACAGGAAGTAGGTGACGTCCGGAGAAAGTTTGACCTTCAATGAAGAGGCTGCGCTCTCGACGGCCTCTGATGCAAGAGGTTTGAACTGCTTTACCTCGATCTCCTCGATGACCTTCTTTTTCGGTTTCTCCTCCACCACCGGTTCGGGCTCCGGGACCTCGCCCTCCTCCTTCTTGACAAGGTCCTCGAACTCTTCAACCCATATCAGGGTATACTGCCTTGCGCTCTTGACCGGGGTGTCGTTCACTGTTGTGAAGGCTTTGAGAGGGAGAGGTTTCGGAAGAGGTGTTATCTCCTTGATGGTGAGGTAGGCCATTGCGGTCTCAAGCGGTACCGCGGCCACCAGTCCCTCCGGTATCAGCTGCGTCTCTTTCGAAGGGGGCAATGGTTCCTTGTCGGTCACGATCTCCGTGATCTTTGCCTTGTAGGATACGGCCTCCGATTTAACATAAATGAAACCCTCGATAGGAAGTTCGAACCTTTTGAGGTTAACGTAGAACTTGCATGGCCACAGCATCTTCTTCTTCTTGCCTATGATCGCGAGTGCTTCCTGGACGGATGGCTCGTCTGGGGATGTCCAGATGAAACCCATCTGTTTCTCTTCCTTCTGTGGCGTCTTTTTCGAAGGTTTCTTCTCCTCGACATCGGGAACGGCCTCTTCCTCCGGGGCCTCCTCAGCCGCAGCCTTCTCCTCTTTCTTCGCGGTATCCTTCTTCTTCGCTTCCTTGGCCCCTGGACCGCCCTGGTAATCCACCCAGGCGAAGGCCCTTCTGAACCTCTTGCCGGAGATACCCGAGATCCTCTCAAGCTGGGCCGGTCCCATCTGCAGGACCTCCTCCACGGAATGTTCCGAATTGGGGCCCACAAGCTTGAAGACGGCCTCCTCGGGAAGGTCCCTCGAGAGGAGGAAATGGATCAGGTCCTTTCGGTCCTTTATCTTGATCTCCCGATCTACCATCTACTGCACCTCCCTTATGGCCGTATTGATTATATCCTCGTAGTCGACCGGGTCCGATCTTACTGACCTTGCCGGGTCCACTCCGTCTTCACCGTACACGAACTGGACAACGATGCCGCTCGTGTTCCTCACGGTCCTGTCAGGAAGCACCTTAAGGTCCTCAAGGGCATTGATCAGACGCCTCTGCATGTAACCGGACCTCGAGGTCCTTACCGCGGTATCGACAAGTCCTTCCCTCCCTCCCATGGAATGGAAGAAGTACTCTGTCGGGGTCAATCCCTTCTTGTAACAGGATTTGACGAAGCCCTTTGCGGCGGCTCCGAGGTCATCGGGTTTGAAATGGGGAAGGGTCCTCTTCTGATAACCCCTGTGTATCCTCTCTCCCCTGACCGCCTGCTGTCCGATCGAACCGGACATCTGGGACAGGTTGAGCATCGAACCCCTTGCGCCGGAGCGGGCCATGATGACCGCGGAGTTCTTGAGACCGAGATATTTGGAGGCTATCTGACCTGCAGTATCCCTGGCACGTCCGAGGGTTCTCATGGCTTCTACCTCCAAGGTCTCCTTGAGCGAACGACCCGGAAGGTGCTCCAGGTATCCGGAGTTGAACTTGTTGACATAATCGTCTACTTTGGCCTCTGCCTCATCAAGGGTTTCTGCGATCCTGAGCTTGGCCTCCTCTGGAATGTCCTCTTCGTCTATGCCGGTGGAGAAGCCCATTAGAGTGATCGCGGATATGCCTATCCTCGTGGCATCGTCAAGGAATTGCCTCCCGATCTCAGAACCGTGGTCCCTCACGATCTTCTCAAGAAGCCTTCCTTTGAAAGCGCCGATGGACTTCTCATCGATCGGACCGCTAACAATGAACGACCGTCCTTCCTCGTCAGTGTCGATCTTCAACCAGGTATCCTCTGCCGGGTCATCGTCCGGGCCTCCGTAGATGGCAGCCCCGTACTCGAGATGGATCCCGGGGGGCAGTATCATCGAGAATATCGTCTTTCCGCCCCAGAACTCGTTCCCGTTCTCATCGATCAGATCCGGCTCCGGGAGGCCGCCTTTGTAGGAGGTCCTTGACAGCATGTGATAGGCCTCCTCCTTGGTGAACATCGGGTTCTTGTGGGTCAGCAGGAAATTGCCTGATATGTGATCGTGGATCGCACCTATGACAGGCCCACCGAACCTGGGAGAAAGGATGTGTTCCTGGACCCTCATGATTATCTTTGCCTCTGCCCTTGCCTCTTCTCCCTGCAGGCAGTGGAGGTTCATCTCGTCGCCATCGAAATCAGCGTTGTAAGGCGGACAGTCCGGCAGGTTGAGCCTGAAAGTCTTGCCCCCCATGACGCGGACCTCATGGGCCATCATTGACATTCTGTGCAGTGACGGCTGCCTGTTGAAGAGAACGATATCTCCGTCCATCAGGTGCCTTTCCACAACGTAACCGACCTGTATCTTCTCAACGAGGGTCTCCTTGTTGCGGTCGGTTATCCTGAGCCTCTGACCGTCCGGCCGGATCACGTAATTTGCCCCGGGATGGAATTCCGGCCCCTTCAGGACGAAATCCCTTGCGAGATCGAAATTGAACTCGTTGACCCTGATGGGGACCGTCAGTTCCATTGCGACCGGTAGCGGTACACCAACCTCGTTGATGGAGATGTAAGGATCGGGTGATATCACGGTCCTCGCCGAGAAGTTCACCCTTTTTCCGGACAGGTTCGACCTGAACCTTCCCTCCTTTCCCTTAAGCCTCTGTGCAAGGGTCTTCAAGGGCCTTCCCGATCTGTGCCTTGCCGGCGGTATGCCTGAGGTCTGGTTGTCGAAATATGTCGTAACGTGGTACTGGAGAAGCTCCCAGAGGTCCTCAACGATCAGCTGGGGGGCTCCCGAGTCCCTGTTCTCCTGAAGTCTCTGGTTGATCCTTAGGACATCCACCATCTTGTGGGTCAGGTCGTCCTCCGACCTGTCCCCGGATTCAAGGGTGATGGACGGTCTGACCGTCACCGGAGGTACCGGAAGGGATGTCAGGACCATCCACTCTGGTCTCGAAACCTCCGGGTTGAGGCCTAGATATGGGAGGTGGTCATCGGGTATCCTCTCCAGCCTTTCCCTTATCTCCTTGGGGGTCAGCTTGTGACCCTCCTCTCGGAAGGTGGTAGGTTTGTCCAGGGTGATGTTCTTGGACATCTCGCCGCAATCGGGGAACGGACACTGCGAAATGCCAACAGCCTCCGACCGGATCTGGGACGAGAGTGCCTGGAAATGGAACGGATTGAGGGCGATGTTGCCAACATCCTTCAATCTATCCTGATACTGCTGTATCCTGTCAAGGGGGAGCTTCACCCTGCCGCAGGAACGGCAGGTGGCAGAGAGCATCTCCTTGATGAGCTTGGTATAACCCTCGTGGATGACTGGCATGGCGAGGTCGATATGCCCGAAATGGCCTGGACATTCGTCGACCTTTTTCCCGCACGTTTTGCACTTCAGACCGGGTTCGATGACACCCAGCCTAGGGTCCATGAGCCCCATGTCGATGGGGAAGCCGTCATCATCGTAGGTGTCCGCAGTTATGATCTTGGTCGCGGACATCTTCCTTATCTCGTCGGGTGACAGGAGGGCGAACTGTATCTTGCCGATCTTCTTTGGAATGTACTGGTAGCTGACCATCTTCACACCTCCCTATTTGAGATCCTCCAGGTGAAGTCTCATGGCGACGCACATCGACTTCAGCTCATCCATTAGCAGCTTGAACGCATAGCTTGTCTGGACCGGATGTATATTGCCGGTCTCGCCGCATACGGGACACCTTAGAGCACCTCTCTTGTCCAGCATGGCGACATTCCCGCATTTTGGATTGCCGCAGACATATTCGATGGTGCCGTCGGACTCGTCGAGCAGCCTGTCCTTGATCACCATGGACACTCCGTGGGCGATCAAACAGTCCCTCTCCATCTCACCGAACCTGAGACCTCCCTGCCTCGAGCGGCCCTCGGTCGGCTGCCTGGTAAGTATCTGTACGGGTCCCCTAGATCTCACATGCATCTTTCCGGATACCATGTGATGGAGCTTCTGGTAGTATATCACTCCCTTGAAGACCTCGACCCTCAGCCTCCTTCCCGTGAAAGGGTCGTACATGATCTCCTTGCCCGTGGGTTTGAAGCCGACCTCCAGGAGCTGCCTTCTGAGATCCTCCTCTCTCTCTCCGGAGAAAGCGGTGCCGTCGATGGTCCTTCCCTGCATTGAGCCGACCTTGCCTCCTATCATTTCTAGAACATGGGCAACAGTCATACGGGAGGGGATGGCGTGGGGATTGGTGACGAGGTCGGGCACGATGCCGTCCTCGTTGAAGGGCAGGTCCTCCGGATTGGCTATGAGACCGATAACACCCTTCTGTCCGTGCCTGGATGCGAACTTGTCCCCGACCTCGGGTATCTTCTCGCTCCTGACGGTCACCTTAACGAGCCTCAGCCCGTTCTCCGATTCGGTGATCATCACGGTATCGACATATCCGGCCTCTCTTGGCCTGACGGTGAGCGAGGTCTCCCTTCTCCTCCTGGGGGTAAGGAAATCAGTATGTTCCTCCAGGAACCTGGGGGGCGATGTCCGTCCTATGAGGACGTCCTTGCCCATTACCTCGAATTCGGGGGAGATGATCCCGTCCTCGTCCAGGTTGTTGTAGGCCTCCTCGGTCCTCGAACCCATGACATCGGGCTGGGGTATCTCTATCCTGTCCTCCTGGCCTCCGGGATACCTCCTCTCCTCCACGGGATAGGACCTGATGAAAGTGGACCTTCCGAGGCCCCTCTCGATGGATGCCCTGTTGAATATCAGGGCGTCCTCCATGTTGTACCCCTCGTAGGAGAGAACTGCCACAACGAAGTTCTGACCACCGGGACGTGTGTTGAAGTTCACGAACTCCATCGTCTTGGTCTGCACCATGGGCTTTTGCGGGTAGTGGAGCAGATGTGCCCTGGTGTCGCACCTTATCCTGTAGTTGGAAGCTCCCAGGCCGAGTGACTGCTTGGCCATTCCGGCTCCCATCGTGATCCTCGGAGAGGAATTGTGATGCGGGTAGCATACGAGCCCGGAGCAGGTGCCAAGGATCACCATGGGGTCGATCTCCATGTGTGTATGGTCCGGGTGGACGTGCTCCTCGTCGACCGAAATAAAGAGGTCCTCCTCCTCTTCGGCGTCGATCCACTCGATGACACCCTGCTGAACGAGGTCCTCCCATGTGATCTTACCCTCGACCAGGGAGTTTTTCATCCTATCTGTCAGCTTTGTCTGGCCCCTGTCGAGAACGAACAGCGGGCGCCTGACCCTTCCGTCGTCGCAGTTGATTATGACCGAGTTTATCTGGGTATTGAAACGGACGTTGATCTCGTGGGATTTCTCCTGGGGCATTGCAAGGAAACCCTGCCTTCTCCTCTTCCGGACGGATTCAACAAGACCTTTGGGGTCGTGGTGTATCCCTATCAGGTTACCGTTCAGATACACCCTGGCCTCGTCGGTCAGCTCCTTTTCGATCCTCCTGACACCCATATCGAAGAGGGTCGATTCGAGTTTTCTCTCGTCGTATCCCTCGGAAATGTCGACGATCAGGGCCAGGTTCTTCACCAGACCGCAGTTCTGACCTTCAGGGGTCTCGTTGGGGCAGAGCCTTCCCCACTGGGTCGGATGTAGGTCCCTTGCCTCGAAATGGGGCTGCGATCTTGTAAGAGGAGAAGTGATCCTCCTCAGGTGCGAGATCGTGGACATGTTGCAGGTCCTGTCCAGGAGCTGCGAGACGCCGTCCCTGCCACCCACCCAATTGCCGGTCGCAAGTGCGTGGATTATCCTCTGGGACAGGACATCCGGCCTGATCGCGGACGAAACCCTTAGCTTTCTCTTCCTGGTGATCGTCCTCTCAAGCTGGTACTTGAGGTCCTTCATGAGCGAGGTGAAGGCAACGCGGAACAGGTCCTCCATCAGGTCCCCGGCAAGGGATATCCTCTTGTTGGCGTAGTGGTCCTTGTCATCGGGGTCCCTCTGACCGAGCTTGAGCTCGAGAACCGACCTTGCTATCCTGCCGAGGTAGATGGCCTTCTTGATCCTCTGGTCCCGGTGATCGCCCAGGTGGGGGAGAAGTGACTTGTCGATGATGGATTCGACCTTCTTCTCCCTGAATTCCTTTGCCTGCCCGGTTGCGAACTTCTTCTCGAGATAATTGAGGGCGTCCTCGATGGTGTTGACCTGGTAGTTGACCGAGCACTCCTCGAGGTTGGCAAATATGATATTGTTCATCCTCTCGTCGGACACGATGGCCTTTGCGATGTCCTCGTCCGCGTCCATACCGAGGGCCTTCATGAGTATTATGAGAGGGATCTGCGTCGGAGCTGCCGGAACGGAGACCATGAGGATCCCGTCCTTCTTTAGCTCGACGGAGGTCAGCGCCCTGAAACCCTCCCTCTGGGAGAACACCTTGGCGACCGCCATGGGCGTACCGTACTTCTCCTCCCACTCTACGAGCACCCTGTTGGGTGAAAGGTCCTCGAGGGAGATGAGGGACCTCTCGGTCCCGTTGATGATGAAATAGCCACCGGGGTCTAGAGGGTCCTCTCCCATTTCCTGAAGCCTCTTGTAATACTGTTCATCGGTCAGGTTCCGATCCTGGCTCATCATTTCCCTGTGCAGGTTGCATCTCTTGGACTTGACCATTATCGGCAGGTCCCCGATCTTGACCTTCTCGGGCTCCCTGTCTATTCCGTTCTCGATGATGGTCACCTCAAGGAATATGGGGGCCGAATAGGTCAGGTCCCTGAGCCTGGCCTCCATCGGTGTCAGCTCATGCGTTGCACCATTGGCTTCCTTCACTATGGGGGTGCCGACCGTTATCCTGCCGAGCTTGACATCAATGGAATCCTCATCCAGTTTATCAACGTCAAGTCTGATTATACCCCTCTCGTTATCGACCTCGCCTATCCTTATCGAATCGATTATCCTCTGCATCCTTGACTTCGGGTTGTCATGGGTTGGGAGAAAATCATTGAACGAAGCAAGCTGGTGGTTTATGATGTTCCTGCTCTTGAAGAAGGCTTCAACGACTTCTTTCAACGGATCACCTCGTTTGGTTTGGGTTCCTCATTTTCTTGCATTCATACCGACGGTCCGCGTGGGAACTCAGACCATCGACCTCTCTTCCACTACAAGCCTGTAATACAATGACAGGCCGGCGGTAGGGCTCTCTCTCTCGATCCTGATCACATTTCCGGGAACGGCGCCAACAGCCTTGGCGCAAGGATCCTCCATGAGGATCTTGGGAAGCTGGGAGATTTCGATCTCGAATCTGGCCAGAAGGGCATCGACCACTTCCTTTTCTAGTATGCTGTGTCTGGGAACGAGGTAGTTTTCCATGACATTGAACCTGGGCATCTGTTGACCTCCGCGGAGTGAGAGCGCCTGAGAGCTGGATAGGAAGAAATGGGCTTGGCGGGTCCGAGGGGATTCGAACCCCCGGCCATCTGGTTAAAAGCCAGACGCTCTTTCTAGGGAAGAAGGCAGCTAATACTACCTAGCGTCCTACCTAGCTGAGCTACGGACCCAGAATTTGCCATTCCCACTACCCGATGCGGTCAAGACTGTGCCGTGCATACTACCTTTCCTATATAAAAGTTGTCATGACCAGCTTCCGAACATGGTGATCGGCACCCCGATTCAGCCCCGAGATACCCACTAATGTGTACATCATTGTGCTCTTCCGGGGCATCACAATCAAAAGCCTTATATTATCAAGGCGTGAATACAACTTCGCACATCCGATGCGTGTCACATATTGAGAGGAGCATGATTTATTCTTTCTAATGTACTTTTTCCGATCGTTTCGGCCTTTAAAGATCTCTTTCCGCTGAAACATCCGCCAGCATCATACATAACCGTCATATTCTATACCGGGGTTCTTGATGAAAATACCCCTGCCATGGACCACTTCACCTATCCTCCTCGCTCCTGAACCCTCGAGGGCCTCAAGAGCAGCCTCCTCCGCTTCGGGCGCGACGACTATAACGAAACCGAGCCCCATGTTGAAGGTCTGGTACATTTCCCTTTCCTCCATGGAGCCTAGGACCTGAAGGAGCCTGAAGATGGGCGGCACCTCAAGAGGGCTGTCAATTTGGAACCTGGCCTCCGGGTTCAACCTCGATATGTTGCGGAAACCTCCACCTGTGATGTTCGCCATCCCGTGGATCGCTCCCTGCGGAAGGTTCCTGATCAGTTCCAGAACGCTCTTCACGTAAATACGGGTGGGTTCGAGAAGGAGTTCTCCTATCACGGCTGCTGCTTCGGCCTCTGCCCATTTCTCCACTTCTGCCATGTATTCAGGATACTTCCTCCTTGACCTCCATTCCTTTCTCCCGATGATCTCGGCAAGAGGGCTGATGTAGGATATGTCGTTATCACGTATGAGCTTCCTTACAAGGGAGAATCCATTGGAATGCAGGCCTGAAGATGGGAGACCAATTATCACATCACCCGGGGAGACATCGCTCCCTTTGATAAGATGTTCCTTTCTGACGAAACCCAGGCACGTGCCTGCGAGGTCCAGTCCATTGACGATGTCGGGAAGGGATGCAGTCTCTCCGCCGATGATGGTGAGATCTGACTGGCGTGCACCCTCGTTTAGACCGATACCTATCTGATACAGGATTTCGGGATCGGGATCGACAGCTGCGATATAATCGACGAAGGCTATCGGCTCCGCCCCTATGCAGATAATATCGTTCACGTTCATGGCCATGCAGTCAATGCCGACAGTATCCCATTTTTGCAGCTCCTCCGCGATCAGCAGCTTCGAGCCTACCCCGTCCGTGCACAGGGAGAGATAATGCTCACCGAAATCCACTATCCCGGTGAAATGCCCGCCCAGATCGGCAACGGCGCCGAATCCCTCGCGTCTGAACTTCAGTGCGGAGACAAGGCTCCTGATGGCCTTTCCTTCCTCGACGATGTCCACACCGGAATCCGCATAGGTCGATGACCTTTCTTCCTCACGACCTTCCATATGGATCAACTTCCAGACCTCAATAGGTCAATATCCTGCATCCGTTCTTTGTAACGTAAAGAGTGTGCTCCCATTGGGAGACCATCCCACCAGAGGCTTCCCTCAGAATTGGATATGAATATACGGAGCCTGCCCGAACCAGACCCTTCAATGGCCGTTCTGCATCAGGGAATCCCTTCTCGAGCCATCTCTCGGAAAAGGGCAATCTGGGTTTTCCGGTTCTGATCAAGCTCATGGCCAGCTCCTGTTCCTCCTTTAGCTTTCCCTTCTCTCTGACGAACCGGTAGATATTGGACCTCTTCCAGGACTTGACCTCTCCGACACCGGTGGTAGCAAACGGCTCCACAGCAACGATCGTTCCCTCTGGGAGATATTCCCTTCCCCTGTCGTCATAGTTCGGGACGGATATCCCTGCATGGAGGTTGTACCTCTCGATCGCATGCCCGGTCAAGTTCACGATGGGCTTGAAACCCATGGAGTTCATGGTCCTCTCAACGATCGAACCGATGGTGGAAAGTGATATTCCGCCCCTTATGACCTCTATCGCAGCCTCGAGGGCCCTTTTGGAAGCTTGAATGAGCTGGGTATAGGTGACGGTACCCACTTCGACGGTTTTGGCCGTGTCCCCTATGCAGCCGTCGATATGCGCACCAACATCCACCTTGACGAGGTCGCCATATTTGAAACGGGTCTTCTCCCCGGGTCTCGGGGTGTAGTGAGCGGCAACATCGTTCACGGCGATGTTCGTCGGAAAGGCAACCTCGGCACCCTGGTCCAGGATGAAATCCTCCACGGCTTCAACGACCTCCAGATACGTCACGTTCTCCGCGACCATCCTGGCACCTATCTCACGTGCCTTGGATGCGATGGAACCTGCGTCCTTCCAGCTCTGAAGGTCATCTTCCTCCATGTTCCCCCCCCATGAGCTCATCCATATTTAGATTTCCTTCCCGAAGGATAGAGGCTGTCTCGTTCGTCAGGTCGATTATTGCGGAAGCTCTGCCCGAAAGTGCCTTGTCATCCTCCACGACCAGGAGGTTCCCCTCGAACTGCCTGTCTATCTCCTCAGCGTTCAGGATATTTCCATCTCCATGTCTGTTGGCACTGGTGAGACCCACCGGACCCACCCGTGACGTCAGCGGAATGAATATCGGGTGTCTGGGAACCCTGACGGCAATGGTCCCATCCCGGACCACGAGGGCGGGGAGGTCCGCTTTCACCTCGAGGATGATCGTCAGCGCCCCTGGAAGACCCCTTCGGATAGGGTCCTTCTGCCATCTCTTGATGACCGCTATGTCATCCACCATGGGGAGATTGCCAACGGCGACGGGGAGGGTCATTTCCGGGGGTCGTTGTTTGAGCTCGTATATAGCTTCGAGACACCGGATATTCCCGACAGGAGCTGCAAGACCGTATATCGTATCGGTGGGGATGATCACCGGGAGGTCCTTCGAGAACTCCTCCTCTATTCTCTCCAGAACGATATCAGCATCGCTTGCGTCCCATTTCACTACGGTCACGCTGGCATTACTCCTTGGGGATTATTTACTATAATTGGAACAGTGATGTTACGATGATTTCCTTTCCATGCAGAGAAGTCGGTCGCCTTGCTTGAGCTTCATGGTGTCCAGATCTCCCATTGCATATACCTTTCCCTTTCTCACGACACCCATTACTATCAGGCCCTTCAATTTTTTAGGGGGCGCACCGAGCTCGTCCACCCTGACCTCTCTCTCGCTGACGAAGACACCCTCGCTCGCTGTCATCATGTCCTCCAGGAGATGGACCACATTGGGCTGGGTGGTAGCTGTGGCCATGAGGTTGCCCGATGTCACCGCCGGGGCAATGATCACTTCCACCCCGCTCTTTTGAAGCAGTTTGATGTTCTCGAGGTCCGTCACCCTGGAGATGACCCTTATGTCCGGGTTCAGGTACTTCGCGGTGAGTGTGATCAGAACATTGGTATCGTCCTTCCTTGTGGCGATTATCATCGATGATGCCTTCTTGATCATGGCATCCTCGAGGTTCTTTTCCTTTGTTGCATCACCGAGGATGGACACGTAACCTTCCTCGGCAGCTTGCTGGGCTTCATCCGGATCTGGTGTTATTATGACTATCTGTTTCTTCTTGGTCCCCTTGACAACCAGCTCTCTCGCAGCTGACTGGCCTGTTGTCGAGAAACCTGCGATCACCACATGACCCGAGAGACCTCTCTGGACCGCTTTCATTAGATATGCCTCCCTGTACCTCTCGAAGACGAATTGATATGCCGTACCGACTATCACGAACCACATCGCCGCCCTGCCGAAGGTGATGAACACAGTGTCTATCAAGCGGGCGACCGTGCTCACTGGGGTGATGTCACCGTAACCGGTCGTGGTAATGGAAACAACGGTGAAATAGACGGCATCGAAGGGTGATATCTTGTCATCCCTGGAGTCTTCATAACCCGATCGATCAAGATACACTATCGTCGAGATCGCGAAGATGACCAGAAGGAGAGCGCCTATTCTGAAGAGTATGGTCTTCATTGTCGCCCTTCGTTTCTTGTAGACGAAATTGGCCCTTTCACGGAACAGTTTCACCGATGCGCTCCCCCGTTCATATCCTGGTAAGGGAAAGGCTCCCTGATTTAAATAGATAACAGGAGGTGATCAAGGGATCGTTTCAGTTGTCGCCATCCCCGTTATGCCAGGGATCATAATCTCCCGGTCCACCGTTTGGATCGATGGCAGGTCTGAAGGCAGGATCACCGTAAACGGCGAAGAAGGTCACCTCGTACCAGTCCACTTCCCCATTGGGGTTGAACGGCGCTGGCTGGTTATTGGGAGGATACTTCATGTACCTGTTCTCGGACCACTGTACCGCCTTCCCTATTGTTCCATGGTCTCCTGGATGGTTTATGATACCATCCCAGACGAATGCATACCAAGCATCATTGTGGTCCCATTTGTAATCATCTTCGAAGGGACCGTATTCTGCTCTCAGGGACCATATATCCTGACCGATGTTCGAAAAACTGACCTCGGTTGCCCCCACAAGGACGGCCGGACCGGATGAGAGGTAGTTCAATGTGAAGAGCTTGTCAAAAGCGACATCGGATGAAGGATCGGTTCCGGGTCCGTGACCGTAGATCTTCCCGTTCAGACAGCTCACGAAAAAGGCGATCTGAGGGGGTACGTCCATCTCCTGGCAGTCCGTATACCTCAGGGCGTGCTCTTCACCATTTGGCCCCATGACCCTGATGCCGTAGAGCGACCCAGTATCGGACCCATGCCCCCTATATGCAACGTACCCGGAACCCTCGCAGATCTCGGAGATATCGTTCTCCATGGAATTCACGACGCCGTCGAAGAACTTGTTACCCGTATTGAAGGGACCGACGTAGTCATAGGTGAAGCCGGCCTCCTCGAAATCATTGCAGATCCATCTAGCGGGGGTAGCTTGCATTCTCTTGTAGGTGATATCATATCCGGAGAAGGAAGCACCATGATTCCTCCAGTCCTTGTCATGCGTCCCGCCGGCAACATCCCTGTAATCGACGGTTACCGTATCGATGAAATCATCAAATAGATATGTCTTGAGCAGCTGGTTCGATGCAAGGGAGACATCGTACTGGACGACCCTCCCGACAGCCGCGTCCATTGCGGAATGGTCGTTGTCGAGAAAACCGTAGACGATGTCCGAATTGACGATGTCCCCTTCCATTCCTCCGGACCTGACAAGGAACTGAGGAACCGCTGGAGCGGAGCCGGTTATCGTCACATATTCCGGTGCGCCGAACTCGCCGCTCACCTTCTTGATCTCGTTCAGAACACCTGCGGCCCTCCTGTTCGGTGAGAGCTCCATGTCCAGCTCCCAGTCCACGCTTTCAACTGATGTCGTGTTCGTGATCACATAGGCATCGTGATAAGCGGCCATCTGGGCGGTCATCAATGACATCGCGGGTGTGAAGAAGGCGTCATCGTAGGTATCGTAATCAGGTGTCGCATGCAGTGATTCCAGGTTGAGGTCCCTGTGGTTCGTGACTATCAGATAATCCGAACGGACATCCTGGGCTCTGAGTGCCGCGAAGGATTCTTCCTGGGTCGAAAAGGTCGGGTCTCCCTTGACGATCCCGAACCCGTTGTTCTTTGCATATACGATGGACCAGAGGGCCTCCTCGTAGGATGCGACTGTCATCAGCTTGTTGAATCCGACGAACCTTGACGAAACATCGGAAGTGAGCGGGAAGACATTCTCCTCGGATATTGGAGATGCTCCGATATCCCCGAGCTGGGTATTGATGTAGGTGAGGGAGGTCTCCTTGTTGGTGAACAGGTACTTCTGCCTGTCCGTCTCGAGGTTGGCAAGTGTGAAAAGCAGCTGTCTTGAGAGCCCGCCTTCCGGATCGCAAACGACCAGCGGATGATATTCGCCTCCCATGAACTGAGCGGTGGTGAGAGCTGCGATAGAGAGCATGTCCTCCTGGGATTCGGGATTATCGACTATGAACATGAAATCGGCAGGCAGCTCGGTATCGGGATCGTAGACCTGACCGGGTCTCTCGACCGGGCGGGTCACGAAAAATGCCAAGACGCCGGCCAGAATGAGGACGATCCCCACAACGATCGCTATCCTTGCCGCCGCAGGTCTCGAAATTTTGACTTTCCTTTCTCCTGTCATCTGGATCACCTCTATTTCATCTCGCCGGATTCCATGACCAGACTGAGCTCTTCGAGAGAAAGCTTCTCACCCCTTTTGTACTTTGCCACGGCTTCCGACTGCTTCCTCCCCCTGTCGGCTCTTTTCCTTTCCTCGGGAGACTTCTTGAACTCCTTCTTCCAATCATCGATCTGCCGGTAGAGCTGCTGCATCTTCTTTCGTTTCTCCCAGACCTGCTTCTTGAGCTTGTGGAGCTGGTTCATACCTTCGAGGAACGACTTGTGCTCCTGCTGGGCCTTCTCCCTTATCTCGTCCCTTCTCGCCCACATGCTCTTCGCTGTCTCGAGGCCTTCATGGGACTGCTCCTTTAGTTCGCCGATCTGGCCCTCCATCTCGTTGAGCTGCTCGTTGTATTTCGCAAGGTCGACATCTTTTATCTTGACTATCTGGCGGTGGTATGAATCAGCCTCGGATTTCACCTTCAGCCTGTCGCGAAGCTCGAAGAGGTACTGGTAAAGGAACAGTTCGTTCTTCAGACTGATATCGGAATGGATCAGATTCTCCCTTGTGGAGATGTAGTTCTCCTTCAATCTCTCAAGGGTGCCGCGAGAGGCTTCGTTGTACTGGTCCCGGACCTTCCTGAGCTCTCCGATCCTTTGAAGGAAGGGCTGCATTTCCTTGAACAGCTTCTTCTTCTCCTCATTTGTCTCGCTAATGTTCTCCCAGACATCCTTCCTCCCCTCGAGGATCTCCTTCGGTTTCTGGGAAAGCTCCTTGACCTGCTGGTTCAAAGAATCCCTCTTCTCCTTTATGGATTCCACCTCGGTGTTCTTGTTCTGGATCCTCAGGTCCAGGATCTCGATCTCCTCCCTGATCTCGCCGATCTTCTCGCGGATATCCCTAATCTTTCCGGCGATCTCGAAGTTCTGCATCAGGCCTCACCCCCCTTTCCAGGGGCCTTGATCTCGGCATCCGCCGGTCCTTCTTTTTGACCAGCAGCGGACCCTTCACCGTCGGCGGGTTTTTCGGCTGCAATTGTATTTTCATCCTTGGACACCGGTTCGGGAGTGGGCTCGGTCTTGGATCTCCTTTCCTTCCTGGGTCTTTTTTCCCTTGACTTTCCCTTCCCGTCCTTGGGCCGCTCTTTCTTCTCGGACTGCTCCTCCTCCTTCTGGTCGTCCTTCTCCCTCTGTTGGAACGCTTCCAGAAGGGCCGTCCGGATATCCTCGATATTTCTGCTGGATTCATCGGAATCGAGCTTATCCGCCTGCTCGAGCTGGGTTCTCCAGAAGGTCTCCATCTCTTTATGGAGCTCTATCCTCCTTTTGAGCCAGCCCCTCCGGGATTCCCTTTCCCTGATCTGCTTGTTCGCATCAATGTACTTTTCATGGTGGATATTGCTCTCGTCCACCCTCTCGAGAAGCGAGCTGTGGAGCTCCTCGATGTGCATCAGATTGCTGCCCATCTCCTCCTGGATCTCGTTGAGCCTCGACTTTATCTCCTCCGGCGTATAACCATCGGTGATCGACCTCATCCTCTCTATGGTCTCCCTTAGCTCGTCCAGAAGCCTCCTCTCGGTCTCGATGGTGATGGCTTCGGTCTCCAGCTTCCATTCCAGGTCCTTGGAAAAATTGGAGTACATCTCGACCTCCTTCTTTTGGCCCTTCAGACGCTCCTCCCGATCAAGGAGATCGAAGAACTCCGATCGAAGCCTCTTGTTCTGCTCCCGGAGTTCCTTCCTCTTGGACTTGAGGTCCTGGACCTCCTCATTGATCCGGTCCCTTATGGTTTTCTCCCCCTCCTTTGCTTCGACTATCTCCGGGGGTCTGATATCAAGATCGTCGATCTCCTTACCGTAACTCTCTACGAGACCCTGGTGTTTCAAAACCAACATCTCCACGACCTGCTTCCTGGTCATCATCTCGAGGTCCTTCAGGGGATCGAACTCCTCTTTTTCAGGAAGGCTAACAAGGATTTCTTCAGAGGTCTCCTTTTCGGAAGGTGCTGCCTTTTTCACTTCCGAGGATGCTTCTTCGGAGGTCTCCTTCTCGGGAGGCGATACCTCCTTCACATCCGAGGATGCTTCTTCAGAGGTCTCCTTTTCGGGAGGCGATACATCCTTCACTTCCGAGGATGATTCTTCAGGGGTCTCCTTTTCGGGAGGCGATACCTCCTTCGCTTCCGAGGATGCTTCTTCAGGGGTCTCCTTTTCGGAAGGTGCTGCCTTTTTCACTTCCAGGGATGCTTTTTCGGGGGAAGCTGCAGGAGTTTTGTCATCGTTCATTTCAGGATCGGGGGCTTTCGAACTTTTCTTATCGGGAGCTTTATCCTTTTCGGCCCCTTCCTTGTCTGCGACGGGTTTCTCTTCCTTAAGTACAGGTTCGGAATCGGGGGCTCCGGAGTTCTCTTCATTTCCGGCCCCCTGTTCCTTCTTCTCGGCACTTTCTTCGACTTTCTCGTTCATATGCGCGTCCCCCGGGATCACTCGTAGCCCAGCAGATCATCGTCCTTGTTCTCGTTCCAGTAATTGTAAGGAGAATACTGCATCCGGGTCGATTCGGACATTTCCTTCATCAATCCGCCTTGATAATGACCGAACCTCTCCTTGATCTGGTCCTCCGCTGACCGACTCCTCTGGATGGCTTTGTCCACGTGCTCCTTCGTTATAAGGTCGCAACCGTCTGACACGGCGATATCGCCCGCTGCTCTGATTACCCCGCCCATATCCCTGAGCCTCAGGGTCAGGGATCTCTTCTTGCCGTCGTACTTCAGGGCCCGTCTTCTGGCTTCCTTCACGAGTTCGGCGATCCCGGACCTGTCCATATGCGGGATCCTGCCATCCATGCGGATCTCCTGTGCGATGAACTGAACGAACTTATTCCGGTTCTCCCGGTCGTCTGGCATGGTGGTCTCCACCAGGACCTCATAACCGGAGCCGGTGATCCTGGACCTCAGCGGTGAGACGATATGATGGAGGTCCTGGATGTTGCATGCACCCACGAAAACAAAATCACAGGGTACATTGTCCACCTTAACGCTTGCCCCCGCGCTCTGGGGATTTCTCCCTGAGATGGGGAAAGCCTTTTCCTGCATCGCGGTCAGTATGAAACGCTGCAGGTGCCCTAGATGAGGGAGTTCGTCTATGAAGAGAACACCCTCGTGTGCCTCATGTATGGCTCCGGGAACGACCCTTTCGTAGGGAGGCGTTCCAAGACCTTTATGTCCTCCATAGGGATCATGCCTTACGTCGCCGAGAAGCTCCGTCTCGGACGCCCCCGTGGCCATGATAAAATTATTCCTCTTAAGGGAGATAAGGACCTTTTTTGGGGACGCCCTCTCCTTCTCCCTCCTAGCTTCCAGTGCCTTCTGGTCAAGGATCCTAATCTTGGAGCCCGCCGCCTCGTATACGACGACCTCCTCCTTTCCGTTGACAAGTCTTGTGGTCTGGACCCTGTTCCTTTCTCCTCCAAGGGTGTTGAGGGTGGCCTTGAGCATATCCTCGAGACCCTGCATGAAATTCCCCATGTTGGAGTTCACATCTATGGTTGCTACCCTGGGGGAGCTCTTGGGGCCTTTGAAGCCGTTGCAGTTCGGACAGACCGTCTGGTCCCGGGGGGAATAGGTCCCGCATTTGGGGCACCTGTATCCAAGGGCTTCCGCCACATCGACCGGTATTTCGACGGGGGAAAGAAGCTTCTCCCTGGTTACCAATGAGGCCTTTTCGTCATCCTCCACCTCGCTTCGGGACCTCTTCTGAATGAAGGGTCTTTCCGGATATTCGGGATTCGATACCACATAGACCTGGGTCTCGGGCCTTGGAAGATGAGCAGCGAGGGCCTGGGCTATCATCGATTTTCCGGTCCCGGGGGGACCTACGAGAAGAAGATGCCTCCTCTGCTTCGCAGCGATCTTCGAAAGCTTCACTGCTCCTTCCTGGCCGATAACACGATCAAGGGGGTCCGGAGGGATCATCACCTTGGAGGTATCCTCAATATTCTCCAGTCCTTCAGCTTTCGCTCTATTCTTCCGTGCGGGGCGTTTCACTGCCCCTTCTCCCTTCGGGGGACGTGGGGAGGTCATCATTTCACCGGTCTTCCAATACGTGTTCCCTCTCGTTAGAAGAGGGTGTCCTATCTCACATGCTCAGATCGTCCTTGGAAAGGACGAGCACTCCCTCGGGCTCCTTGGTTAGGTTGCCCTTCTTGGACCCGACCAGGTATTTTATCTTCTGCTCGGATGCTATGTCCAGAAGCCTCTGGGAGATTATTCCGTCGAAAACGACGGCCTGTATCCCCGTGGGCGGGGATTTCAATGTGTCGGCAAGCTGCCTTACGGCTATCTCTTGCACGACCTCACCGTTATCGTTAAGAAGCATGGCTTTGAGGGTTCCGGAGAGCGTCTTGAGGATGTCCTTGTACCTTGCGATCTCCGCAGGGATCTGGTCCCCCTCCTTTTTCGACTTTGGGACGGGAGGGGCTTGTATCGGCTCCTTCTGTACCGGTTGCGGCTCTTTCGGTTTCTCACGCTGTGGCTGAGGAGGCTGCGGTTTCGACGGCTGGGGCTCCTTCTTATCTATCTTGTTCTTTCCATGCATGTCCTTCTTGTCCTCGAACTTCTTTCCGTTTCCCTCTTTCCTGGGGAACTCCTCGAGGAGGTCATTTATCTCCAAGTACTGCTCGATGGGCATCTTGTTACGCAGCGCCTTGATGATCTGTTTCTGTGTCAGCTCCTCGACCTCGAGGGATTTGGGTGCCCTTGCAACGAAATCCACATCGGCAACCTGGAAAAGCTCCTTGAGGATAAGTTCGCCGCCCCTATCCCCGTCAACGAAGGCGGTGACGACCTTCTCGTTGCTCAGTTTCTGTACCGTAGTTGGGATATTGGTCCCACCGACGGCGATTGCGTTCTTTATACCATACTTCAACAGATTGATCACGTCCGAGCGTCCCTCGACGACAATTATCGCGTCGGAGGTCTCCGTGTTCGGTCCCGCTGGGCACTTGTCCTCGCCGAACGATACAACTTCGTCGATCTGGACCGCCTGGCGGACCGAATCGGTCAGGTCGAGGCCTGCAGCCTTTCCCTGGTCGAGCAGTCCTGTCAGAAGCTCCTTTGCCCTCTCGACGATCTTCTGTTTCTTCTGGATCCTTACATCCTCTATCTTCACGGCATTGATCTTGGCCCTGCAGGGTCCTATCCTGTCTATGGTTTCGAGAGCTGCCGCAAGGATCGCGGTCTCGACCTGGTCTAGGCTTGAAGGTATGAGCACCGTTCCCTCGGATTTTCCCTTCTTCGAGGTTATGTCCACTTCGATCCTGCCCATCCTTCCCGTTTTCTGAAGGTCCCGCAGGTCGAGTTCGTCGCCGAGAAGTCCCTCGGTCTGTCCAAAGATCGCGCCTACGACATCGGGTTTTTCAACCACGCCTTCGGCAACGAGCTTCGCTTCGATTAAATATTTTGTAGTAGCTGGATCAAGGTTCATTCTTTCACCCTCATGGTTTGTATTACTTTCCATTTCGTGCTGTTAAAAAGGGTCTTCCAAACACCTGCCCCGTTCCAATTCATGGTTCTCATCCATGACCCATGGGGCTAATTTCTCCACCGCACCCCGATCCCCGGTCAGGGGGATGTTGTTCGAGTGATCGTGATATCGTGATATGAGGCCGCTTCATTGCGACCGGATAACCCTTTTCGAGGTGTTGATTAAGAATTGCCTATATATACATTTCCCACCCTGGATTCCCCGATTACCGGATTCTTCCCCTTTTTTGGACGACCCGTACTGGACAGATGGGTATTTTGGACATTTTAACATGATTTTAACTTGAGTAAATGATTTATAATCGAATAATGGATAACCCCTGGTCCCCCATGAAGCGTATAAAGGTTATAAACGAACCGACCGATCTGGTTGCTCTTCTAAGAGCGATGGATTCTCCCGTTAAAAAGGATATATTCCAAGAGTGCGCAAACGGATGGGTTACCATGAAGTCCGTGGAGGAGAGATACGGACAGGAAGGAGTGGAGGCCCTCTCGTTCTTCGAGAAGATGAAGCTTGTGGAAACCTCCTGGCAGATAGACTCCCAGTTCAACAAGGAAAAGATCTACCACACCTATTACGTATCCGTTCATATCAACACCTCGGCCCAGATAACGGAGATCTCGGATGTGCTTTTTATCACGGCGATGGACGAGGAGGAGTTCGCCAAGATAGAGCAGGAGGTCTTTGAAAAGGTCGGCGACGAGGGGACCTTCTCCGGGGAGTTCGTGAAGGACCTCGACCTGACCCCGACAATGCTCAAGAGCCTTGTAAAGAGGTCCGGAAGGCTCGCCTACAAGGGTCACAGGATCGAAAGGATCAAGACCGGGGGCTGAGGGATCCAGATGGATGGAGATCGGCCATCCCCTCACATCGAGGTTCTGAGGCTCGGTCACCGTCCGGAAAGGGACAAACGCATCACCACCCATGTTTCGCTTGTAGCTCGTGCTTTCGGTGCGAAGGGTATCCACGTCGATACCCGTGATCCGGTGCTTGAGAGGACCATCCAGAAGGTGAACGAACAGTTCGGGGGGGATTTCTTTATCCGGACCGGAGTATCACGGAGAAAGATAATGGGCAGCTGGCCGGGGACGACAGTTCACCTTACCATGTACGGTATGGGGTTGGATGAGGCTGTGGGTAAGATCCCCAGGGATGAAAAGGTCCTTCTCGTGGTCGGAGCCGAGAAGGTTCCCAGAGAGGTTTACGACATGGCTCATTTCAATGTCAGCGTTGGCAACCAGCCGCACTCGGAAGTATCGGCTTTGGCCCTTTTCCTCGATCGAATGTTCGAGGGGAAGGAGCTGGTGATCGAACCCAGCGGAGGTGAGATGAGGATCGAGCCCAGCAGAAGGGGGAAGAAGGTCGTCGCTAAAAGTGCGGAACATAATGAAAAAGAAGTTGAAGATCCAAGATTATGGCCGAGCGTCCCTTCCCCGGATGAGTGTGTAGAGCTGCTCGAAGCCGTTGGG
>JBLIRH010000017.1:0-38983 GCA_049472215.1 Thermoplasmatota archaeon | reverse complement strand
TTCAATTTCTTGACCTTCATTTCCTGAGAGGGCGTCAGGATCTGCTGCGGGCGCTGGTGGGGGCTGTTGGGTTGATAATAACCACCGGGCCACTGATCTCCACCATAGTTACTGTTGAAATCGTGATCGGACATTTTCTCTCCCCCATCTCTCCCATGGGTATGCCCCATTAATCCAACCATCATAGATAACTCTTATCCGGGGTTCCCTCGAAATTATAAGGGGATTAAAAACCAAAAATTCAAGAGGTGCCTTATTTCAATACCTTCAAAATTTTTAAGTCCGAAGTGAACATTGGATGATGGGGCTCATCATGAAGAAGAGAAGAGGCAAGCAGCCGGTCAAACCCAACGAGTCGGAGGCCATGAAGGAACGATTGATCTACCTCAAGGGACTCCAGGGTTCGACCATGAACATCCCGATAATCTACAGACGTACATACGGGTGGGACATGGATTCCGTTGTTTTCAAACCGATAAACCAGAGGGCTTTCGTAGTGTTCAGACCCGACCTCCAGGATGAGGAGATCGACCTGTCGAGCTACAAGGTCGTCAAGCTGGAACTCGGGGAGATGCCCATCTACGCATCCAAAAGGGTGGAAATGGATAAGCCCGATCCTTCTATCCTCGAGGAGCTTAGGGAAAGCCTGATCTCGCTCTCCCTCATCGACAGGTACGTTCACATAGATATCCCCAAACCCGAGGACCTGTTGCTGAGCAACTGCCTCATGTCCGACCTTGAACTGCTCTCCTCCGAGCTCGGCTATTCCTACTCGATTACACCTGGATCCCACAGGTGTACATTCGTGTTCCCCAAATATTCCAACTCGCAGATAGTCTCACGCTCGATCAACTCGATCCAGGGGAGCATCGAAGCCTTTCGAAGACTTGCAAACGAGATCCTCGACCTGGACCGAGCCTCGCTCAAGGGCCGGATGAAGGAAGTGGGATTCCTCATCAAGCGGGCCGAGATCAACCTCGACAAGATCTACACCAACGCCCTCAACATCCTCTGGGACCTCCCGCAGGTCGAACCTGCCGGTTATTTCATCATAACCCAGTCCATCGAGAGGATCCACGATGAGATGGAGTACATGGTCCAGATAACCGAGGAGGCTCTCGAACTTCTGGAGAAGTGCCCCGAAGGGGCTGACGAGATCCTGTTCGAGGAGTTATTATCGGTATGGAGGAACTCCATCGGCAGGTCGGTCCAGGGGCTTGAACTGGGCCTTGAGGCCGTCGATATGCAGAAGGACGAGGCCATCGAGAGATGCCTCGAGATGATCCGGAGCTATCGGGAGGAGAAGATAAACCGCTCCTCATCCCAGGACGTTGTCACCGGTCAGTTGACCCAGAGGATAGAGGGACTGACAATGAAAGGTGCGAAGAAGGGCAGCATGAAGATCCTGACCAGCAGGGAATCCATGGCCGTCATACAGGTCCTTTTCGGACTGAACCAGTCCGCCGCCAGGCTGAGCTCCATAACGAACGTCCTCGTCACGAAGACCCTTTATCTGAAAAGGACCCAGCCCTCGATCTGAAACAAAATTCCCTTCGCACAAATGCCGATCTGCCGAAATGATGTTTCGAGCATTCAGCCGTGAGTGATTTAATACACTCTTTCATGATCTTTTCAACATCTTGGAACATGGGAGGTGTCCAAGATGTATGCAGAGAGAGGGCCAATTCCCGTATTAATGATCGCATTGACGGTCTTTCTGACATCGTTCATATTCATGTCAGGAGATTCATCAGCTGTTCTTGCCGCAAACGTGACTATGGATTTCTCGATCAAAGAGCAATTTGCCGGGGTCTCGCCGGAGGAGGTGACCATGGTACAATATCAGGGCGTGGTCTCCACCGAGGTCGTTTCGCTGCCGGCCAACCAGGTCATGGAGATCAGGCTGGAACTCGAGAACGAGAATGTGGAATATCAGTACGATCCATCCAATTTCATGGTTACGGAGGAGAACGTGGGCGAGGAGTTCCCGTTCGTACTGAACGTATTCGTCGGGACTGACATACAGTCCGGCCAGAACATCCTGGAAGCATTTGCCTTTTACAGCTACTCTCCGGGAGTGATGGGGGGGAAATCCTCGACGACCGAGCTTGTCCTCCGTGTCGAGGAGTACAAGGACGGAGAGGTAACGGGTCCCGGGTCAGTGGAGGTGGAGGGAGGAAGTACGGGAAATGTCGATATCGAGGTCTTCAACAAAGGGAACACATGGACCGAGTACGACCTGCTTGTAGAGGGGTCCGAGACGGCCCCTTCGAAGGGCATAACGGTTGAAACGGAGAAGGTGTACAATTTCGATCTTTACTTCGGAACAAGCAAGGTCTTCACGATAGGGGTCGCTGTCGATGATATCGATGGTGATACCTCGATAATGCTGACCTTCACCCTTCTTGACCATGGGACAGGGAACGAGTATTCATCCCACTCGGTGTTGATAAAGGCCGTGGAAGAGAAGGATCCGTCGATCCCGGATGGCCCGCGAGACAGCAAAGATGCGGACCCGATCGATGACGGAAGCAGTGATCCGCCGGCGCCCGACGAACCGGACAGCGGTTCGGAGGATGATATTGAACCGGTGGTCCAGGGTTCCTCGTCCTTCTCCGGGACATGGATGATCATACCTGTCGCGGTCCTGCTCATGCTTATAGGTATAGGATCATATGTTTGGATAGCAAAGAGAAAGAGAGGAGTCAAGGGATAGATGTATCACAGGGGGCCGCTCGGTGATCGTTAACCCCGCGGGCGGCCCGGTCTTTTTCAGATCTCGAGGTTCTGTCAGCCTGCACGTGACCTTCTGGAATCGCTCATGAGCAGGGCCGGACTGTAAGGATAGGATCGGTCGTCGGTGGGATCGGTCCTGAATTCCCATTCGGCTCCGTTGAGATGAAGGTCGTCGTCCCAGTCCTCCAGATCATCCCGGACCCCGTCGATATTGCT
This sequence comes from Thermoplasmatota archaeon, assembly GCA_049472215.1. Lineage (GTDB taxonomy): Archaea > Thermoplasmatota > Penumbrarchaeia > Penumbrarchaeales > Penumbrarchaeaceae > JAFGLL01. The sequence continues at coordinate 36,031 of JBLIRH010000017.1, read as the reverse complement.
GTCGCTCCGATCATGGAAGAGCTTTCCCTTCGTGAGGATCACATTCGCTATCTCCAGGAAGGGGCCCCTTGAATTGAGGGAGGTCGTGAACGGGTTCCAGTCCAATCCCGGGTCCTTGTAGGGAAGCGTCTCCGGTGAGTTCCACAAAGTTCCGTTGTAGAAAAGCTCCCAACCCGTTGGCAGAGTGTCGTTGTCCTCATCATCCCAGAAGACCTCGTAGCCGTCCGGTGTGCCGTCGGAATCCGAATCGTACCCCCCGATATTATGCTGGGCCGCGATCCTTGGCGCGCAGCCGGTCGTGACCTCGTTGATGCCGTCCCCGTCAAGGTCCTTTCCGAACATGTACTCGTAGAGGTTGACCCACGGGAAATAGAAGGTCTCGTTGTAATACCTGCCATGCAGATAGGTCGAAGGGGTCCAGTGATAGAGAATGACGCCGTCATGGTCCGGGTCCAGATACCAGTCGTTGGGGTTCAGTGGATCGAGCGTCCAGCGATACCTCCTGGACCAGGGGTCGTAAGCCGGCTGCCCCCGGTTCTCCGGGTCCAGCTCCCAACCGTCCGGCATCCCGTCCCCGTCCGTGTCCACTTTGAGGGGATGTGTTTTGTGCTGATATTCCTCGAAATTGGTCAGGCCGTCCCTGTCCGGGTCATCAAAACCATCGCTCAGCAGAGGATTCACGACCCAGAACTTCGTTCCCGGTGCGGAGTACGGCATCACATCGATACAGTAGGTGTAGATCCATTTGTCCTTGTCAAGATGATCTTCTATCAACGTGTAGTTCTCCTTGGTGTAAGTGAGGTACCCGTTCCTGAACTCCCAACCGTCCGGCATCCCGTCCCCGTCCGTATCCGGATCGTTCGGATCGGTACGGTCCACAAAATAGATGTCGTAGTTGCCTCCCCATTCATTGACACAATCGGACCTTGAATGACCCGGGTCGAGGAATTCAGGATCATCCGTCCTGTCCCAGTTCACCAGTGGAAAAAAGTCGGTGGTCCACTCGTGCCAGTCGGTCATTCCGTCCCGGTCGGTATCGGGGTCCAGAGGATCCGTGTTGTATTGCCTGAGATACGGCATCGGTTCGAGCTCGAACAGGTCGTTGAGCCCGTCGCCGTCGGAGTCCGTCATGGTCGGGTCGGTCCTGATGACACCAAGCTCGGACCATTGCCAGAAGTACCTCGTATCGATCCCGAACACTTCATCGACATCCATCAGGCCGTCGAGGTCCGAATCGGGATTAGATGCGTTTGTGGAGGGGAAGAACAGGTATTCCCCTTCGTACTCGTCCACCTCGCCGTCCCCGTCGTCGTCGAACCCGTTCCTCGGCTGGACGTCCCTCGTCCTTCCGTGGACCTCCTCCCAGTCCGTCAATATCCTTGGTCCGTCATAGGACAGGCCCCACCGGTCCATGTCGGTATCAGGGGCGTTGTGATTGGTATGATACCTGGCAGCGATGTCCGGATCGGTCACATACCTCCCGCCGATGAGCTCCCCGGGGAACCCGTACTTCATCTCCTCCCCGTCGTAAAGGCCGTCATCGTCGCTGTCGGCATCGCTCGGATCCGAGGACCTCGGGTAGTATTTCGATCCGTAGTATTCCTCGAGGTTCGTCACCCCGTCGCTGATCCTTGTGTAGATCTCACTTCCAAACTCATCGGTCGCCCAGTAGCCGTCATTGTCCTCCTCCGCATCCTGGATCATGGGGGAGACGGTGAAAATGGTCCTTTTTCCGTCAGCGATCTTGTCTTCGAGATCGTCCCTTGCTGACATCGCTGGGATCCGCGAGATGATCTTCGAATTGTATGCCTCCCATCCGTCAAGCATCCCGTCCCCGTCCGTATCCGGGTTCTTGGGGTCCGTGATGAACCAGATATCATCGCGGTTCGGAAAACCGTATTCCAGGTAATTGGGGAGGCCGTCACCGTCCAGGTCCTTGAACGCATCCGTACCGTTCAACGGGTTCAAACCTGTTGCCAGCTCCCAGCCGTCCATCATCTGGTCCCCGTCGGTATCCGGGTTCATCGGATCCAGCCTGTAATCATTAAAAGGGTACGGACAGTCCCAGTTCCAGTTCCAGGAGCTGAAGTTCAGGTATTCCATCCGCACCTCCGTTCCATCATCGAGTTGAAATAGAACTCCCTTCAAGGCGTTGAAGAAGGAATCTCCATCGGAATCCCATAAAAGTGGATTGGTTCCGGCCTCGAACTCCTCGAGGTTCGTCAGACCGTCCTTGCTGTAAACATTGACCACCTTTCTTTGCCCAGCTGTAATTGATATTATTTCCCTGGAGTCGATGTCCAGGCCGGCGTCACCGCTCCAGAGAGGATCGATCCTCCTTTCATCCTGCTTCTCGTTGATCACTATTGGTATTCTCACTAAAGGTTCATGCACGGGATCTTCCATTTCCTTCAATAAACGTCCATAATGGACCTCCCAGCCGTCATCCATCCCGTCCCCGTCCGTATCCGAGGAAGATGGGCTTGTGGTGACCGGGGGGAAGTTATCCGGGTCCTCCGGGTCGTAGGATAGATAATCGTCGAAATTGCTGTTATCCATGTTCTCCGGGTTCCCGACGATGCCGTCGTCCGGGCAGTCATAAAGATGATAGCCCCCCTTCATTCCGATCTCCTGCCAGTCGACCGCAGGGTCCAATCCGCCGAATATCGGTTCCGAAGGATCGAAGGTCCCCGCTTCAAGGTCGAAAAGGGCCCCCCCGCAGTACTCCCTCAGGTTGAACAACGCTTCCTCTTTGTCGATAAAGCCGTCTCGATCGGCATCGAAACCGTCCCCGTCGAAATTTCCGTACGGGTCCCAGTTTCTCGGATCGGGGGATGTTATCGGATAGATCCAATCACGGCATATCGAATGATGGACCTCCCACCCGTCCTCCATACCGTCATTGTCGGTGTCGGGGTCCCGCCAGTCGGTCCCGTATATGTATATCTCCTCCACATCCGACAATTTGTCCGGCCACTCGAAATATTCGTCTATGATCAACCTGGTGTCCGAGTCCGCTTTCGGGATGCTGATCGTTTGCTGGGCTTCCTTGAAGATCTCATTATAATCAAAATCCATCCCATGGCCGTCCAGAAAATATATCGCCATGAGACCGTAAAAGGCTGCGTTTACAAGGATGAAGATCGAAACAACCGCCTGGGTCATATCCAATCTATCGAATATCGTCTCCTTCTTCTTCTCCCTCTGGAAATAGTCCAAGAATCGGCCTCCTGCACCTGCCGATGAAGCCTTCCTTCAATAATTGACCTGGAAAGGGAATATTTAACGGGTCCATGCTCATGTGAAATGGCGGGTGCGTTGCGTGAGTTCTGCAGGGGCATATCTGCCCGGATATGCACTCATTCCTTCAATATGAGAGATACAGGCCATATATGCTTAATATTCATAGTTTGAATTTTTATTTTTAAAAATGAATTTTAATCCTAAAATCCTCATATATACGTTTAACCATTTACATTAATTGCCGGGAAACCGGCCTGGGGGTGAAGGAGTTGAAAAGGAAGAACCCAAAGGACCCACACAACCATGCCTTCGTCTAACGGTCCGCACTCTCTCGATCGAACAACACCGGTCGGGTGTGGACACCCCAACCTAGTACGATAGGAGTAGGATCGGGCCCCGGCCCCGGGGCCCGGCGGGGAAAGAGAGGAGAGAGAGACGGGGCAGAAATGCCCCGAAAAAACGGGCGGGGAGATTGAGCCCTACCCCCGCCCAAACTTTTTTTGATCGATTACCAGGTTATCAGAACGTTTATCTAAATAGAGATAATTGGACCTTCGGAGTGTGCACATGTCCAGCAGGGTGTACTTTGCAGGCTTGAGGGCTAGGTCCAAGAACGAGAACAGGACAAACAAGGTCGGCCGTCTCTTCAGAAATGCCGGCTTCGGTGATTCCGTACGAGTCGGTGATCTGACCGCGATAAAGCTGCATTTCGGGGAAATGGGGGGCGATGCTTTCATCAATCCCATATACGTGAGAGAGATCGTCGAAAGGGTCAGGGAGGCTGGCGGAAAGCCGTTCATCACCGATACCAATACACTCTACAAGGGCAGCCGCCACAATTCGGTCGAACATATCGAAACGGCGATCGCCCACGGTTTCGATTACGCAGTCGTTCGCGCCCCCGTGATCATCGCGGACGGCCTGAAGGGCAGGAACGTGCAGTGGGTGGAGATCAAGGGAAAGCACTTCAGCAAGGTCCGTATCGCCTCGGACATCTACAACGCTGATTCCCTTATCGTGATGACCCATTTCAAGGGCCACGAGATGGCGGGCTTCGGAGGTGCTATCAAGAACCTCGCTATGGGATGCGGGTCCGCCTACGGCAAGATGGACCAGCATTCCGTGAGGCCGAAGGTCGAATCAGCGAAATGCATCGGATGCGGGACCTGTATCCCGATCTGTCCGGTGGACGCTCATGTGCTCGAGGGGGGCAAGGTGTTCATCCAGAAAGATATCTGCATCGGCTGCGGGGAATGCATTACCGTGTGCCCCCAGGAAGCCATCGGTCTATCATGGGCATCGGAGATCCCACCGTTCCTGGAAAGGATGACGGAATACGCTTTCGGGGCGACCCGGAACAAGGTTAACAGAATGGGTTTCATCAACTTCGTCACCAGGGTCTCTCCTGACTGCGACTGCTTCCCGTGGTCCGACCATCCCATAGTTCCGGATATCGGCATCCTCGCCTCAAAGGACCCGGTTGCCCTGGACGCGGCCTGTTACGATCTCGTCAATCAGCAGCCAGGCTTCAGGGATACAAAGCTCAAGACCGGATTCAAGCCGGGAGAGGATAAATTCCTCGGGATGAGGCCGGATGTCGATGCGAAGATCCAGCTCAACTACGCCGAGGAGCTTGGTTTGGGAACGACAGATTACAAGCTGGTCAACCTCTGACCCTTCACCCCACCAGCAGATCGCAGAGGAGCTCGAGGTCCTCCGAATGCTTGTCAAGCATCTCGTGCGCTTCGGCCTTCAGATCGTGGATATTCTCCTCCGAGGCGTCATCGAGGTCATCCATTCCGGAATCAAGTCTGGTCTGGAACCTGAAGTACCTCCTTCTGCTCCCGCTATGCTGCAGCAGCTTCTCCATCTGGTAGTCGACGGTGTCGCTCTGCCCGTCGAACATGACGTTGAGGATCGGATGGGCCCAGTTCGCAAGCCCCCAGCCCTTCGCATCATCATAGCTTATTCTTCTGGTGAGTTCCCCGGTGCCGAGTGATAGGAACAGGAAATCCGTTGCTTCTGGGAACAATGTCCTTGCCTCGACATAGGTGCAAAGCGCCGGGTTGTTCGCGAACACTCCCCCGTCGATCAAGGCGTAGTAATCCACCTTGTCCTCGGTCACGAGCTTCGCCGGCTCGAAGTACGTCGGCGCTGCCGATGCCGCCCTTGCAACGGTCTTCATCGGAAAATCGTAGCTCGCGGTCGCCTTTGCCCTCTCGCTTCTGAAGAACCAGGCGCACCTGCTCTCGATCTCGTAAGCCGGTATGATAACGGGTTTCAAGGCCTCCTTCAGCCTGGTCTCCCCGAAATACTCGTCGAGCACCTCCTCTATGCCTTGGGGAGAGTATTTCTCGTCCAGGAGGGCCCAGGCCGATTCCAGCTTCCTCCAGATGGAGCGATGGAAGATCCTTCTCCCGTTCTTTTCGTAAAGGTCCATGATCTGCTTGGCTTTGAACTCGGGCTTCCCCTTTTCGTCCGGTTTTGTCAGTCCCAGGGCGATCAAACCTCCGGTGGAGGTCCCGCCGATCAGGTCGAAAAGGTCCGCGATCCTGTCCCCTGTGATCTCCTCGATATCCTTCAGGACGAGAGAGGGTATGATTCCTCTTATACCCCCGCCGTCGATGGATAGCACCTTCACTAATCCCGACATTATGAATCCCCGCTGTACATGGGATTGACGGGTATTAAAATTGAACGGGGTCTGGATGTTCCTAACGGCAGGACTCATCTCATTCTGGAATATCGATCGAGGAGCCTGCAGAGCTTGTCCGCCGTGTCCCGGGAGAAATCCCCTCTCCCTTCCACTTCGCGGACGTAATCCTTTGCTTCCTTAATGGACCTCTGGCGGGCCTTTGCGGTCATGTTCGCCTTGAAGGTATTGATCTTCTCCGCCTCCATGTCGGAGGCCTCCATTATCTCGTTGAGGTCCCATTTGAAGTAGTCGAGCTTGCCGAGGTTGAGCATCGGTTTCCTCTTTCCCTTCTTCTGATCGTTCTGTCTGTTGAAACCACCGCTTCTGAATTTTCCTCTGTTGTTGGGGGGCAAGCTCATGACTCCGACTTTCCATACTGGCTCATTTACTTATACTTTTGGTAAATCGAATCCCCTGGTTCAGCGAAAAATATCAAATATCCCCTAGTCCAAATATCTGCACATGGAACTGAAGAGGGTCGATGAGCGCGGGTGCATCCGATGGCTTGTGAACGGCGACATGGACGAGGACTCCGTCCTGAGCTTCGAATCCATCATAGCGAATTCCCAGGACCAGGGTTCGGACATAACGCTCGACCTCTCGGGCCTCACATCGCTTCCGAACATGGGCGTACGGGGAATGGGAATAATAGCAAGAAAGCTTGAGGACAGGGGGTCCTGCCTGACGATCGTAGGTGCAAAGGGCCCGGTCAAGGACAGGCTGTTGGCATCCGGCCTCCTCGATGTTCAATAGAGCTCCGAAAGCACTTTATCGGAAAGTTCCGCGTACCTTTCACCGAGATCGGAACCGTCCATCATTTTTCCACCGTTGTAGATCAGGTCCCCTCCGGCCATGGTGGTTCTGACCATATTGCCGTTCATCGAATAGACGACTGCAGAGAGCAGATTATCCTTCCGGAGCGGACCCGCTCCGGGCCCTATATCCAAAACGCAGAGGTCGGCATTCATTCCGGGGACCACCTTGCCCCCGTTCAGACCGAGGATCCGGTTCCCCGAGATCGTCGCTGATACCAGAGCATCCCCGGCCGTGCAGGCCATCGGGTCCCAGTACTGGCCTTTCTGCAGGAGCGCCATCTCCTTCATCTCCCTGAACATGTCCAGGGTGTTGTTGGAGGCGGCTCCGTCCGTGCCGAGGCCGACCTGGACCCCCAGGTTCTTAAGGTCCTTGAAAGGGAAGAAACCGCCGGTCGCCAGCTTCTGGTTCGAGCTGGGGCAGTGGACGAGAGAGGCCCCTCTTTCCTTAACGAGGTTGAACTCCCACGAGGCGGCCCATCCCATATGGACGAGAACGCTCTTCTCCCAGAGGCAGCCGTTATTGTCCAGCTCCTCGACCCCGAGCCTACCCTTATCCCTCCTGTTGTCGAAAACCTCCTTTCTGGTCTCCGAGCAGTGAACGTGGAGTATGACTTCCTCCTGCTTTGAGATCTTCCCGCATTCGATCATGGTCTCCTCATCGTTGGTATAGATGGAATGGAGATTGACTATCGGTATTATCCTCTCGTGTCCCCTGTACTCGCGGATGAACTCCCTGGCCTTTACCAGTCTCTCCTTCGCACCACCCCATACCGTGATCAAAGGGACCCCGTTCGCCAATCTGAGCCCGACCTTCCCCGCGGCCTTCACACCGACCTCGGCCCCGTACTGGTCCATGCATGCGGTGGTCCCGGTCCTTGCCATCTCGAGGAATCCCATTTCCGCTCCAAGCAGCTCCTGTTCGGGTTTGAGCTTCCCCTCCAGGGCCCACATGGATCGGAGCCATTCCTGAAGCGGGGCATCGTCGTTCAGGCCTCTGAACATCACCATGGCAGCGTGGGTGTGGGAGTTGACAAGACCGGGCATGACGAGAGACCTCGAGCAGTCTATGATCTCGTCGCCTCGTTGGGAGAGGTCGGGGCCGACTGCATTCACCTTGCCATCCTGGACCCTGACATCCACGTTCTCGAGGACCCCGCCCTTATCCATTGTGAGCACGAACCTTGCCTTTCTGAAAACGACGGGCTCCCTCATCTGACCCTCACCTCTTCAAGTCCGAACCTTGCCCGGTACGGTCCCTCCTCGCGGACCGTTCCCTTTACTTCCAGCGATCCTTTGTAGAAAGGTGCTTCAAGGACAAGGGTCTCCGCCTCCCCTCCTTCGAATGCCGGATGCGACCCCCAATCCGCGGACAGGGAGAAGAATCTCTGAAGCTCACCGGGGCCGACCTCCTTCCCCAGGTCGCCGGGTCCAAATCCCTCCGAAGCGTAGGACAGGAGGATGAACCTGAATCCCTGTTCCAGAAGCTCTTCCATGTATTTTCTTCCATCCTTTCTCCAGAGAGGGGCGTATGATATCAGACCCGCATCGTGGGCGGCGTCGGTGAATATCATCCTCTGGTAATCGGAAAGGAGGGCCCCGGAGCAAATCGCATCAAGATCGAACTCCTCCTTCAGGGAGATCAGTGCCCTTGTCAGCGTGTCCTTTTCTTCTTCCTTCACTCCGGAGGAATCAATGACCCTGGTCTCGATCCCGGTCAGCTCCCCGAAGATATGCGCCGCTTCCATCCCCGGGGTCTGGTACAGCCAGGAATCCCGATCGGATGACCTGATCGTGAGAAGCACCGGGACCTCGAATCCCGAAAGCAGCATCTTATGCAGCGAGTAGCAGGAATCCTTGCCTCCGCTGAAGAGGCAGCACACCCTCATACCAATTCGTATGGGGGCCTTACTAATTAGAACTTCACATCAGGGCGTCGGGGTTCAACACCTTGAGCTCGTCGATGACGAAGAGCCCGTCCTTTCGGATCAGCACGTCGTCGAAGTAGAGCTCGCCGCCCCCCCATTCGGGGGTCTGTATCAGGACCATGTCCCAGTGTACTTTCGACTTGTTGCCGTTGGGTGCTTCGTCGTAGGAGTTCCCGGGGGTGAAGTGGATCGATCCCGATATCTTCTCGTCGAAGAGCGTGTCGAGCATGGGTTTCGTAACGAAGGGATTCACACCGATGGCGAACTCGCCCACGTACCTCGCTCCCTCGTCGGTGTCGAGGATCTTGTTGATAGCTTCCGTGTTGTTCGCGGTCGCCTTGATTATCTTTCCATCCTTGAACTCGAGCTTCACGGAGGAGAAGACCTTGCCGTCATAGAGCGTCTGGGTGTTGTACGCGAGGGTGCCGTTGACGGAATCCTTCACCGGTGCGGTGAAGATCTCTCCGTCGGGGATGTTCAGCTCCCCGTCGCATTTTATCACGGGGATGTCCTTTATGGAAAAGGTCAGGTCGGTCCCCGGGGCGACTATCCGCACCCTGTCGGTCCGCTCCATGAGATCTTTGAGGGGGTCCATGGCCTTGGACATCTTCGTGTAGTCCATGGTGCAGGTGTCGAAATAGAACTTCTCGAACGCCTCGGTGGACATCTGCGCCTGCTGGGACATGGAGGAGGTGGGCCACCTTAGAACGACCCACCTGGTCTTGGGAACCCTCCATTCTATGTGAACAGGGCCCCACCAGTGCTTCTTGTAAAGCTCCATCTTCTCCGCGGGAACATCGGAGGTCTCCGTAATGTTGTGAGAGCCGCGGAGCCCGATATAGGCATCGGCCTTCTTCATCGTGGCGAGCTCGAGCTCACCGATGGTCTTCATGGTCGCCTCGTCCGCATCCATGTAGAGCTTTCGAAGGACCTTTGCGAACTTCTGAGAAACAATGGGAATTCCCCCGACTTCGTATACCTTCTGGACGAGGGTCTCTACCATCTCGACCGGGATGTCGAAGGTCTCGATGTAGATGGTCTCGCCCTTCTTCAGTTTGGTGGAATGGTCTATCAGAACGTCAGCCAATTTTCTGAGCCTTGGATCGTACACGGGATCACCTTGGTCCGGTAATGGATGATGATAGAAAAGGTTTAGGCCGAACGCCCTGAAATCCACATGTGATGATAATATTAATAATCGGAGCGGTGAGCTTGAAAGGTCAGGAAGTGAAGGTCGAATAGACAGGGTCGATCCTCGGTTTTGTTATTCCTCGCTTGATCGGTCCGTTCCGTACATCTGCGGCCTTCACTTCCTGCCAATGAAAATTAAAAAAAAAATGGGGGTCCGCCATGGACCCCCGAACATAGAATTCCGGACAATTATCAGTAGTCCATATCTCCCATTCCGCCCATGCCGCCCATGCCGGGAGGCATACCGCCCGGAGGCATGCCTCCGGGTCCGCCGCCTCCGCTGGACTTGGAGGCGATGACGTCGTCGATCCTGAGGACCATGTTGGCGGTCTCGGTCGCAGCCTGGATGGCCTGGGTGCCGACCCTGAGGGGTTCGAGGACGTTGAGAGCCCTCATGTCCTCGATCTGGCCGGTGTAGACGTTAACGCCGTGGAACTGTTTTCCTTCGGAGTGTGCCTTGTTGATCGCGATGATCGTGTTTATCGGGTCCAGCCCGGCGTTCTCCGCGAGCGTCCTGGGGACGACCTCGAGAGCGGTAGCGAAGGCCTCGATGGCGAACTGCTCCCTGCCGCCGGTCTTGATAGCGAAGGTCCGAAGCTCCCTGGCGATCTCGACCGCTGCTGCACCGCCGCCGGCGGTCATCTTGCCGTCCTCGAGGGCGACTGCGGCCGTCATGAGGGCGTCGTGGAGCCCCCTCTCGATCTCGTCGATCACGTGCTCGGATGCGCCCCTTATGAGGATGGAGACGGCCTTTGCGTTCTTGCATCCGGTGACAAATGTCATCTGGTCTCCGCCGATCTTCTTCTCCTCGACCTCACCGGAGGTTCCGAGGTCGGAGGGGGTGAGGTCGTCCAGGTTGGAGACGATCTTGGCGCCTGTCGCCTTTGCGAGCTTCTCCATATCGGACTTCTTGACCCTCCTTACCGCATAGATGCCCTTCTTTGCAAGGAAGTGCTGGGCAAGGTCATCGATACCCTTCTGGCAGAAAACCGCGTTAGCACCGGATTCCTCGACCTTCTTGACCATTCCCTTGAGGATGTTCTCCTCGTTCTCGAGGAAGGCCTGGAACTGGGAGGGGTCCGTGATCTGGATCTTCGCATCGACCTCGGTCTTCTTGACCTCGAATGCGGCATTCACAAGGGCGATCTTCGGGTCCTTCAGGGATGTGGGCATTCCCTCGTGCACTCTCTCCTTGTCCACGATGATGCCCTCGATGAGCTCCGTATCGTTGATGGAGCCGCCCTGCTTCTTCTCCACCTTGATGTTGTCGACATCGGCCTTCCTGACGCCGTCCTTCACTTCAACGACGGACGTCACGGCCCTGACAGCGATATCGGCGAGAAGTTCCTTCTTGTCCCCGGCCGACTTTCCGGTCATGGAGGTCTTTGCTATCTTCACGAGGGCCTCCTTGTCCTCCTCGACCTTCAGTGCGATCGAGTCGAGGACCTCCACCGACTTCTCGGCGGCGAGCCTGTATCCCTCCGTGATGAGGGTGGGGTGGATGTTCTTCTCGATCAGGGTCTCTGCAAGCTTCAGGAGCTCTCCGGCGAATATGACAGCCGTTGTGGTCCCGTCCCCGCACTGCTCGTCCTGGGTCTTTGCGACCTCGATGACCATCTTCGCAGCGGGATGCTCAACGTCGACCTCCTTGAGGATCGTCACACCATCGTTGGTGATGACCACGTCGCCCATGGAATCCACCAGCATCTTGTCCATGCCCTTGGGTCCCAGCGTCGTCCTGACCGCGTCGGCGATGGCCTTTGCGGCGGCGATGTTGTTGTACTGGGCTCCCTTGCCACTCTTTCTATCTGTTCCTTCCTTGAGGACCAGTATCGGTGTTCCTCCTGCATACATGTTGATCTTACCTCCTTATCCTTCGAATTGGGGGGATTACTGTATAAAGCACTTCTATAAATATATTTCTTATCCTTCAGACTTCTATAAATAAATATCGCAACCTTATGTGTACTACTTGTGATTATAGTAAAGTGATGAAAAAGGACCGTTCCTCTTCCAAGTTAACAAGTCATTTATAGTGGATAGGGTTTTGATGGTGGGTCGGTGGGTGCCTGGAACCCCTGACGAGGTAGATACGTCATGAATGATGAAGACCCGCACCAACGTTCGCTGATAGGAGGTATAGGCCTTGGTATCGGTAGGTTCGACCAAATTCAGGTCATCTGCTTTGAGACCAGCCAAGGCTCTGTACGATAAAGCGAGAAAAAGGGTGCCGGAGCATTTCAAGCCCGATACGGTCCTCTTCAAACAAGCTGTTCTAGTTCTCATTTTTTGCGGGGTCATCGACCTTTTCCCCGGTTATTTTCTCGGACAGTTCGAGCACGTCCTCGAGAGGATCCCGGGTCTGCTGATAATACTTCCTCCGACCGTCGGCCTGAGGGGGAACATCTTCGGGGCGCTTGCCGCAAGGCTCGGTTCCAAACTGCATCTGGGCACCATAGAGCCGAGGTTCCGGAAAAACAGGGAGCTCAAGGTCCAGCTCGGCGCCGCATCCGTTCAGCTTCTCTTCCTGTCCGTTCTCATCCCGGTCCTAGCAGAGGTCGTCGGTCGGTTGTTCGGGATCTCCCTTGGCAGCGTTGGGGACCTGATCTTCATATCGATCACGGGAGCGCTGGTATCCGGCGTCCTGATGTTCGCGATCACGTTCGGCGTCTCCTTCCTTACTTTCAGGAAGGGATGGGACCCCGATAATGTTTCGACCCCCGTGGTGGCAACGACCGGGGACCTTCTCACGGTTCCCGTTCTTTTCCTCATGGCCTGGGTAGTCCTCGAGATCCCCGGCCCTGCCACTGTTCTGGTTTCGATCGCTCTGATGGTGTTGATCCTGGCGCTATCAGGCTACGTTGCGGTCCGGGGGAAGGGCGATTCAAGGGAGATCCTCAGGGAGGCCATCCCGGTTGCAATGGTGGCCGTCCTCATTTCGACCTTTTCAGGCCTCGTTCTGGGCGCGAGCTTCGATCTTCTGCTCACCGGAACGATCTTTCTTATAATGATCCCGGCACTCAACGGCCAGGGCGGCAGCATGGGCTCCGTTCTCGGGTCGCGGGTCACCTCATCGGCCTATCTCGGCCAGAACAAGCTGTCCTTCAGACCGAACGAGCTTGCCGTTTCCTCCGGCGTCTCGCTATGGTTGATCTCCCTGCTCGTCTTTCTGTTCGTGATAGGAGGCGGCGGGATCCTTATGGGCATGATAACCGGCACGGAGATACCGCACCTTCTGGAGGTGTTGATCATAATGCTCATGGGAGCCACGGTGATAACCGTCATCACCTCTACGGTCGCCTACTACATCGCATACTTCTCGTTCAAGCTGGGGCTGGACCCCGACAACACTGTCATCCCGGTATTGACCGCCTGTATGGATGTCGTCGGGTCCGGCTCCCTGATATTGGTGCTGCTGGTGATCAGCGTCCTGTTCTGACCTTGAAAAGAAAGCGTTATTTACAGGTGCCCCTTTCCCTCGACCCGGTGCGCCCATGACGGATGACATTTACCAGGGATACAGGGGTCCTGCACTTGAGGTTCTGAAAAGGGAAAAGATCGCCGTTTGGGACAGGATCATGGTCAAGACCCCCGAGGGGGAGGTGGAGGGCATCCTCCTGCCGAGGTCCGCCGGGGATGATTCCCATCTTGTTCTGAAGATGATCACTGGATACAACATCGGCATCAGGTACGATCATGTTATCTCGGTCGAGCTCAAGGGGCAGAAGAAGGCGCATTACAAGATCCCCGAAAAGGAGTTCCCCTACGATGAGGACAAGCCCAACATAACGATCCTCGGCACCGGCGGCACCATAGCATCCAGGCTGGATTACAGGACCGGGGCCGTGATCCCGGCCTTCACACCTGGAGAGCTCTTCGGGGCCGTCCCGGAGCTTGCGGACCTCGCGAACATCACTACGAGGAAGCTCTTCGGCGTTTTCTCGGAGAACATGGGCCCCCATCAATGGAAGGTTCTGGCCGAGAACATCAAAAAGGAGGTGGAGGGAGGCGTTGCGGGAATAGTGATAGGCCACGGAACCGATACCATGCACTACACCGCCGCGACCATGAACTTCATGGTGCAGAACACTCCCGTCCCCATCGTCTGCGTCGGAAGCCAGAGATCGTCCGACAGGCCTTCCTCGGACGCGGCCCGAACCTTGATAGGATCGGTGACCACGGCGGCATATTCCGATGTGGCCGAAAGCGTTGTCACCATGTTCGGGACGACGTCCGACAAGTTCATTTACATTCATCCCGGAACCCGTGTCAGGAAGATGCATTCCTCGTACCGCAACACCTTCAAGACCCTCGGCGACCTTCCCATCGGAAAGGTGGAGGACGGAAATTTCACATATTTCAGGGATGACTACAAAAGGAGGAGGGACGACACCGATATCCGGATCTATCCGAAGTTCGAGGAGAGGGTCACCATCCTCTATTACTACCCCAACATGCATCCAGATATCCTCGAATCGATGATCGACAAGGGATACAAGGGTATCATCATTGCCGGAACGGGGCTCGGACACGTCAACAAGCCTCTTTACGACCCCATCCAGAGGGCCCATGAAGAGGGCATCCACATGTTCATGACGGTACAGACCCTCTACGGGTACACCCAGATGTTCGTTTACGATACCGGAAGGGACCTCATGGCGAGAGGAGTGGTCCCCCTCGACAACATGCTTCCCGAGGTCGCATACTGCAAGCTCGGCTGGGTGATGGGTCAGACCCAGGACCCCGAGGGCGTGAGGAAGATGATGCTCACACCGATAAGCAGGGAGATAACCCCCAGAGAGCCGTACGACGGATTCGTCCAGGGCCAGGGAGGATTGGATGTGGTGGAGGACTTCCTGAAGGAGTACTCATGAAGGCGGGTTGCATCCCTCAATCTCTCAATATTTAAATAATCCCCAACACAATGGACCCCTGTTCATAGCTCGAGCTATACGTGGTAGCTGGGTCGTTTAGCGGGTGGTTCACTTGAATAACCTTGGGTTGATCATGAGAGGGTATCGTATCATAGTGGTTCTTGTTTCGATCATCCTCCTTTTACAGATAGGTCTGGTAATTCCAGCGGGGAACTCCTTGAAGGACCTGGGATCCCAGGAGACCGTCCATTCCCCGATGTCCGAAATTGGAGATGTTATGTCCATCGGGGATTTCGACAGGGATGGGTATCACGATATAGTGATGACCATGCCCCAGAACTCCACGAACGGCGTCGATTCCGGGGCCGTATTCCTGTTCTGGGGGGGCAAGGACGGGTTCCCCCCCCTTGAACCATTCAATGCGGACATTATCCTGACAGGTGAGGAATTCTTCCTGTTCGGGCAAGACGTTGCCGCCTGGGACTATGCAGGCGATACCTGGGCAGACCTCGTGATAAGCTGCCCGGGCGCTCTAGGTGGGACGGGCAAGCTCCTCGTTTACGAATCCACTGATATAAACATCGCCCTGAAGGGCGCGGTCCTAACGACCTCGGATGCGGTCTTCGAGATCGCCGGCAACAACACACATTTCTTCGGGTCCCACCTCGAGGTCGGGGACATGACCGGCGACGGCATAGACGACCTCATGGTCCTTTCCATGGCAGGGGAGGGGGTCATACCGAGGTTCGAGATGTTCTCAGGCGGGGTGATCCCCGATTTCGGATACGAGGTGGAGCTGCCCGTCATAAGCGTCAAGAACAATACGAGGACGGCCTCCCTGGACTTCTACGGCACAGGTCAGGACGCATTCGTATACTCCTCGCCGGACAATGGGGAGGTCAGGATCATCAAGATCGAAGTGTCCTTTGAACCCTACATGTTCCCAGGGGCCAATGAGACCGCGGTGGTAGATTTCCAGGGCTCCATTGAATCCACCGGGGACACTTTCGGATGGGGCGCCGGCGACGACGGTTGGGACACATCCCCGACCCATATATATGATGCCAGCACGGGCTACGATTCGGTGAGATACAATCAGGCCACGGGCAATGCCAACGGAAAGGACAGGTCGATCGGCGTCGAGAACCAGCTTTTCATCGAGGTCGGAGGCGTCCTTACCTCCAGCAACGAGAGGGACCAATCGGGTGCATACGGTGTTTCCTTCCAGCTCTCCTCGGAGAACATAACCGGCATCAATTCAGCGATCCTTTCCTTCGATTACGATTACGAGGACTGGGGCTTCGAGCAGCAGGAGAGGATGTGGGTGAAGGCAAGGTGGACGGATTCCACCGGGGATATCACCTGGCTCGGGAACGGGATGGACAGGAACCCCGAGCCTGACTCGACCCCCGAGATATTCACCCTTGCAGGTCAGACCAACAACAACGGTCCGACAATTTTCGGCAGGGGCACCTTCAAGACCGATGTGCTCCGACTTCTCGACGGCCCCGGCGAGTATTACCTTGACATGGGGGGGAAGGTATCCAGATGGACGGCCTCCTCGGAGTTCGCGGGCTTCGGTTTCGACAATCTTACCCTTACCTTCAGGTCGCTGTCCCATGAGATCCAGAAGATAACCGGTTCAGGGGGGCTGGGATCGGGCCTTCTGACCGCTGATTCGGACAGGGACGGGAAGAACGACCTGTTGATAGGATCCCCCCAGCAGGGGGTCGTTCGCATATTCAAGGGTTACGAGCCTTACTGGTCGGAGCTGCCCGGCCTCAACCAGGGCATGTGCAACACCACCATCGAGGGAGTTCCGAACTCCGGTCTCGGGACCTCCATGGCCCGGTTGGGAACCTCTCCGTTCAATCTCGTTCCCTCGATCGCCATCTCGGCCCCCTCGAACTACGTGGGCTCCTCTTCGCTCGGGACGATCTACGTCTTCAACCTTCCGATACCGGAAGGGACCGTATATGCGAACAACGCGAACGAGGTCAATCCGGCTCCTGATGGTACCAAATACTACGGGTGGAGGATCATTCCGGTTGGAGATCACGACGGTAACCTCTACCCCGAGCTCCTGCTCATCTCATGGACCTGGGACGATCATCTCATGAGCACGCTCGTTGACAGGTCTCCCTCCCCGCCGATGCTCTGGATCCTGAACCCCAGAAGGCACGATACGGTCTCGGGCAACATCGATATCATCGGAAGGATCTTCGATATTGACAACGATACGTCCGCGGAGGACGTCAGGTTCTATCGTTCCACCGACAACAGGTCCTGGAATCCCATCGGCGACGGGACCCCGGACAGGGTGGAAGGGGACACGGCGATAAAATACTGGAACACGACGCTCTTCGGCAACGGAGGATATTTCCTCAAGGTTGCGGTCACTGACAGCTTCGGTCTGGAGACGGTGAAGTACACAGACAGGATCGACGTCCTCAACCACGCTCCTCCTTTTGTGAAGCTCCTCTATCCCGCCGACGGTACCGAGCTCAGATGGGTCGAAGAGATCACCGCAAAGGTCCTGGTGCCCTCATCGGAGGAACTGGCGCCCCCCGTGAGGTTCTTCTATACAAGGGACAATACCACCTGGACCGAGTTCGCCAACAGGTCCTCTCCTGTCGAGGGATCGACCTCGGACTTCCTGGCAGAATTCGACACCGAGGTGTTCACCGATGGTCCGATATGGTTCAAGGTGAACGCAAGCATAGTCTACGGCCTGGGTTCGGAATCGAGGAACATCGCTCCTGCACAGATCAACAATTCATATCCTCCGGATGGCCATATACTCAAACCCTATCCGGGTTCCACTATCTCCGGGGAATTCAATATCACCATCCAGACCATTGACCCGGATGACGATATCGTCGACCCGGTCGAGGTCCTGATCAAGGAGCCCGATGTGGAGACATGGGATTCCATCGGGTCCATGACAAGGGGCCTGAACGGCACCTTCTTCTTCCTTTGGGACACGACGACCGTCGATAACGGGAAGTACGACCTGATGGTCAGGGTCGTGGATTCGGCCGACTCTCAGATCGAGCTGACCCTGAACCGGTCCATAACGGTTCACAATCTCTACAAGCCTGCGGTCAGGATAACAAGCCATAATGGAGAGGAGCTCCTGGAAAGTCTGGTCACCTTCGTTGCGATGATCGACGACCGGGATATGAACATCAGGGAGAACGATATCAGGTTCGTCTACCGCCCCGAGGGCCTGGATATCTGGAATTCAATGGGAAGGGCCGCCCTTATAGGGAACAGGACAGAGGTGACCTGGGATACATTGGAGGTCAGGAACGGCCTGATAGATGTAAGGATCGAGGTGACCGACATGGACAACCTCACCGCCATGTACCAGCTCACGGGCATGCGGGTCAAGAACGTTTACGCCCCCGAACTGGAAACCGACCTCCCGCTCTTCAGCACTGCCCTTTCGGGGGTCGTGAGGATCGCCTTCAATGTCTCGGACGATGAGCCGATACCACCCGAGAACCTCAAGGTGGAGGTTCTGGTAAGGACCACCTGGGTGGACCTCGGGAACGTCAGCCGCCTCAATCCCGGCGGGGAGTTCGTACCGGACCAATGGGTGTCGTATTATGTCGATTGGAACACGCTCCAGAAGGGTTCTGACGGAAAGAGGGTGTTCCCGGACGGCATAGGCTATGACATCAAGATAACAGTTACTGACTCCGACGGGGAGATGGTGGATTACATAACGCCGGTCTCCTACCGCATCAGGAACGAGGACGATGGCGGGGACGACGACGATGACACCGGAGGGCTTGCCATCGAAGGGTGGCTCATAGCCGTGCTGGTCATCGCAGGGATCGTTGTGTTCATCGTCATCCTGCTGTTGTTCATGTTCCGGGGGGACAAGAAGATCAAGGAGCCTGTTCCCAAGGTAATGATGCCCCCGCCGAAGGCTGCCGTTGAAGGATCAAAGCCGGCAGAGGCACCCCTGACCCCTGTAGAGGGCAGGGATGGCGGCATATATTCTCCTCCCGGATGGGAGGAGACAGCCGCACCCTCGGCGCCTCCGGAGGACGTCCCGATGTTCACGGCTGATGCCGGCGAGATCGACCTCGGGATCGACCTTGGAATAGAACAGGAGGAGGAGGCCGAGGACCTTACGGACCTTCGAGA
Organism: Thermoplasmatota archaeon; assembly: GCA_049472215.1. Lineage (GTDB taxonomy): Archaea > Thermoplasmatota > Penumbrarchaeia > Penumbrarchaeales > Penumbrarchaeaceae > JAFGLL01. The sequence continues at coordinate 17,130 of JBLIRH010000017.1, read as the reverse complement.
CCAGTTCTTTGGAGCGAAGAAGGGCAAACCGAAGAAAATGCCCAAAAAGAGGGTTCCGGAGGTCGAGACCAGGCATATAGATGACAAGATCGACGTGGTCCTCCCAGAGGGAGTGGTTCCACCTACCATCGGTGCGACCAGGAGAAAAGAGAGACCGCCGCCGGAGCCGGAGGAGTGGGATGAGGAGGAGGAGGACTGGGACGTTCTCGAGGAGGAGGAGATCGAGGAGCTCGAGGAGGACGAGGAGTGGGAGGATGTCGAGGACGATGAGTATGAGGACGAGGAGGAAGAGGAGGAAGAAGAGCTCGTCGTTACCTGCAAATGCGGAGAAGAGATCGAGATCCCCTCCGATTTCAAGGGATCGAAGTTCAGGTGCCCCAGCTGCGGGAGGAAGGGGATCATACCCGGAAGGTAGGTCCTGATTAGGGCAGCAGATTGTCAAAAATGCGTTCCAATATTTGATTAAATACTCAGCCGCATGTTTTTCTCACAGGGTTCGGCAAGAGGCCGATCGAGGTGAGAGAGACATGGCAAAGAAAAAGAGTTCGAGGTTCGGGCGAAGGCTCGAGGTGCCCGCCGGAGCGGTTTACGCACTTCTGGCTGCGATCTCGCTGATATGCGTTACGGTCGTAGCGGTCGCCTTCGCCGATGACGGCGGGATCAAGAAAGTAGATGACGCGACTATAGAGGATATCAAGATACCGCACCTTTTCATCGACGAGGTCTTCTTCCGCAGTTACGAGAACGAGGGCATAACCGTCGAGATAACCATCTATGTGACAAACGACGGGACCAAGGACGCATACGGCGTCGAGGCCCATATCTGGCCTGTCGTCGATGAATCCAACATCGCCACCGACAAGAAGGAGATATCCTTCGGCGACATAGGCGTGAACCAGACGTTGGACCAGAAGATCGAGATACTCCTCAACGCCGGAACGATGCATTCCGTGGAGATCCTGGTGTTCGAGTCCAGCAGGCTCGTCCTCAAGGGTGTCGCCGATGTTTCAACGAAAGGGTCCGGGGGGAGCGATTACCAGACCGTAGAGGTCCGGGGAACCAGCGACGACCAGGACTATGACGGGATGCCCGATACGTGGGAGAACTTCTACGGGTTAGATCCCAACAACCCCAATGATGCCGATATCGACCGGGACGGGGACGGCGTGAACAACCTGATGGAATACAGGCTCAACAGGAATCCCAACCTGTCCCCTGCAGAGGAGGCAATGGCGGATGATGACGATGGCCCGGATGATGATCTAATACCATCCATAGGAAAGGACAATGGCGGTCTGGCGCTCGGAGCTATCCTCTTCCTGATGCTGATAGTCGTGGTTGTGATCGCACTCATCATAGCAGCGGCCATATCCTCAAACAAGGCCAGGAAGAGGAGCGAGGAGAAGGAGTTCTACAAGGACACTCCGCGCCCTCCGCCGGTAAGAAGGGATCCCCGGCCCCCGTTCGAGCATGTTGTGAAAGAAGGCGCAAAGGACGAGGAAGTGGATTACGACACCTCCTTCATGGACAACCATTCACCTTAAAGAAAGAGGAGGCCATCAGGTAGAGAGGAGATATCTGAATGAAAGAAGAGGAGAAGGGCAAAAGGGCGGGCGCCTTCAACATTGCTGCCTCCGCAGTCTTAGCCCTCCTTCTCCTCGCATTCTTTTCCTTTACCATCTCTGATCCGGTCCTTGGTCAGGATACCAACGATCAGGACGAGGACGGGATGGACGACACCTGGGAGGAGCAGTACAACCTGAATTCGTCCGATCCCTCGGATGCAAATCTGGACCCCGACCAGGACCAGCTTTCCAACAGGGAGGAATACTGGAACAGCACGGACCCGACCCGAAACGATACGGATGCCGACGGAATGCCGGACGGATGGGAGGTCCAATACGGACTGGACCCTACCTTCGATGATTCTGATCTGGACAAGGACGGTGACGGGATCCCCAACCTCCGCGAGTACCAGATGGGATGGGACCCGACGGATCCGATGGAACCGCTTCCAGGCCCTGATGATGACATCATTGATGATGACGATGATGCTGTTACTGATGATGAAGCATCGAGCATGGCATCTCCCCTATTTTGCCTGGTCTTCGTTTTCATCCTGATCGTTGGCTTCATCGTTGTTATGGTCGGGATCGGCATATATTCCAAGATCAAGAAAGACAGGCTGATGGACCATGAGACGAGGCAGAGGATCGTCGACTACATCAGGGAGAATCCCGGAACATATTATTCACAGATGAGGAGGGACCTAGACCTGGCCCACGGTGTATTGACACATCACCTGAACATGCTCGAGCAGCAGGAGCTCCTTTTCTCGAAACAGGACCGCTCGTACAGGCGGTTCTACCTCGATGGGATGCACCGCAAGGGTCCGATCGTCGTTGGCAAGCAGAAGGAGGTCCTGGAGATGGTGAGGAGATATCCGGGTTCGTCCCAGTCCGAGATCGGCAGGCGCCTGGACATGGGGAGGATGATAGTCAGCTATCACATCAACCAGCTCGAGGAGCTGGGATTGATATTCAAGATAAAGCATGGCAGGGAGAACCTGATACACCCGGTCGGGGAGGGTGAGGACCCCGGATCCGGATATAGAGCGGGGGTGGGACAGTTCGGCAGGGGGCCCTACGAGACGGATCTACGGGAAACGGGCAGGGTCGAGGGCTGAATGCCGGTTTTTTCCCTTTAAACTTACATATCTTGAATTTATTATACCTTGAATATGGAGGCCGTCCTCTATCTTCTCCTCCTGCTGATCTCCGCCATTTTCTTCGGGAAACTGGCGGAGAAGTGGGGCCAACCGACCATCGTCGGGAACATAATAGGCGGCCTCTTCATTGGACCCTTCTTCCTTTTCGTTCTGAAACAGTTCAATTCCATAGGCCAGGCCCAGAGCCTTGAGGACCTCATCGAGTTCATGGACCCGGAAACGGTCGAGATGGAGGTATTCTTCCTCGTGGACCTCTCAATAATCATGCTCATGTTCGCTTCAGGTCTGGAGACCAGGATTAAGGATTTCGTCGCTTCCTTCCGAACCGGAATCCTTACCGCTACGATGGGTATCGTCGTACCCTTCGCCCTTGGGTTCGGTGGAACCTACTTCTACACGGGCAAGGTCCTTGTCTCTTTTTACGTAGGGGCCGCCCTCTCGATCACCGCTGTCGCCCTTTCCATAGCCACTCTGATACAGATCGATGCGATACGGACGCGCTTCGGTATGACGATAGTGAACGCTGCGATAGTCGATGACATCATCGGCATCCTCATCCTGTCCGTACTCCTCTCGTTCTCATCCACCGGCAAGCTACCGTCGGCTGTTTCACTGACCGCCACGATCGTCCTCTCTATCGCCTTCGTGGCAGTTTCCATCTTCCTTATCCCCAGGCTCCTGAAGATGGTCTACAAGTACCTCCGGGAGCTTCGGACAACGGAAAAGGTCGGGATCGGGATACTCATGGCCGGACTGTTCGCAGTCCTTGCTCATGTGATGGGCCTCCACCTGATGATCGGCGCGTTCCTGGGGGGAATGGCCATCAGGGATTCCCTGACGAGGACGACCAAGCAATCGCTTTCAAGGTGGTCCTTCGGCTTCTTCGCTCCAGTGTTCTTTGCATGGGTCGGTTTCTCGGTGTCCTTCACGGGCATGGCATTTTCGTGGTTCGTCCCGATGCTGATCATCCTGGGCTTCATAGGGAAGCTCGGGGGTGCGGGACTTGGGGCCAAGATTTCGGGTTTGACATGGCCGGAGTCGATACTCGTTGGTATCGGTATGAACGGCAAGGCTGCCGTTGAGCTGATCCTTGCCGCAGTGGCCCTGAGGGCCGGTATCATCGAGAGGGACCTCTACTCGGCGGTGGTGATATTCGCCGCGTTCATGGCCGTGTCGACACCGATGCTTCTGAAGTGGGTCAGCGCCAGGTTCGTCAAGAGGGGATGGATAGAGGATCTGTAAAAATAAAAAAAAAATAAAGAAGGAATCCGCGGGAACGCCTACTCAGCGTGCTCCACGTATTCCTTCTCGGCCTTCTTCAATCGTATGTCGGCCATTACTTCCTTGACCTCGGAAGGGGACAACCGAAGTCTTCTCTCTTTTATCCCGGTCTTGATGAGCATTTTCCATATCTTGAACCGGTGGAGCTTCTCGTAGGGTATCTCGAGGTCGTAGACCTTTCCGACCTTCTCTCCCTCCGCATCGATGACATGGAGGTCCATCAGCTCCTTCAGCGGATAGAGTTCCTTCATCGGTGTTTTCGGCACCTCCCTGACGGCGTAATCGTCCTTGACGATCAGCGTCTGGTCATCGATGTTCAGTCTTTGCATCTCTTTGAGATCCACAAGGACATGCTTCTTCAATGCGCCGGGGGAGACCTCGAAGGCGACGACCTCCCATTTGTCCAGGTCAAGATATGCCTCCTTGATCTTTCCGACCGGCTCGCCAACGGTGTTGACGATCTTGTAATCCTCCAGTATCTTCATCAGCATTCACTTACCTCCTTTTGCAGCCTTCTGGATGAGGTCGATATCGCGCTCCATGTCGGATATCCTCGCATCCGAGGTCAGCATGAAGTCCTTCATGGTGGATATCCTTCCGGTGAGCTGCCCGTACCTCATCTCGTAGGCCTCGAGGTCAAGACCCGTGAGGATCCCGTACTCGTTGACGTATGCCGACATGTTCTGGTCGAGGTATTTTTCGATCCTCCCGTCCAGGAGCCTTCTCTTGTAATGCGGGGGTTCGGGTTCTTTTTCCTCTTCGTCCTTGTTTCCTCCGAAGACGGATCTGATCCAGGCGAGGAATCCCTTTCTTCCGGTTTCTTCTTCAACGTATTCTTCCGCCATCATGTCACCTCCTTCAGAGTCCCTCCATCTTGGTGATGGTCTTCTCGAGCCCGGTCATCCTCTTTTCCAGGGTTGTCCTCTTGGTCTCAAGCGTCGTTATGTCATTTCCAACGACCAGGAGCCTTTTTCCGATGTCCTTCTTGAACTCCTTGACCCGGTCCCGGGTGACGAAGTCCCACTCGCCCATGATGTTGCGGAAGTTCTCATCGAAGTAGAGCTGAAGGTGCGACGGCTCCAATTTCCTCTTCCTTCTCAGGTGGATGAACCACCCAAGAGCAATGAACCATGCGATGACGAGGGCGGCTATGCCGAGTATTATCCAGAATGTCGTCCAGTCCCAGGTCATTTCTTGCCACCTCCGTTGACACCGTACTTCAGCTTCAGTCTCTCGATCCTTCTGGACCCTTCATTGAGCCTCAGGTCGAAGTCCTTCTTCCAGCCCTCGAGCTCCGTCATCCTCTTCTCGTACCCGTCGAAATCGCCATCGAGGTCCGCAACGTCGTTACGGTCCGCGATCTTGTACTCGTCCATCAGGTCCGGGAGGTGCTCGCTGAGATACTGGTCGATCTTCCTGTTCATCGATATCGGGTGCTTTGTTGAGAATGCCTGTATCCTGCTGCTAATAGCCATCACTTTTCCTCCTCTTCGTCCTCATCCTTGTGCCGGCGCAGCTTTTCCTTGAACTTCTGCCAGCTTTCCTTGAGGTCTTCGGAGAATTTGTGGTAGGGATGCAATTCCACCTCGTCACCATCCTCAACCTCGAGGTCCTCCATGTCGCCCTCCCTGAGGATGACATGGCCTTTTTTCGCAAGTCTGTCCGCTACGAGCTTGACGACCTTGTGTTTCTTTCCGGCCCTCAGCTCTATCATCTCGATCTCGTCTCCTTCAAAGACGTCCATGTGGCTCTTGTTGATGCGGGCCACTCCGGAATCGATCGAGCTTACTGCACTCTTTTTAACTTTCAAGGTAACAGAGTGCTCTTCTTCATCGTTCGATCTATTCAAATTTGTTTCACCTCCTGGGTCAAACAGCCCATGGTACCTCTAACGGTACTAGGTTATAAAGTGATTTTTATATGTTTCACGATATTTATGCATTTTTATTCATTTAAAGAATTTATGACTATAAATATATTTTAAGAATTTTTATCCAGACTCCATACTTGAAGCACATTACCCGCCTCTATCCAGGAACGATAGTTTTATACGGGTGTTTTGTTTGGGCCCCTCCTATGTTCAGCTTCATTTACCTGCTCCTGCTGCTCATCGCAGCCCTCTTCTTTGGGAAGGTGGCAGAGAAGCTGAAGTTACCGACCATCGTCGGGAACATCTTCGGCGGCCTGGTCTTCGGCCCTATCCTTATAGCGGCTCTCAAGACCGTAGATACGGTCGTCGGGGGGGACCTTTTCCATCAGGTTTCCGAGAACCTTTTGCCGGACAAGGTCGAGGAGACGACCTCGTTCCTCGTGGAGTTCTCAATCGTGATGCTCATGTTCGCTTCGGGTCTCGAGACCCGTATCAAGGATTTCCTGGCTTCCTTCAAGACGGGTATCCTGACCGCTTCCCTTGGAGTGATCTTCCCCTTCGCCCTCGGATTCCTGGGGGCTTACCTTTACCTTGGCGATGTGATAATCGCCCTGTATGTCGGCGGTGCGCTGTCGATAACGGCGGTTGCCCTTTCCGTGGCAACCCTCATTCAGATCGACGGCATCCAGACAAGGTACGGTATGACCATAATCAATGCCGCGATCGTCGACGACATCATCGGTATCGTGATACTTTCCATTCTCCTCTCGATATCCTCTACGGGACATTTTCCCGGCCCCATATCAGTGGGGACGACGCTGTTCCTGGCCATTGCCTTTGTCCTTGTAGCCCTGTTCATACTCCCGAGGCTCCTGAAGCTCGTCTACAAGGAGATCAAGGATATGAGGACCACCGAGGGGATAGGTTTCACCATACTTTTGGCGGGACTGTTTGGAGTGATGGCCCATTTCATGGGGCTCCACCTCATGATCGGCGCATTCCTCGGAGGAATGGCGATTAAGGATTCCCTGAACAGGCAGACCCAGCAGGCGCTGGGGAGGTGGTCCTTCGGTTTCTTCGCCCCGGTGTTCTTCGCATGGGTCGGTTTCTCAGTGACCTTCTCCGGGGTCGCCATCTCGTGGCTTGTACCGCTTCTCGTTGTCCTTGGTATGACGGGGAAGGTCGTTGGCTCCGGTCTCGGAGCGAAGATCTCCGGTCTGAACTGGGCTGAATCCCTCCTTGTGGGTGTGGGCATGAACGGACGTGCGGCTGTTGACCTGGTTCTCGCAAGCGTGGCCCTGGGATCGGGCATTATCGACAGGGACCTCTATTCAGCGGTCGTCTTCAATGCCATAATAATGGCCCTCGTTACCCCGGCACTTCTGAAATTCCTCAGCAAGAATTTCAGGAAGAAGGGATGGATCGAACAGAACGGCCATTGAAATGCGATCCAATTCTGTGGGCAAGTTCCTCAATTCTCACTGCCCGTCATCTTCTGCTGCTCCTCCAGGATCTGGCTCCATCTGAGGACCTTCTTGAACTGCAGGAGGATGGACTTCATGGTGAGCTCCCCCACGATCTTCCCCTTCGTCACCACGGGCAGCCTCTTGAGGTGATGCCTCTTCATCTTGGTGAGGGCCTTTCCGATGGTGGTCTTGGGGGGTATCGTAACGAGGTCGGTCGTCATCATGTCCTCGGCCGTTTCGAGGCCCCCGAAGAGCATAGAGCGGAAATGCGACCCGGAGATAGTGAACTGGTAGGGGTCGATCTTCCTTGGAGCTATTATCTCGACGAGGTCCCTCTCGGTGATGCATCCCATGAGCCTCATGGTCTTGGTGCTGTCCACCACCCATATGTGCTTCCTGGAGGAAAGGATGCCTATGACCTCCTCCACCGGTGTCCCAGGGGTCACGAACGACATGTCCCACATGTCCGATTTCATAACGGTCTCAACGTCTATCTGGTGGAACTGTTTCAGGATCTTCGATATGTCCGGACCGGTCTTGGGAGCTGTTTTGGGTTTGATGAACTTGACCATGGTAGTTATCACCGTCTCTTTCCGTGACAACATCCTGTTACTTAAAGATAAATGTTTGTGGGGTCGTTTTCCAAACCCTCACAAACCTAATAAATCTTCATCCCATATCGGGGCTGTCATTTTTCATTCAAGGAGGGTAGGTCATGAAGAGAAATCCCACGGCTTTCCTAAAGGAGGAATACGACGACCTGGTGGAGAAAGGGTTCAACTGGCAGCTCAGGGAGCTCCAGGGCCCGTCCACGCCAAGGTGCAAGGTCGACGGAAAGGAACTGATAATGCTTTGCTCGAACAACTATCTCAGCCTGTCGAACCACCCGAGGTTGATCGCGGCTGCCAAGGAGTGGGCCGACCGCAACGGTGCGGGATCAGGCTCGGTGAGGGCGATCGCCGGCTCCATGGACATCCATTTCCAGGTGGAGGAGGCTCTCGCCAAGTTCAAGCAGAGGGAGGCGTCTCTCGTCTACCAGACGGGATTCGCCGCGAACGCCGGTCTCGTTTCCCAGCTTGCACCGGGCAAGGAGGACATGATAATCTCGGATGAGCTAAACCACGGCTCCATCATCGACGGTGTCAGGCTCTCCAAGGCGGAGAGAGGGGTCTACCCGCATAACGATGTCGGAGCCCTCGAGGACCTGCTGAGAAAGACCCAGGACAAGAGGAGGGTTCTCGTCGTCACCGATGGTGTTTTCTCCATGGACGGGGACACGGCACCTCTTGACAAGATCGTCAACCTCTGCGTCGAATACGGGGCGATGTCCTATGTTGACGACGCCCATGGCGAGGGTGTGCTCGGGGAGAAGGGAGCAGGCATTGGGGTCCACTACAAATGCCACGACAAGCTGGATGTCGAGATGGGGACATTCTCCAAGGCCTTCGGCGTCGTGGGCGGTCTGGTGGCGGGGTCCAGGGACCTTGTCAACTTCGCCTATAACAAGTCCAGGACATGGCTGCTCTCGGGATCCCACCCTCCGGCCGTCGCCGGAGCCCAGCTGGCTGCCATTCAGGTCCTCGACGAGGAGCCGGTACACTGGGAGAACCTCTGGAAGAACACCAACTACTTCAAGAGCAGGATCCAGCAGATGGGATTCGATACCGGGAACACCGAGACCCCAATCATCCCGGTGATGTGCGGGGAATCCCACAAGGCGAAGCAGCTCTCCCAAGAGCTCTACAAACTCGGGGTCTTCGCCCTGCCGATAGTATTCCCGATGGTCGCCAGGGACAAGTCAAGGGTCAGGGTCCAGGTCAATGCCGGACTGACCCGGGAAATGCTGGATGAGGCCCTTGCTGCCTTCGAGGCCGGCGGAAAGGCGGCCGGAATCATATAGACTGGTGGATGAAATCGAAAAAGGGGGTCTTTCCCGGCCCCCCCATTTTTTTTAATCGAGTATTGTGACCGTACCCCTGGTGCCGTTTACAACGGCCTCCTGAGAATCCTTGAATATTCTGGTGGCATCTCGGATGCCTGCAACGGTCGGGATGTTGAACTCCCTCGCAAGTATCGCTCCATGGGAGAGGAGCCCCCCGACCTCGAGGACAAGCGCTCCGGCCTTCAAGAAGAGGTGGGTCTGCCCCGGGTCGATATATTCCGTTACAAGTATGTCACCCGCTTCTATCCTGACATCCCTTCTCAGGTCCCTCAACACCTTTATCCTCCCCCGATGCTCCCCTGATGATACGGGATTCCCCCGGACCGCCTTGCCGACGGGATGTTCGACCGATGTCCTATCCATGGGAGTGTCATCGAAATCGATACCGCTCCTCAGATACATCCCAGGGGTCCCGGAGCGGTCCTCGTAGGAGGCCCTGTTGAAGGCTGCCGTGTTCCTGAGGTCTTCTGTTCTCTCCCCGGAGAGATACGCCATTAGCCTCCCGATTTCCAGGAAAAAGATGTCATCTTCCCGTTCGATGACCCTCTCCTCCAACATCCTCGCCGAGACCTCCAGGACCAGTTCCCTTACCTTTGCCAGAACGAGGTCCAGGTAGAACCTCTGGTACTCCCTGAACCGGATGTAGCGGACCAGATGTTTCGATATCATCCTGAATATTATCCGGTCTTTGGATCCGAGCGATCCCTTGATCTTCTTTTCGGTTTCCATCCTCCTGTTCGAAACATCCGCTTTCTTCCCTTCGGTGAACGGACCATCGCCAGCCAGTGCAAGCTCTCTTATCATCGAGAAGGGTATCATGGGATCATCCTTCCACGAAGGCTGGTAGATGTCCCTGCTTATCCTCCGGTGTCCGTACATCCCGAGCATGTTGTCGAAAGCCTCGAGGAAGCGATCGCCCCCCTCGTTCTCCCCGATCCTATCCCTGTAGATCCCGATATGGTCATGGTCTCCCTCGAGCGCTGCCATCAGGGGAGGTGAGGACCGTACCATGGAAGCGAGATATCGGATATCCTCCGATGCGTCCATGGTCATGTTATGGTCGAACCCCGATATCAGATCTGGAAGATGACCTTCCAAGCCGTTCCTCCTCAGAAGGTTCTCTGTAGCGGCCAGAATCGGTATCGAATAGAGGATGAGCCCCCATTTCGAGTATCCCACATGCAGCCTCACTATCTCCATCAGCTCCAGGTAACACTCTTTGAGCTCGGCTTGGTCCATGTCCTTGGGGTCCCCGATCCTGCCAAGCCGGCAGAGCACCTCGAACACTACTTCCGTCCTGAAATGCTCGTCAAGCATGGATATCCGCCTTTCCCTGTGACGGAGAAGGGAACAGGCCAATTTCCAGGCGATCCAAACAATGTCCAATTTCCGGATCTTTCCGGTTCTTTCTCTGATGTCGGGGGGCAAGGTCGATCTGATGCCCTCAGGTACCTTCTCCGGGGGCAGGGCGCCGAGGGCGTATTCCATCACCCTGGTGTCGATGTACAGGAAATTTCGATGCCTGACCAGGAACTCCTCATCGATCTCGATATCGATGCCAAGCTCCCTCAGCGTCCCTTCGAGATAGAACCTCGTGAAGATCTCTCTGAAAATTGAATGGAACAGGGGCGTGACCGGTCCCGAGTAGAACTGCTCGGCCTGGACGCGGCTGTAGGTCCTTGTTTCTGGCCCAGGAGCGGGGAGACCGGTAATGGGCCTGACCTGAAGGATGTGAAATCTCTTCTCGCAGTAAGCCCATTCGATATCGACGGGATAACCGAAACCTGCCTCCAGTCTGCGGGACATTTCAATGAGGGGGTCCAATCGGATCCCCTCCGGACCGGTTTGTAGATCTGCGATTGCACGAACATCGTTCTCCATTTCGATCCTTTCAGGGTCCGCCCTTCCCGAGACCAGAATGGAGCATGGGCCATGGACATACTCCACGATGGTACTGTTCTTCCCGGTTACCGGATCCCTTGTGAAGAGCACTCCTGCGATCTCGGGGTCCACCTGCGTCTGGATGATGACGGCCATATCATGGCCGTCAGATGACGCCCAGACCTCCCTGATGGCCTTGACCAGTTTTTCGTACGAATCCACACCGAGGACCGTTCTGAACATTCCCGCCTTCGAACCTAAAGAGAGGTCCTCGACGACCGAGGACGATCTCACTGCGACCTTCCCCCCAAGTGCTATCAGGGTCTCTTTCAGGTTCTCTTCGAACCCGTTGTCGAAGGGGAGCCCCGAATATTTCCTGAAAAGATCGGTGCCGATGATCCTGAACTCGGGGATGTCGATCCCGAGCAGAGTGCATCGAAAAAGGTCGAATCCCTTTGATCCCAGAAGTCCGCGGCTCCCTTCCCCGACCATCATCCAAGAACCCCCTTCATCTTGAGGAGCCTGAACCAGATGGGAATTCTTCTCATGGTGTTCGGATAATGCCAGAGGTATTCCTGAAGGCCGTATCCGACAAGGTCCCCGCCGGTCATTCGAGCAATTCCTTCATGGACAAGGGCCCCGGGGGGCGGGAACGGGACGGATACCAGTGATTCCGATAGGATCTCATGGGTCCGGTGGTTCGAATCCTTGATCCTGATCGTTGAACGGAGCGGCTCTCGCCCATCAGGGCGGAATTCGGTCCGGACGGACCTTTCAATGATGTCGAGGTTATTCTCCCCGTCGAAGACGAACCCCTTGTAGAACCTTTTTCCTCCGATGACCCCCTCCCAAAGGTTGAAGGCGAACTTACTTGAGAACGCGCAGCAGTGGAGGCTGTAGCGGTCTATCGACCCCCAATCCCTGACCCCCCAGGAATGGTCCCTGTGCCCGAGGGCGCCTTGGATATCGAACTTCTTTCCCCTGAGAACGATGGTGCCGGAGTACTCTCCGAACTGCTCGTAGTGCTGTGAGGCTATACTTTCGAACTCCCATTCATCATCCTGTTCCTTCCTGTAGGCATAGAGCCTGTTGATGGGAGAGAACCTGAGGTCCATGGAGGTCCCGTTGTCCCCGTACTTCAGGAGCCAGTCGATCCCCTGTATCGAGTATGTCATTCTCCCGAGCTTTATACGATGGTCAGTGAAGACCGGAACCTTGAACGAGACCAGGGGCTTTAGGAGAGTTGGCTTTCCGCCCTCGATCAGGAGCAGGAAGCCTGCGGATCTTTTTCGGTTCGGGAGCTGACCTATGGTCGTTATCAAGCTGATGCCGTTTCGGGGGTCTGTCATGTTGAAGTAGTAGCTCTCCCTCCAGAGCTTATTATCGAAAACTCCGCCTCCATTCCTTTGTTCGATAAGGTGGTTGATATTGCCGATATCGAGATATCTTCCCTTCATCCGTGATGATTCGTTTCGGAACGCATTAAATATTCTGACTTCCATGGAAGCCTATGTTCGGATTGAAGAGGTTCACGATGAGGACGACCTACCACCCCTCGCTGAGAGAGAACGTGGAGAGGCTGTTCCAGAACATCGATTCCATCACCCTTGTCGAACAGTTCACAACATCCCCAAAAGAGTTCCTGGTCCTTTGCGAGATCCGCTGGAGGAAGGTCTCCGATGATCTCCAGGGAATGTTCGACGTTCTGGTCCGCGAGGTCGAGTGGTTCGACGAGGTCATCTCCATCGATACCCAGGGGAACCGTACCCTCTGCTTCGTCAAAGGTCATTACGAACCGGGGTACACCGACCTCCTCCTCTTCACGACAAAGGAGTTCCTGTGCTTCATAGAGTTCCCCATCCTCACGACCAAGGAGAATGGTACCTTTACCCTTGTGGGGCCCCCGGGAGAGGTCACAAAGCTTCTGGAATTCATGAAGGATTTCGGTTCAGACATGGAGATCGTGGGGATAACGGAATACAATCCGAAGGACCGGGGGGTCCTATCGATACTTACGGAAAAACAGCTAACCGCTCTGAAACACGCTCATTCCAGCGGGTTCTTCGATCACCCTCGAAAGAGGGACGCCCGCGACATAGCAAAAGACCTCGGCATCAGGCATACCACGTTCCTGACGCATCTGAGAAGAGGTCAGAACAGGATCTTCTCGTATCTTTTTCAGGAGTGAGGGACAGATCATAATGTCCCTCATGATATTCGATCGAGGAGTGGCTATACCTTCTGAAAGACCGCGGCAAGGAAAGGATACCCTGTCAGGACCCCCCACCTTTTAGTATCCACCCTCCTCAACCCTTTGGCCCTCAATATCTCCTCCTCCGTCCTCCTGTTGAGATTGCATCCGGACAGTCTTCTCCACGGAGGAGTTACCAGATCGAAAAGGAATCCCTGCACCCCCATCCTGGGACGCTGGTGTTCGATGAAGACGAACCTACCTCCTTGCTTAAGCACCCTGACACCTTCAGAGATGACCTTTGAGGGGTCCTCCACGCTGCACAGAATGAGGGTGGAAACGACGTAGTCGAAGCTTCCGCTCCTGAACGGGAGCCTTTCCCCAACACCAACAGTGGTCTTCAGGCATCTTCCACCGTCCGCCCCCCAGCCGTTCTCTCTCGCTCTTTCCTGCAAGCGCCTGAGATTTGCCTCAGATGGATCGATAACGGTGACGCATTTTACCGCTTTCGGATAATACTTGAAGTTCGTGCCGGTCCCCGAGCCGATGTCAAGAACGTTGCCGCGGACCTCCGACAGGACCCTCCTTCTCCATCTGCCAAACCATAGGATCTCCATCGGCCACATGAACAGATCATAGGCCCGGGGGCTGTACTCCACCGCTCCCTTTCTCTTCATGGGATTAGTCCGAGAAATGCGCTCCGCATTTGGGGCAGTGCTTCCACTCATGCTCCGAGGGGTACTTGCAGATGGGGCAGTAAGAACTTGCTTTCTGCTTTTCCTTGACGATCTTCTTCTTGAGATCGTTGATAAGGATGTTGCGGTCGACGGAGCCCGGGAACTGGTAGAAGATCAGCCCCATGGCGGGTACGAAGGCAAGACATATCGACGCAATTATGAAGCTGTACCTGTAGAAGGGTGTGGTGTACTCCGGTTTTAAAAGCTCCGGAAAGATGAAGGTGTAGAGGGCGTTGAATGCGATCGCCAGCCACAGCCAGATCATCATGAACGAGAACATGAACTTTTTCTTGCGGGCCTTGGATATGAAAGCAGATACCGTGAGAGCGAAAGCGAAGGCATAGTAGAACCATATAAGACCGAAGAGGAGGAACTTCAGGGTATCGCCGTAATCGAGAGTGTCCTCCGGGCTCTTCAGGTTGAAGTTCTTGAGAGCCAGGAACAGGATCCCGATGGTCAGGAACAGACAGAGATTGTATAGAAGGGCCCCTACCCGGTTCATCATTGCCATGATAACCACCCTGTGTAAGGATAAAAGCAACTGGTTCTTAACATTTTGTTCCCGCAGCCTGAAAAAGCGACGAGAACCTTCAAAAGGCCCTCTTCAAGGCCTCGACAAGTTCGTCGATATGTGATTTGGTCCTGGTGATCAGCTCGTTCCCTCTCAGGACCCACGGTCCAAGGCATTTCATCATGGTATCCCGGTCTATCCCGTCGAGAGGTATCTCCATCCTCTCGGTGCCCAGTATTTCGACGACGACCCCCCAAGGGGGCACCTCCCCCTTCTGGTCAAGTTTTACTGACCTGATGGTCGAGAACTTGAGGCCGCACTCCTGGGCGATCCCCCGGAGCTTTGCTCCGGAGGCGATGTCTCTCGCCCTTACATGGACAAGGAGCGGCTGGACCAGAAGATGAAGCTCTCCCTCGCCGTCCCAGGTCTTCAGGGCATCGATGATCTCCTGCTCTTTTACGGTCCTGTGCCATTTGCCGATTATCCTGGACTGCAGCTTGTCCCCGGTCCTTGGGACCGAGATCAGCTGGAACCTGCCCGAACAAGAGGATGTAGAAACTAACGGGTCGATGGAATTGATAAAAGAAAGGAGCGGCATCACTTCCTCGTCGACAAGGCCCGATGATGCCGCCTCGTCAAGTTTCGCCAGGGTCGAGGACTTGATATCGTCCATGGGCCCCGAACGTTCATCTCTCTCAAATCTGCTTCGGCTCCGGAGGAAGCTCTCCCTCGCCGCTCTCCTTCTTGCCGATAAAGGCGAAGTAGACCACGGCTGCTCCGATGACGATGATCAACAGGACAATGATGATCACTATCCATGCGATACCGTTCTCATCGGACATCTCTCCCTTGACCTGAACCTCGAGAGGTGTCTGTTCGATATCCAGGCCGGCGTCGTCCTTGAGCCCCTCGAAGTAAAGGGTGATCGTTCCGGTCAGCTTCATCGGCTCGAGGTCGACCGAGATCGACCTTCGGTCCTCGGAGAGAACGAATTCGGCTTCACGGTCCTTTCCGCCCCATTCTAGCTTCAGGGTGCCCGCGTTCTTTGCCGAGTTGAAGGATCCCTCTGAAATAGGTTCGGAGAACCCGATCACAAGGGTTTCGTTCCACCCTATCGCATCTCCGACACCGATCTCGTTACCGTCTCCGTCTTTCAGATCCTCCACGGTCGGTGCGACCGCATCCTTGACTATGGATAGATCCAATGGATAGGTCATCTTTCCGCTCCCGTAGTCGATCTGGAGGTTAATGGTTGCTGTCTTGTCCTCGCTGGTCCCCTCTGCCTTGACCTTCAGGACCAGGGTTCCAGAAGAGAACATGGAATTGGGCAGGAGCTCGACATCGAGACCCTCGACATCTGCAACGGAAAAGTACATCTTCGAGAAGCTCTCGATGTTCAGTTTGATCTCCTTGACCTCTCCTGAGGCAATGGAATCCGTTCCGTCGTCAGTGATGGTGGGTGTCATCGCTCCGACAGCGTCCATAAGTGAGATCACCGAGACGTTGTTGGAGTATCCGACGCAGGCTATCTCGAGCCCCTCATCAGGGTGGAAATCTGCGACGCGAAGCTCGTGCCCGCGTGCGACATCGTTCCAAATCACCTTGGTATTCCATCCAGAAGCGAATGAACCCGTTATCTGGACGAGCTTGGCCGAGTATCCGAAGGAATAGAGTTCGTTCCCTGGGATCTCTGGATCGACGTCTCCGACCCATACACCCCTGTTCTTGTCGGTGTCGACGAAGACCTCCTGCATGGTCCAATCGGAGCCTTGTCTCTTGAAGCCGAGCACCTTGCTCGTATCAGTTCCACCGAAGATCTCGAGACCGGGAACATCGGGATCGACATCTCCGATGCACAACCTTGCAAAGGGTTCGGCGGGATTCGAATAGATCACATCAACAGTCCATCCGTCCTTTGATCCGTACGCAATGGTCAGGTTCCCGGATTTCGAGACAGCCACCAGTTCATTCCCCTGGTGAATGGAATCGGGTAGAACATCGACGATGTAGACCTTCCTGACATTGTTCGAATCCTGGAATATGAAGGACGAGTTCCAGTGGTCGTTATCCCACCAGATCATGTATGCCTTGAACGAGAACGTGACCACAACGGCCTCCTCGCCGGGTATGGTCGGGTCGATATCTCCGATGTCGCATCCATGGATGAGCTTCGGTTCGGTGAAAGCCCTGTCAGCGGTCCAGCCTGAACCACTCTTCGACAGGACCGTGGCAGTTCCGTCTCCAGGGTCGACATCCTCCGTTCCCGAGCTCAATCCGACGACAAGTATCTCGTTCCCCGGAAGGTCTTCACGAAGGTTTCCTATGGCCGGTGTCAGCTGCTGGCCGCCGGAATCCCAAATATCCTGGTACGAGAATGATCCGGCAGTATCATACCATCCAAGGTAGACCTTCTGGTCCCTGGAGACCCACACAAGCTCGTTCCCCGATCTTGCGGTATCAGCATCACCTACAGCAACACCATCAAGGGCTCCAGTTCGCTGGAAAGGAACACTGACCTTCCAT
>JBLIRH010000016.1:0-39966 GCA_049472215.1 Thermoplasmatota archaeon | reverse complement strand
GTACCTCTTCACTACCTTCCTGTCCCACCAGTGGACGAGATTGAGGCGCCCCCTATCGATCTCGAGCGTCGTTATCCCCTTCCTTCCGATCGCAGCCCCCGAATTGTACAGAAGAGGCGTCCTCGAATCGGTCCCGAAAAGCGGGCGGTGGGTATGTCCCATGAACGTGACGACCTTGTTCTTGAGGGAGAACTCCGACAGCCTGTTCTCCTTCTTGGTCACTCCTTTCCTGCCGAGGTCTAGTGACCAGTTCTTCAACCTGAGCGGGTTCACGACCCCGCGGATAAGGACCGTCTGAAGACCGTGGAGCCTTTCGAGCCAGTGAGAGGACTGGTGGCCGTGGAGGAAGAAGAGTTCCGCTTCGTGGAACCTCAGCCTCAGGGACTCTATCTGCTTGCTCACGTTGGTCGCTTCCTGGAGGAAATGGAAGAAATGATCGTGGTTCCCGTTCAATTTGAAAAGGCTCAGCTCGTCTTTGAACCTTCCGAAGAGCTCGTAGATGGAATTCCATCTTTCCATTATCTTCCTGAGCATGAACTTGTATAGCTCCTCGACGTCCCCGTTCAGGATCAGATTGAAACCCTTCTCGAGGTAGTAGTTCTCGAAGACGCCCTTGAAAAGATTCGAGGTTCTCCGGAAATCATCGTGATAGGACCCGTCGCCCATGTGCAGGTCGGAGACCACGACGTACCTGTCCGAACCCTGTATGTCATGCACGGGGGCCCGCCCGAAGGCATGTTTCAACCGGTCCTCGATGGAAGTCTCCAACATCGCCGCATCATCTCGCTATGGTGTGTCGAGGCAGGCCTAATCAGGAGTGGTTTATAAGAATTTCCGATACAATGTTACAATGTTAAAAAAGGGTGCCCGGGAATGGCACGAAACTTCATACATCGACGATATCCGGATTCGTCATCGTCCATTAACTGGACCCCTTGAATAGATCACTTCGGTCAGGATGTCGCCTTCAATGAAACTACGGAGAATTTTCCCGTATATATCCAGCTGTTCGAGATGTACATCCTTCCGGGCGCCCGTCTTGAAGTCGATTATCCTCAAGCTTCCATCCTTCATCACAAGGAGAAGGTCCATCCTCCCGAGTACCGGGATCATCCGGCCGTCAAGGCCCTCGATCCTAGCAACCACTTCGACCTCGTGGTATCCTCTGGCCGCTCCAAGACCGTCGATCCTTGCTTCGATCTCCCTGACCGCGTCCATGACCTCATCCCCGCGGCCATGCCATCCGAACTCCCCGAGCACCCTCTCAAGCGGGATCCCCTGGAGGACCATGTGGACCATGCTCCCGAACTCGTCCGGCGGGATATCGGAAGGGGACGATCTCTCGGCCTCCCCGGTATTCAACTCTTTCTCTTCCTCTTTCTCCAGCAGCCGGCTGGGAGAGAGAAGGAACGATTCCCCGGAGGGTGCGATATTTCCCAGAAGCGGAAGCTCCCTGGCCTCCTCGGTGTACATCAGGTCAGGCTCTGGTTCCTCATCCGCATTTTCATCCTCGACGATCTCGTCCCGACGGACCGGTATCAGGGAGACAGGGACCCCGTTTATGGTCCTCACCCCCTCGTCTAGGTCAGCGACGGAAAGGTCCATGCTGCTCCAGACCATCCCGAACATGCCCCTAGGCGACAGCTCCACCCCGTCCTTTCTGACGGGTACGGTACCGCTCAGGACCAGGTGGTCCATTGCCCTGGTCATTGCGACGTAAAGAAGCCTCTTCCTCTCCTCCACCTCCTTGCTCTGGGCCTCCTCCTCGGCCCGGGTCCACGAAGGTGTCTTTACCAGTTCACCGGTGTTGTGGTCAGGAACCTTGAGACTTACGCCGTTGTCCGGGTCCAGCAGATAGGTGCTCCCCCAACCGCCCCCGCCCTCGTGGTTCATGCCAAGCACCATGACCATGGGCCACTCGAGACCCTTGGCGCTGTGAATGGTCATCATTGTCACTGAATCCTCCTCAACCGACAACGGAGGTTCTCCTTCCTTGGGGGGCTCTTCCACCAGACGCTTCAATCTTTCGGTGAGTTCGAACATGGTCGGGGCGGAGGTCTCCTCCATGGCCCATTCCACCACCCTGTCCAGGTTCCTGCCTTCTCTCCGGCCCCCAGCGGAGGCGTAAACGCAGGAGAGATCGAGCATCGATCCCAATGCCATGTACGGGGGCAGCGCTCCGGAAAGAGTGATGAAATTCCCGAGAAGCCGATGATCCTGGCCGAATTCACCGGGAAGGGTCTCCATCTTCTTGAAAAGGGTCGATCCCCTCTGCATGGAGATCCTGAACAGGTCCTCGTCGCTGAGGCCGAAGAACGGTCCCTTCAGGACGGAGGCAAGGGCGAGGTCGTCGTTGGGGTTGGTTACGAACGAGAGAAGGTTCAGGACATCCGCAACCTCCTGTCTCTCGAAGAAACCCTTACCCTTGTATACCTGGAAGGGAACATCATGGGTCCGCATACCTTCCTCGTACAGGTTGAAGCCTTTCCTTGTCGGAACGAGTACTGCTATGTCGGAATACCGCAGAGGTCTGTCCTCACCATCCTCGTCGACCTGCCAGGTTCCAACAGCCCTTCTTATGATCCTTGCGGCTTCCTCTCCTTCCCTCCTCTCCGCCCCGTAGGAGCCAAGCACCCCTACGAGGGAGACGGTCCCTCCCGTCCGACGATGGGCTTCCAGAGGGTCGAAGGGCACGCCCCACTTCTCGGAGCCCTCACCCATGATCCCGGGGAAGATACCGTTCACAAGGTCCATGATCTCCTTCCGGGACCGGAAGTTGCGGTCGAGGACCACATTCTCCCCTGTTCCGTGTTCGCCCAGTTTCTCCTGGGCCTTCAGGAAAAGGCGGACATCGGCGGACCGGAAGCCGTAGATCGACTGCTTCGGATCGCCGACGATGAAGAGCTTTGAGTGCTTACCGGACGCCCACAGCAGCTCGACGATCCGCCACTGGTCGGGATCGGTGTCCTGGAACTCGTCCACCAGAAGGTGCGTGTACCTCTTCCTGAGGGATCCAAGGATCCCCTCCTCGTCCCCCTCCAGAAGTTCGAGTGCAAGGGATATCATGTCGTTGAAGTCCAGCCCGTTGGCCTCCCTCTTGGCGGCAGTGAAGAGCTCCTGGACACGGTTGAAAACCACCATGAGGTCCCCGATCCTCTCCGCCGCCCTTTTCGAAAGCTCGCCGTCAGAGGCGAAGGGCAGGACATGCCTGTTACTGTGAACGAAGGAGAACAGGCATGAGAGAGCCTCCCGGACCCTCCCGAGGTCTCCCTTCCAGACCCCCATGTTCCCGAGGCTCCCCGCCCTCCTTTCCCCTCCGTTCTTGGTCATGAACAGAGCTTTGTCCCGGTTAAGGGCCTTCAACAGTCCCGACGGTGAACCTCTGGCCTGGATGACGGGCTGGACCTGTCGGATCAGGGCCACTGCGCCGTCCTTTGGAACTTCCGGTATCTGTATGGATGCCAGTTCATCAAGTGAACCGACCACGGCCTCCATTTCCTCCTCCGCCTCCGAGAGGTTCTCCGAGAGACACCTCTCAAGGGACCTGGCGGAGACCTCCTCGAACTCGGGGGAGCCCACCTTCAGGGAGGTCTTCCCGCTCTCCTTCAACAATCCCTTCAACATCGACACGGTCTGGTTCATGGAATAATCGACGAGGAGCCGGCGTAGTGCCGGGGATTCGGCCCCCTCCACGGTGAAGATCTCGTTGAGAACGTCCTTCAGCATCTCCGAGGCCTCGGTCTCGGATATCACGCGGAAATCGGGATCGACCCCAGCCTGTACCGGAAGTGTCCGGACGATCCGGGTGCAGAAGGAATGGATGGTGGAGATGTCCGCTTCGTCCAGCCCCTCCAGGACATCGAACCACCGGCCTCCGTCGCTGGCCGCCATCTCCCTGACGTCCTTCCTGATGCGGTCCCTCATCTCGGAAGCTGCCTTGTCGGTGAACGTGAGGGCGAGGATGTTCCGGGGTTCGGTCTCCGGCTCGTCCCTGAGGATACCCAGGTATCTCTCCACAAGGATCCGTGTCTTGCCGGAACCGGCACCTGCGGTGACAGCGATGTGCTTGGTCGTGTCAAGGGACCTCCTCTGGGGTCCCGTGAGCCTCATCATTGCTCCCGCCTCCTGCAGATGTTATCGAACTTGCAGTACCTTTCCCTGCATCCCTGTTGTGGGGAAAGGTCCCCTGCCCGGATGGAATCGATGAACTCGAGACATCTCCTGATCGTTGAATGGACCTCGTCCCCGAGGTTGCCGATATGGGCCTGGAGCGCGTCCCTGTCCGGCACCTTGCCGGACCAGATGTCCTCTCCGTGGACGGGGGCCCTCTGTATCGATCCTCTTTTCCTGACATAATAATAGCCCCCCCCGCCAGGGTATTCGACCGGGCGGAGCTTTCTGAGAGCGGCGAGATACAGGAAGACCTGAACGGACTCGGGGTCGACATCGGAGCCGCCGGTCTTGTAATCCCAGATGAAATCTAGGTCGCCGTCGCGGGTCGAGAGGACGTCGACCCTGTCGATCGATCCTCTCAGTTTGAACCTGTCCAGGCTGTCGGTCTCCCCCGGCAGTGAGACGTCAACGGCGGGATGGGAGCCTTCAGGGAGCCCGAACCTGAGCTCGGTATCGTCAACAAGGAAATGTCCCGTGTACTCGGCCTCGACATCGAGGAAGCAGTCGAGGAGGCCCTCCTCCCCGTCATTTCCAAGGAGCTGGTCCTTCAGCGCGTCCCAGTACGGACCGGCGTTGGGATATTCGTCCATTACCTGTCCGGTGATCTCTCTGATGAGCCTCCGCGCCTCCATGAGGTTTTCCGCGGTCACCCTCCGGTCGTGTTCCTTCCTGAACCTCTCGTAGAACCTTTCGGCAACCTCGTGGAAGATCAAGCCTTTCTTCTCCGGAGGTATGCCCGGTTCGAGGTCCTCGAGCTCTTCAATACGGAGAAGATATCTCACAAGGAACTGGTACGGACATTTCCTGAATGTCTCGAACTGTGTCACGGACCATACGTGGTCCTGCCCGAACCTGTCCCTGATGACCGATAGCAGGTCGTCGTCGATGATGCGGCCGGAATGCTCGTTGGCCTCGTTCTGTCTTCTCTTTCTGAAGGAAGCAACCCCCCTCCTCAGCCTTTCACCGTCCTCCCCGGAGCAGGCTATCAGCTCCGGAAGGGACATTTCACCGGTCCTGAAGCTTCTGTCATTGGGGTCCATCAGCTCCCCGATCCTTCTGTGGAGCTCTATCCTTGACCTGGGATCGGTCCCCGGATCGACCTCCATGAGGTCAAGGTCCTCGATGAAGGATGACTGCAGGACCGGTCTATCCCCCTGGTTCCTGTGATAGCAGAGAACCGGTCTGTCGGTGGAGCCAACGGTCATGGCCAAGAGCTCAAGCTTCTCCCTTCTCTCTCCCCCTACCTGAAGCCCGAGCTCCCCCCTTTCGGGATCGGTAAGGAGCCTGAAGGACCCGTTCACCGAAGGGATGGACCCTTCGACAAGGTCCATGAAATAGGCAGTATCAAGGTCGAGGCCCGCAGCTTCCTCGAGCCCCATGACCTGCACGCCCGGGACCCTGGCCGAGGACCTTATCCTCTTTCTGGAAGCCTCGAGCCTGAGGGAGGCAAGGAGATCGGAAAATGGGACCCTACCAAGACCCAGAACGCGGGACCTCCTCTCCATGGACCTCAATATTGAGATGAAAGCCTGCAGCCCGAAGGAGTTCATCTGAATGGGGCCCATCCCCTCCTCGAGCTCACCATCAAGTCCGATCCCGACCCCCAGCCCATCCATTATCGAACGGACCGAGGAGACGTGGCCGGCGAATGTGGATCTTGACCGATGGGCGGCTTCGAGCGCCTCCAGCAGCGAGACCAGGGGTTTCCTGCACCTCGAGGATAGCATGCGGACATCGTCGGCGATCCCATCATCTCTTTCGATGGAAAGGAGGGGGTCGCTCCAGCCCTCCTTGACACTCCTGCGGGTGGGCGCCATTCCAGCGGTCCTTGTAAGCAGCTCAAGCTGCGGTCCGGTTATCCTTTCGCCCGCATCATCAACGAGGGAAAGGAACGGCGAGGAGAGGCATTCGACGACCGACCTCCGCCTGAACCCTTCCTCTGCGAGGCCCAGGAGCTCCATCACGGCAGAGACGACGGGCACCATCATCAGGTCCAGGTCCTCGCCCTGATCGATCGGAACGCCGTATTCCTTCGCGGCAGCCCTCACGACATCATCCCTGGCCCTCTTCGACGGAAGGACGATGGTGATGGAAACCGGGTCTTTCCCGCCCGTGCAAGCGGCCTTTATGTTCCTAATCACGGACCTCGCTTCCTCCATGGGGTCCATTCCCGATATCGAGTCGAAGGTCCTCCCAGATCCCATCCTCGACAACGCCCTCTGACCTGGAAGAGGGATCGACGGATCGCACTCCGGTCTATCCGGAACCTCTTCAAGCTCGAGGAACGAGGGGAGATCCCTTGAAGCATGCTCCATGAGAAGGACCTTCCCGGACCTTTTGGCAAGGGCCGTTATGAGGTCCCTCAAGGTTCGGGGCAGCTTCCCTGGCAGGTATATCCCGAGGGAGGAGATGTGCAGGTCCGATCCCTCGACCAGGGAAGCGGTTTCCATCGCCAGCATATCGGGATCGACCATGTTCCTCCTTCTCAGCTCGCCTATGTACCGCTTGTAGATCTCCGCAAGCTCCCGGGACCTGCCGTTCCTTGCGGACCTTTCAAGGTCCCTGTGGGAGACCCTTTCCGAGATCAGCTCTCCTAGTGTCAAGGAAACATTGTTGACCATTCCGGGCCGGACGTCGCCAGCCCTTACCAGCGACCTCAGCTCCAGGTCCTTCATGATCTCCTTTATAAGATGCTGCCTGGATGAGACGTCCATCACGGGGGTCGCCCCTTTCAGACGGTCGTACAGATGCCGTGGAAGGTCACCCGGGGTCATGATGAGCCCGGTGAAGCCTCCGCTTTTGCGGGCCATCCTGAGCTTCGCTTCCTGGACGATCCTCCGGGTCGGTAGCAGGATGATGATGTCCTCGATATCGGCCAGACCTCCGGTGAGCAGCTCGTCCATCAGCTCCATACCGCCGTCGCATCTGGAGACCCATCTTAGTTCGGTCCCCGGGCTGGATGCCTGTCCTTCAATGTCCATCGGTCCGCACCTCTATCCCCTGTATGTTAAAACTGCCTCCGCCTATTCAAATCGACCCGAGGGAGGGGGGGGTAAAAGTGAGAGTTCAGATCAGTTCTGAAAGGTCCTGGGGGACCACGAGTATCGGTATGTCGCAGTCGCACATAAGCTCGAAGGTGACCCACTCGGCAATGAGCCTGTTAGCGGAGGCCCCTACGAGGATCATGTCCACCTGTTTCTCCACCGCAAAGCTCTTGAGGACCTCCACAAGGTCTCCGCTCTTGAAGAAGGATTCCACGCTTACCCCGAGCTCCTTCCCCTTCTCCTCGAAGATCTTCAGGGCGGCCCATCCCTCGCTCTCCTTGCTGGTCGCGATCAGGTACTTCGGGTCCCGTACATGGACCACGATAACGTCGGCGTCGAACCTCTTCGCGACGTCTATGATGTAATCTCCCCTCTCCTTGGCTGCAAGGTATCCTGATGTCGGAACAAGGATCTTCTTCTTATCGGTCATCGTATCCCTACCTGCTTTTTCCGGATATGCGTTTCACAATAATTTACTATCGCCCTCGAACATCGAATTCTTCCTGAGCGTCCCGAGATCGGTAATCCTCTCGGCAAAGGCATCGTGCTTGTGGATCGATTCCTCGGATATCGACCTTACATGGATGGTGACATCGTCCGATAGATCGCGGTAGCGCTCAAGGAATTCCTTCAGAATGTCCCTTACGATGTCCTCCACGAACTTCGGGTTGCGGTGGGCCGTGAGAACGAGCTCCGCTTCTCCCTTCCTCTTGAGTATCTCGTAGGTCGGTGCGGAAAGGTTGTTCTCAAGGAGCTCGATGAGATCGTTCGCCTCGAGCTTCAGCTCCTTGTTCCATCCTATTTCGATGTAAGCCCGGTTCTTCTGATTGTGGGTCGGAACGGGGATACGGTCGAGGATAGCAACCGCATCTGGACTCTCCCCTTTCTTGAGGAGATCGGCCTTCATCAGCTCCCTTACGTTCTCCATCGCGCATGGGCAGGCCGAGAGACCCGATACCTCCACTCCAACGGACCGGAACGGAGCTCCGTCCTTCCTTCTGATCCTGGCCTCCGCGAATATCCTGTAGTTCTCCGTGACCTCCCTCTGGTCGGGCGAGGTCTTTTTAAGGAAATAATCGGCCGACAATCTCACGTCCGCGTAGGTGGCATATTCATGGGACCGAAGAAGCTCCCTGGCAATCCTTTCCACCAACTTTTCAAGGGAGTCGTTGGGCAGCTCCACTGCCATGTCGATCGCCCTGTTTATGACCTCGACATGTCGTGACATGTGGGAGCCCTTCTGTTCGGCCGGGAGGTCGACGGAGATATCGAAGGTGGGAACCAGTGTGACAGGACCCGTTGGCCGATTTATCGTAACGGGGCGCTTGACCCCCGAGATCCCCACCCTGCTCAGGATGAAGCTCGACTCAAGCTCCTTTCCCTGGATATCCGGAAGTTCGGTCACATCATCACCCCATGATCTCCCTTATCCTTCTGGCTATGGGAACCGCCGCGGAGAACGATGACGCCGGGTTCTCGATCGTATCAGAGGAGTAAAGGCCGTCGAGCACCGGACCAAGCCTCTCCCGACCTCCTCCTGTGAACAGTCCGTGTGCGCAGCAGGCGAGGACCTCCCTCGCCCCCTGTCCTCTCAGCGTCTCCTGGGCCCTCAGAATGGTTCCCCCCGTGGCTATGATATCGTCCACAATGCAAACGATCTTGCCCTTGACGTCGAGCTCCTTCGGGGTCATCACGACGGTGTTGCCGTCGATCCTTGTCTTCTCCAGGTTGTCGAACCGGCATCCCGCGGTCTCGGCGGCCTCCTTCGCATAGTCGATCGCGCCTTTATCCGGGGAAAGGACGAAGTCCACCCCGGAGTTCCTGAGGAACTCTCCCACAACACCCATGACCGAAACGTTCGAGGCCGTCCTGACCCCATCGAACTCCGAAAGGGTCGCTTCCTTGTGGAGGTTGACGCAGATCACATGGTCGATGTCCTTCTGGATATGCCGGGCCATCGTCCTGGCGGAGAAGGATTCGCCTTCCCTGAAGACCCTGTCCTGCCTCGCATATCCGTAATAGGGGACCACTCCGATAACCGAACGGGCCCCTCTATCCCTTGCAAGTCCGGAAAGGAGGAGGAATTCCAAGGCATTGTGGTCAGGATAGGTGGACTGGACGAGGACGATATCCTCTCCCTCTATGTCCTCCAGGAGCCTCACATAGAGCTCCCCGTCCGGGAACCTCTTGAGCTCTCTTTCGACGATACCTATGCCGAGGACCTCCGCCAGGTTCTCTGCGAGAGCGGGATTTGAACTGCCATGGAGTATCCGCATTGAATCGCCCGAGGAAGTGGAGAGTGTACACCTAGAAAAATGTTTTCAAATATTCGAAGTCCGATCGAAAGCATCGAACTTCGTCTTTGAAGAAAAAAGAAAAAAAAGTAAAAAAGAAGAGAGCCAAGAAATGTCAGAGCTCTTCCTCTATCCTTATGAGCTCGTTCAGCTTGGCGATGCGTTCACCCGACACGGCCCCTGTCTTGATGCATATTGAGCCGAAGGCCACACCGAGGTGGGCTATCGCAGGGTCCGTGGTCTCTCCGCTCCTGTGGGAGATGACGTTCTGGTAGCCTGCCTCGCCCGCAAGCTTGACCGTGTCGATCGTTCCCGTAAGGGTCCCTATCTGGTTGGGTTTTATGAGAATGGCATTGCATGCTCCCATCTCGATCCCCCTCTGGAGCCGTTCCTCGTTGGTCACGAAGATATCGTCCCCGATTATCAGGCATTTGTCGCCTATCTCCTCGGTAAGGTCTGCGAACCCCTGGAAGTCCTCCTCGTCCATAGCGTCCTCGATCGAGAAGAGGTTGTACTTGTCCGCCAGTTCCGCCATGTATGCGATCTGTCCCTGGGTGTCGAGCTTCTTATCCGAATAATGGTACTTGCCATCCTTGAAGAAGGATGATGCGGCAACGTCAAGGCCCGCCTGGATCTCGAATCCGACCTCGTCACCGACCTCCTTGCACGCCTGCGACACAATATCGAGGGCCTCGTCGTTGGTCAGCTTGGCGACCCAGGCCCCCTCGTCTCCCTTCCCCAGGGCGGCCGTCGGGAACTTCTTCTTCAGAAGCTTTGACACCCTCTTGTGAACGGAGGCCCCGGCGAATACCGAATCGGTGAATGTTTCACCCTGCGGTATGACAAGGAACTCCTGGATGTCGGTCCCCCCGATAGCGTGCTTGCCCCCGCCGAGGACGTTCCCCATGGGATACGGGAGTTCGCTGTTCATCATTCCCCCTATGAAACGATAAAGCGGCATCCCCATTGCGTCAGCTGCCGCCTTGGCATTCGCGAGAGACATCGCAACGATCAGGTTCCCACCGATCCTGGACAGGTCCTCCGTTCCGTCTATCTGGGCCATCTGGAGGTCCAGCTCCTCCTGCTCCACTGAATCGAAACCTATGAAGTTCGGTACGATCTCCTCCCGAAACAGCTCTATTGCCTTGTCGATACCGACCTTGGGGACGGCCATGACCTCGTGCGCCCCGGTGCTTGCCCCGCTCGGGGCCCCGAACCTTCCGAAACCGCTCTCGGTCCATACCTCCACCTCCACGGTAGGATTTCCCCTGCTGTCCAGTATCTTTCTTATGACGATGTCCTCGATGAGAGTCACATTACCACCCTATGACTCCATTCATATCAAATGTAAAAGTCTTTCTGTAGAAGAGGTCAATAAAGAATGTATCTACAGGGGATCAGAGCAAATTTTAAAACGGTTGCCCTATCCTGAAACGAACACTCTTCCTTCATTACCAGATATCATGTCTTTTCGAACTCGTGATCGCATATGGCACACGATATTACCGTGATGCCTGAATCACCACTTCTCCTCATGTACTTCTCGCTATTGCGGCAATCCGGACAGAGTGTTGTCAGGTCAATAAGGCTGGTGGATTCTATCTCCGTCTTGTTCCTCTTGAAAAGGTCGGTCAAGAACATCCTTCTTTGCTCCTTATTTCCTCATATGTGTACATTTGTTCAATTTGCACCGTACGTTATGCAACGTATATTTCCCGAGAGGATCCCTCGATGAAATGGTGGTGCCATTTCCATATGGTTTTCCGAATTGATAAAGGAGGTGTATAGAAAATGGTGGAAATATGACATTAATGATACTTTTGATAATGGAAAATGTCATTAAATTCAAAAAACTCCCGGTGAAGTAATAATTTTATATAAATATTTTAAATATCTTTTATATTCATTCCTAGGATGATGTCGGAACTGTTGAACGATCCGTTGAACCTCCAATTACTGGAACTTCTCACTAACGGTGAAGGTGTGGAGGTGAACTTCAGCTGGCTTTCCAAAACCCTCAAGAAGCATCGAAATACAATTAAAATGCACGTGGGTGAACTCGTCGAACACGGAATACTCGAAGAACCCACTTTCCCTCTGAAATGGATGTTCAATGAATATCCACTTCTGGTCATCGTAAGATCGGACCTTCCGAAAACCGAGGAAGTGAACCAGTTCGTGAGGGAGGATAAGAACATACTGGGAGCGTTCCAGGTCAAGGACGAAGAATACAACATGCTTTTCTTCGAACTTCACGAGGATATCTATCAATACGAGGAATGGAGGGACAGGATCGTCAAGGAGAACAGGATACCTCCGCGAGAGAAGAGATATCCTGCAAATTCCATCTTCTTCAGCAACAGGAAGATGATCAAGTACCTGCCCTATTCATCGATCTCCATAATCGAGAGGTCCTTCAGGGACGATCCGCACATGAAATTGAAAGGGCTTAGGATGAACCGGCTCAATATTTCCATACTGAAGAGACTTTTGATGGGGGAGGGGATAAGGACCAACGAGAACCTGCTTTCCTCCACCCTTGAGGTACATAGGAAGACCATCGAGAGAAGGAAAAATTCCCTGATGGAAGGAGGGGTCATTTCCGAACCTTCCTGCATGTTCCCGGAGTGGCTGGTGCCCCCTGACCATATCCTGGTCCAGTACCTCGCGGAGGTCAGGAGATCGAAGTTGAATCTGATCAAGGACGTGATCAAGGACCCGCATATTCCCATGGCCCTTCATGCTCATACGGGGGGTTACAATCTGCTGCTTTTCGGTGTGTTCCCCAATGTAGAGGACCATTTCCTGTGGGAGGAGGTCTACGACAGGAAGTTCCCCGGGTGCATGGGAAGGGTGAAGAAGATCTACCTCTCTCCCAAGATGATCACCTCAATGGATATCAAGAAAGTATCAAAGGGGATCATAACCAAATACAGAAATAAACTTGGACATCGGTGAACCAGCATATTGCCGCCCACTGGGTTTTAATAGAAAAAATCCGATAACCCGGCAGGTGGAGAGAGATGATCAAAAGATATCTGCTTGTTCTATTCTTCCTATCCATTTTGACGATCGCACCTGTTGTCCTTGCGCAGGCGCCCGTTGACGATCCGTCACCGGGGGACGACGGAATTGCAGGTTTCATATGCATAATGTACCTCTGTGCATTGACCGTTCCATCGATAATAATGATAATCCTGACGTTCTGGGTCTACAGCGATGCGAACAAGCTGGGAGTCGAGAACGCATGGTTATGGGGGCTCCTGGTGTTCCTCACCGGATTGGTGGGTCTGATCATCTACCTGGCAGTTATCAGACCAAAGGCGATCGAGGATGACAAGAGGAAGAAGAGCTTCGCATCGGGCACCAGCATGAGCTCGATGGACTTCCCCAGGAAGGATGGATACTGCCATCACTGTGGTAAGTACGTGGGGGCCACAGTCGGAAGATGCACCTACTGCGGCAGCAATCTGTGAACAGCGCTTCACCTGGATCGACCACTCGGCGAATGATTCCCTATAAGTTGGTACAGGAGATAGAACAACACCAGCAAAAAGAGAAAAGCCGCTACCATGATGACCAAAGAGATCGGACCCGTCAGTTCTATTCCAACTTTCCCATGACCTTCCGAGGGGGAGATGGTCAGGTCTGCGGTCTGGTTCCATATGATCGATCCTTTGTAATTCTTCCAGACCATGACATTGATAACGTATTCTCCAGCGGAGAGGCTTGACACATCGATGACCTCCGCCCTTTCCTCAAGAGGATCAAGAATGAATGTTCCGAGAGGCCAGAAAGGTCCCGAAGGGTCCGATCCGGGAAAGATCAGGATCTCGAAGGTTATGGGGGAGCTGAACGGATTCGATACCGTCATGGGCAAGGTGCCGCCTTCCTCCACGCTTACCGGTGAGAGCTGCCATTCTGTTCTAGGGGGATATCCAATTGTCCTGAACAATATCCAGAGACCTTCCCGGAGAGCCTCTCCATTCTCACCGTAGATACCTTCAGGAAGGGAGATGACGTAGGTCTTACCGGGTCTCAAGGGATCATGGTCAATGCCCACGGACCGCCCCGTGGAGCTCCAGGAGAACTCCAGGTTCTCGACGATCTCTCCGGTATCGTTCCTGAACAGCAAGAATCTCCGTTCCACCTCCTCCCTATCGACCGTACAGTTCGTGAAATAGAGGTAGATCTCGACATCCAGAGGGACTGTGCCGTTCTCGATGTCCGAGATGTCCGGTGTCGTGAGAAAGACATCGATCATTGGAGGCTCCGATGTTGAAATGTTCCCGGACCCGCCTGGTGATGCATGGACCGTTATCAGGAACAGAGCGGCTGCGAAAAGGACCTTTGATGGATCTCTCATCTTTTCTCCCCGATCTTCGGAAGAGGATTTTCTTCATCCCTTCCTCTGGTAAGGATTCGACGGTCTTGATATAAATAAATTCTAATAGGGGCTCATAGGAGAGCTCATCGTATCCCAAGGGCTTTCTCCTTCTTCTCGATCTCTTTTTCCCTTTCCTCGAGACCTTTCGCCTTGGTCTCTAATTGTTCCCTGTACATCTCAAGCTGCTGCCTGTACATCTCAAGCTGTCTTGTCGCATCCTCGAGATCGTTCTTTGGAGGCTTGTTCGCAAGTACCGGCTTCTGTTCCGGTGCAATCGCGACCTTTTCTGCTTTTTCGGTGTTTTGCTTTTCCTTTTTCCTGTCGAAAAGACCCATTGAGTGACCCCGATCAACATCTACTCCGACTCACATTAATCTTCTGAAAGGATCGACCCGTTCATAAACGAAATAACCTAAGGATGACATACACCGGTCATGGGCGCGGACGAGGATATGACGCTCGGGGAATTCAAGGAAGCCATTTCCGTATTCGTAACCGAAAGGGACTGGGACCGCTATCACAGGCCCAAGGATGTCGCCATGGCGCTCGCCATCGAGGCGGGGGAGCTGATGGAGCTGTATCTCTGGGACAGGGAGCCCGACAGGGAAGAGCTCGAGGACGAGCTCGGGGACATCCTGTTCTTCCTCGTCGACATGGCCATCAGGGAGGATATCGACCTGTCGGAAGCCTTCCAAAAGAAGATGAAGAAGAACGAAGAGAGATATCCTGCATCCGTCGTGAAGGGAAAGGACGACAAATACACCAGATACAGGGAGGTCTCCTGATGGCCGACGACATGGTCCTGCACAACATCGGAAAGCTCTACACCTTCCCCGGGGAGGGTCCAGTTCCCGGTACCTTGATGGACTCCCCGACCATCATCGAAGGGGCCGCGGTTACGATAACAAATGGCAAGATCGGAATGGTCGGAAAGGAGCAGGACATCTGGGATAATGCGGATATCGCCAAGGACGCGGTCTGCATCGATTGCAGGGGGAAATGCGTGGTTCCCGGTTTCGTCGACCCCCACACGCATCTGGTATTCGCCGGGACCAGGGAGTTCGAGATCGCGCTCAAGCTGAAAGGGGCCTCGTATCTTGACATCCTCAACGCCGGCGGCGGTATCCTGAGGACCATGAACGACACGAGGGCCGCTTCCCTCGAGGAGCTCGTCAGGGACCTGGACCGACGTCTTGAAAAGATGCTGCGCTACGGATCAACGACCGTTGAGATAAAATCCGGATACGGACTGGACAGAGATACCGAGCTCAAGCTCCTTGAAGCGGTGAAAGCATCCAGGCACCCTATCGAAAAGGTCTCAACGTTCCTGGGGCCTCATGCGGTACCCCCCGAGTTCAAGCACGACCCGGACGGCTTCATCGACCTGATGATAGAGACCGCCAGGGAAGCAGCCTCGAAAGACCTTGCGGAGTTCGCCGACATATTCTGCGAAACAGGGGTCTTCGACGCAGAGCAGTCAAGAAGGTTCCTATCCGCAGCGAAGGACGCCGGACTCAAGGTGAAGATACACTCCGACGAGATCAAGAACCTCGGAGGCACCCTGGTCGGCGCCGATCTCGGAGCCTCCTCCGCTGACCACCTGCTGGTCTCGGAGGACAGGGACCTCGAGGCTATGAAGAAGGCAGGTACGGTCCCCGTTGTCCTTCCCGGAACCCTCATGACCATCTTCGAGCAGAGGGTTCCCAGGGTGAGAGAAATGATAGATATGGACCTCCCCGTGGCCATAGCCACCGATATAAATCCGAACTGCATGGTGGAGAACCTCCAGTTCATCATGGCCCACGCCTGTTACAGGCTGGGCATGACCCCGAACGAGATCCTGGCCGCATCGACGGTAAATGCGGCCCAGGCCATAGACAGAGCCGACCGAAAAGGAAGGATCGCCACCGGGTATGACGCGGACCTCCTGGTCTTGAAGGACCCTTCGTTCGATCACGTCATCTACAATTTCGGGGTCAATCACGTTGACAAGGTCATACTGGGAGGCAGGCTCCTCCTTGAAGATGTGGGGTGGTGACATGGACCTGGACCTTATATTGGACAAAAGACATTCCGTGAGAAGCTACACGACCATGGCCCCGTCGGAAAGGGACGTGGAGAAGCTCGTCCTCGCTGCCAACAAGGCGCCGACCGCAGGAAACCTTAAGGCACGCAAGGTCTTCGTTTTCAAGAGCGAATCCAAGAGAAGATCGATGATGGAAGCCGCCCTCCACCAGACCTTCATAGCGGAGGCCCCTTACCTTCTCCTGTTCTGCGCCGACAGGAAGGCCATAGATTCCTACGGGGACCGGGGCAGGGACCTATACTGCGTTCAGGACGCCACCATTTCAGCTACATTTGCAATGCTGAAAGCGACCGAGCTCGGTCTGGGAACGTGCTGGATCGGCGCCTTCGATGAACAGAAGGTCTCGGAGGCAGCGGGCCTGCCGGAATACCTCAGGCCTGTTGCGATCCTTACAGTGGGATACGAGAAGTGATCCGATGTGGACCTATGTCATCGCATTCACGAGGGACCTCTCCAAATTCATGATGGTCAGGTCCAGAAAGAGGGGAGGCTGGGAGATGCCGGGGGGCAGGGCCATTGAAGGCGAGACCTCCCTGGAAGCTTCCAGAAGGGAGTTCAGGGAGGAGACCGGACATGAACTCATATCCGACGAAAGATGGGTTGCTCCGCTCGGGAACGGTTTCGTCCATTTCGGATACATCGGAAAAGGGGGCGCGGATAAAAGGTTGATGGGTGAGATAGAGGAGGTAGGGCTCTTCGAGGAGCTGCCGGGAGACCTTGCCTATCCTCTGGTGGAGTACGAACCCCTGCTGGTGATAGCAAGGGAATGGCTTCTGAAGGAAAGAACTGATGGATAGCAAGCGTCTGGTCCGGCCTTTATCCGGGATCTTCAGAAAGTCATGGCGGGAGAGACCTGTTGTTTCTTCTTGACCGGAGCCTGGAGTGTTTCCTCCTCGGCCTCGATCTCCTTCTCCCCCCCCTTCCTGCTCCTCTTCATCTCCTTCATTTAGATCACCTTATCATCGGGATCTCCCAGCGGTCTATCGACCCTGGATGCGGAATGTGTCTGTCCACCGCAGGTGCATGCGATCCGACAGAACCGGGTAATTTTACTGAGCCGTCGTCCATTCCCGTAATGATCCCGATCATATCCACGATATCTGTCCTCTTGGGGTCCTCGAGCGCCCCTATGAAGACGGTCTTGTCCGAAGCATGTGTCAGTTCCAGGACCTCATCGATGAAGGGTTTGGTAACGCTCTCCTTGAGGCCCTTGGGCTTCACCAGGTTGAGAAGGAAACCCTTCCCGGTCTTGGGGTCCCTGCGGATGAGACCGCAGTGCATGAACTCCTCAGCGGCCGACCTCGGATCGCCCATGAAGCTTCCGCCGACAAAGATGGACCCCTCGTTGCCTTCCTTGAACACCGACCTCAGGTCCGAAATGGTCAGCGATCTGTCCGATCTCCCGTAGATAGTGTCTGCAAGTGATACGATGATCCATGAAATCAATGCGTCCAAGGCCGCAAGTGTCCTGGAGAACGGCTGCTGGCCGTTGATCTCCTGGAACCTGTCCTGGTCTATGGATACGACCTTGAATCCCCTTTTGATCATGCTGTTCTTTGCGTGGTTGGCTATTGTCCTTGGCATCGATTCGAGAGTTGCGGACGGAAGCACGAGGAAATTTACGACCGTGGAGCCGAGGCCCTCGCCGATCGATGCGATGACGTGGGCGGCACCGCTTGCTGTCCCTTTGCCGAGAGATGCGATCTGGATTATCAGATTGTATCCCTGCATGAACGGTTCCAGGTCGCGTTTCGCGTCGTCGGCCGCACGCTCCCCCAGTTCGGTCAGTCCCATCGCGCCTTTGCCCCCGCAAAGACGCCTGCCGATGAGGAATTTCGTATCGGCCTTCGTCTGCCTTATATCCTCTTCATCGGTGGTGATGTAGAGGGTATCGACGTTCGGTCCAGAGGTCTCGTGCACGAGCCTCATAAGACGCCTGGAACCGCTTCCCACTCCAATGACAAGGACCTTTTCGGACCTCGGAGCGGAACCGGCAGAACCGATCATAGTACGGTCCACCTCACTTCGACCTGTATATCAGGTGCTGAAGTTCACCGTATCTCTGATCGATGACATGCAGGGCGTGTGTGTACATGGCCATCGCCCTGATGTATTCCGGTGTGTTCTTGGTGTTCTCCGCATACGAGTTCAGCTGCTCCAGATAGAGCAGATCGCTTTTCGCTTTCTCCGTAAGACCTTCTTCGTCCAATATCATTCGTTCATCCCCCTTGATTGCCCGGAAAGGCCCGAAGACCGCGTCTGTTCACCTCGAAAGCGGTCGACCCCACGTATGAGGACCATGCATCCCATATGGTCCTGCGATCGTCAGTTCGTCATCGAATCCTGCTGCATATCGATGGACCTTGCGTCCATGTCCACCCTTGCAAGCTCCGTGTCCTCCTTCCTGTCGGACACGAGCTTTGATCTGATCTCACGGATGCCCAGTTCCAGCGCCTCCGAAAGAAGCGCATCAAGGGAATGGGCATACCCGTAATACTCATGCAGCCTAACGGCCCTCTTGAGAGAATCCGCCGAGACCAGCACCTCGACCCTCCTGGACCTTGAGACCGGAGCCTGCTTCTCCAGCCTTTCGAGGGCCATGTGTAATACATCGGTCTTAGATATGTTCAGCTCCGATTGGAGCCTTTCGAGAGTTTCGACCTGGTCCGATGAGAACCTTGCTGAAATGGTCGTCGATCTCTCGTTCATATTTCACACCCGTTTTCCCAAACCAATTGCGAAGTGTATTATTCGCGTAATACAGTTAGTTGTTATAAACTATAAAAATATTTCTTTCAGTTACCCCTCTCCTCGGGATATCCCATCAGGAGAAGGTTAATAGGAACCCGGAACATTCATCGGTACATGCATCTCTCAAAGGAGGAGGAAGCTGTCCTGGAAGGCGAGGAGGGGGACGCCAAAGCTTTCGCAATGAAGGTCCTGGTCAACCTCGGTGATCTCGAAAGGGCGGAAGGCCTTGTCCCGATAGTTTCGGCCCATGTGTCCGGGGTCTCCTATCATACGGCCGGGGAGGCCTTGATCAAGCTTCTTGAAGAACTTGATGGCATGGGGGCTAGGATCTCCGTCCCGACGAGCCTCAATCCGGCCGGGATGGACCTCGAGCTCTGGAAGGAGATAGGGTATCCGGAGGATTTCGCGTTAAAGCAGATGAGGATAATCGAGCTCTATTCGAAGCTGGGCATAAACATGACCTGCTCGTGCATCCCCTACGAGACACCCCGGCGTGTCCATCCCATAAAGTTCGGGGACCACCTTTCATGGGGGGAGTCGAATGCCGTGATCTATGCCAATTCCATCGTGGGTGCGAGAACCAACAGGGAAGGGGGGATATCTTCACTTGCATCGGCGATCCTCGGGAAGACACCTTCCTGGGGAATGCACCTCGACGGACCGAGGATGCCGACGATCGAGGTCAAGGTGGAGGGGGGCCTGAAGGTACATCACTACGACCTCCTCGGAGCTTACATCGGGAAGAACTTCAATTCGAGCATCGCCGTCTACAGAGGCATCCCGCTCGACGCGGACCACGGAGCCATCAAACACCTCGGGGCCGCCATGGCCGCCAAAGGAGGCCATCCGATATTCCATATCGAGGGCATGACCCCCGAACAGGACCTTGTCCGGAAAGCATATGCGGAGGACAGGATAACCGATAAGATCCTCCTTACCACAAGGGACCTTGAAGAAAGCAAGGAAACGCTCTACCCGGCACCGAAGGAGGAGATCGACGTTTTCGTCCTCGGTTGCCCACAGTTCGGTATCTCGGAGTTCGACCGTCTGTACGATGCGCTGAAAGGAAGGAAGCTGAAAGGGGGCAAGAGGATCATCGTATACACGAACCGGTCCCTCCTCGAGATATTGGACCCTCGCAAGAAAACAGCGATCATCGATTCAGGGGTGGAGATCTACAACGATACGTGCATGGTCGTGACCCCCCTCCGAAGCATAGGGATCGAGAGGGCGGGCACGGATTCGGGGAAGGCCGCCCACTACATACCCAAGATGTCAAGGGTCGAAACGGACCTGCTTCCCCTGGAAAGGATCGTTGAACTCTGTGTCGATTGACCATCACTTCTTTTTCAACGATATCCTTTCCTTCTCCTTGGACTGCGATACCCTGAA
This sequence comes from Thermoplasmatota archaeon, assembly GCA_049472215.1. Classification (GTDB taxonomy): domain Archaea; phylum Thermoplasmatota; class Penumbrarchaeia; order Penumbrarchaeales; family Penumbrarchaeaceae; genus JAFGLL01. Next base: position 19,839 of record JBLIRH010000016.1, on the reverse strand, counting down.
GAATGACCGGTGGTAGTTCCTGAGCTTGAAGGACTGAAGGGACCTCGTAACTAGGTCGCTTCCTGTTATCCCCTTGTTCTGCGAATCGATGAAGTCGAAGGAAAGATGGGCCAGTCCGCATCTGAGATAGCTTGTGAGCTTCTCCTGGGAGGCCCCCTGTTTGTAGAGGATCATCAACCAGTCCCGAAGCTTCGCCTCCCCTTTCTTGAAATTCTCGCCAGGGACCTTCCCTCCGCTCCTCCTCATGTAGCTGTTGAGCATGTCGTGGACCGTCTGGTAATCGTTCTTGAAGTCAGCGGAGAGGACCCCTTCCTTCATTAGCTTGTCATCGAGCCTTCTGACCGTTCTCGAATCTGCCATAAGTATCCCCTTTCATTTCCTTTAAATGATGAAGAAATCCAAAGTATAACCGTTTTCTCCCGTGAGTGTTCCCTGAAAAACCTTAAAAGGTACCGCATGATGGCCCTAATGATATCATGAGGATAGCTTCCCTGATATATGACCGGTGCCAGCCAAAGAAATGCGGCAAGGAATGCTTCAACTTCTGCCCCAGGGTCAGGGCGGGGGACGACATCTTCTCCTTCGACGAGAAGGACAAGCCCATCATAGATGAGATGCTGTGCGTGGGCTGCGGCATATGCGTCCACAAATGCCCCTTCGATGCCATCAGGATAACGAACCTTCCCGAGGAGCTCGGGGAGGACATGATGCACCAGTTCGGTCCCAACGGGTTCAGGCTCTTCAGGATCCCCTACCCCCAGGAGGGCAGGGTCCTCGGCCTCCTCGGCTCCAACGGCATCGGCAAGACCACCATTCTCAACATACTCTCAGGCAGTATGCTCCCAAACTTCGGAAAAGGGATCGAGGGGGACGATGACGAGGGTGAGGAACCGAAGGCTTTCGGGTCGAAGAGACTGGACCGCGATGAAGAGGAAAAGGCACCTGAGAACTGGAGCGATGTCATGGACCGCTTCTCGGGGACCGGGCTCTACGAGCACTTCGAGAGGATCGCCCACGGGAAGATGGTCTCGGCCCTGAAACCCCAGTATGTCGACAGCATCCCCAAGGCCTTCGCAGGAAAGGTAAGGGAGCTCCTTGAGAAGGTCGACCCGGAAGGTGTCGAGGAGATGACCCGTATCCTTGAGATCGAACATATACTGGACCGCACCCTCGATAAGCTCTCCGGGGGAGAGCTCCAGAGGGTCGCGATAGGAGCAACCCTTCTGAAGAAAGCGGACTTCTACTTCCTCGACGAGCCCTCATCCTATCTGGACATCAGCCAGAGACTGAAGGTCTCGCAGATGATCAAGGAGCTGGGAGATACCAAACAGGTGATGGTTGTCGAGCACGACCTTGCGATACTCGATTTCCTTGCGGATAACGTGTCCCTCATGTACGGTGAAGCGGGGGCTTTCGGTGTCGTTACGAAACCGATGACCGTGAAGCAGGCCATCAACACCTTCCTCGAGGGATACATGAGGGTGGAGAACGTCCGGTTCAGGGACAAGCCCGTCGAGTTCTATGTCCACCCTCCCAGAACGGAATGGAAGGGAGGCGAGCTCCTCAGGTTCCCGAAGCTTGAAAAGAGCTTCGAGAACTTCAAGTTCGTTTCCAAGGGCGGTATCATCCATATGGGGGAGAGTGTCGGGTGCGTCGGCCCGAACGCTACAGGAAAGTCCACCTTCGTCAAGATGCTGGCAGGGGAGATCAAACCCGACAAGGGAAGCATAGAGACCCCCTTCAAGATATCCTACAAACCGCAGTATATCCGCCACAACTTCGAGGGATCCGTAAGGGATTACCTTATCGTGGAGCTCAAGGATGTATTCATGTCAGGGTTCTTCAAGGCAGAACTCGAGGGGCCCCTTTCCCTCAAGCATCTCTACGACAAGGAGATGAGCAAGCTCTCCGGGGGAGAGCAGCAAAGGGTCGCTGTTGCCAGGGCGCTTGCGGAAGAAGCGGACCTGTACCTGCTCGATGAACCCTCCGCATACCTCGACGCGAACCAGAGGATGGAGGTCGCCAAGATCATCAGGAGGGTCATCGAGAAGAGGGGGCGCTCCGGGTTCATTGTGGACCATGACGTGTACTTCATCGATCTTGTCTCCGACACGCTCATGGTCTTCCAGGGTGAGCCGTCTGTGAGCGGTTCCGCCATCGGCCCCCTGGAGCTGAGGCAGGGGATGAACCTGTTCCTGGAGGATGTGGGGGTCACCTTCAGAAGGGACGCTGAGACAAAGCGCCCGAGGATCAACAAGAAGGGCTCCCGCCTGGATGAGGAGCAGAGAAGGAAAGGGGAGTACTATTACGGCTGATCCGTGAAGCAGAACGCGTTCAGAAGCTCGGCTTCGAGCCCCAGAGGGGACGCCACCATTCCCTGTTTGAGCACCTCAAGGGATGATCCGAGGCCCAGAAGGGACCGCATCGTCTGGATTCCCATTATGGTGTCAGAACCCTTCGGATAATCCAGAAGGTCCTCCTTGCCCATCTCATGGAGCTTGTTGGTGTACCCCGCAACGAGAGAGTTCTGGACAACCTGGAACCAGAGAGACCCGACGACAGCTGTGGAGAATACGTACCTGAAGGGGACGTTCCTTCCCGAAACGGCCCTGTAAAGATTGATATCCCTCATGACCTGGTTGTAGTCGTTCTTGGCCATGTAGTACTCGATCAGCAGGGTGATGAGCTGTTTTTCGTCCAATCTTCCCTTCGAGCTCACGTTCCTTACGAACTGGCGGGAAGCGAGATACCTTGCCTTGTTCATCGAGTTAAGAACCATTGCCAGGTCCTTGAGGGGTAGGACCTTGGCTATCTCTCCCGATTCCGCTCCGAAGGGTTTCCAGTCGAAGTGTTCGATCATGAAATTCCCGTCGGTATCCAATTCCACCCTGTCGAGCCGGGGATCCACCCCGGAGGGGACCATCGGGGATCCAGAGAACTCCTTGAGGGACGAGAAACGGGCCCTGAGGGACCGCTCCCTCTTCAGGTACCCTTCCCTCAGAAGCGCAAGGTCGAAAAGATCGACGCCCTTTATCCTGGTCTTCTCTTGCTTCAGGGCCTTCATGATCCTGCCGCTCTCAGGGTTCAGCCTCTGTCTGTCCCCAAGGAGTTTCGTGAACTCCTTCTTGAGCTCCACGAGATAGAAGGACGAGAGACCGACTATTGACCCTACATCGGATGTGCTGAACTCGCGGGGGTTGAATAGTTCTATTATATCAGAGGAAAAACCTTTCTTCCCGGCAGGTCGGATGTCCTGTTCCAGCAGTATACTGCCGTGGAGCTCACCCAGCACCGCACCCATGGAGACCGCTGCTCTGATGGAAGGGAGTTTCTCTGCTGACGAGAGCCTCATGAGATACTTCTGGACCTTCTCGACAGGAAGGGAATGGAACTCCTCGATCAGGTCCCGGAGGTCCGAGAGGAAAGGTCTGAACCCAGAGCCGGAGCTCTTTCTGCTGTGCATCAGCCTTGACCACGACAGGGATGAGCTGCCGTCATCCCAGAACGACATTCCGAGAAGTGTCGGGGAGAACCTGAACCCCATGCTGTTCAACCTTGACAGTACCAGTTCGCCGGTCGGTGGTCTCAATGATGACCTCCTTATATCGAGCATCAAACGTCCGTCGGGCACCTCGCACCTCACCCTCGTCTCCCCGTTCTCCCTCAGGAGTTCCGGTTTCGCATCGGGGGAGTTCAGACCGGAAAGGGTCGCGGATGACCACGGTCCGAACCTCTGGTATCTCAGTTCGCTTCCTGCAGAGGTCTCGAGTTTCGCTGAGTTCTGAAAAAGCTCCGCCTGGTGCTTCAGGACCTCAAGCAGAGAATCTCCGTCAAGGTGGTCGACAGAAGCATGGTACCCGTCGCTGGTCCATAAATGGTAGTTCCTTGTCCCGTCGAAGACCTGCATGTGAAAGACCGCTCCGTCCTGATCTCTCACGTGGTCGATCAGATCGAAGCTTTCCGGGTTCAAACCTGGTAGTGACTGGGGAAGGAGCCTGGCCATAAGCTCCAGATGTTCACGTCTGCTTGAACTGTTTTCTTCCTTCAGATCGGACCCTCAGGCCTGGTGGACCCCGCTTTGGGGAATCACCCCATTGTCGCTACTTCCTATTAATCGATTTCCCGATGGGGTTTACCCAGGATATGAAGTTCACTGTTTTTGAGGTGGGCCTGTCCTTTTTTTATCCTCTCTCCGGAAGGTCCATTGAAACCCCTATATATTATATCGCGAATGCAGGGCCATGGACGACGTCCTGAAGGACCTGCTAGACGGCATCATATCATTGGAAGACGCCAAGAAGGAGCTCGAGCGCAGGCTTTTCGGATCGGAACATCATACGCTTGACACCGGGAGGGAGCACAGGACCGGGATCCCGGAGGTCGTGATAGCCGAGGGGAAGACCTTCAGACATCTTCTGGAGGCTGCCTCGGACTTTTTGGACAGAAAGGGCAGGGTGATGGTCTCAAGGCTGGATGCTGAGACCTCTTCCAGGCTTGTCGGAGCCCTTGCCGAGAGGATCGCGGACCTTGACCATGAGATGGACGAAGATGCAAGGTTCCTTGTCGCATGGAAGGGGGAGAGAAAGGTCAAGGACACCGGGGGGAAGGTCGGAATATTGACCGCCGGGACATCGGACATACCCGTGGCCAAGGAGGCCCAGATCGTGGCCAGGGAGCTGGGTTGCAGCGTCAGGTCGTACCACGACGTGGGTGTTGCCGGCGTCCACAGGGTGATGGGACCATTGAAGGACCTGAAGGAATGGGGAGCGGACGTGCTCATAGTGGCTGCGGGGAGGGAGGGAGCTCTTCCAACACTTGTTTCAGGAATGGTCGACATACCGGTGATCGGACTCCCAATCTCCACGGGTTACGGTATCCATGGAAAGGGCGAGACCGCCCTTTTTGCGATGCTGCAGAGCTGTTCCCCTCTTGTCGTGGTAAACATCGATGCCGGTTTCGTGGCAGGTGCGGTCGCAGCGAGGGTCGCCAACCACCACCGGGAAAAGCCCTCTTACTAGTAGATATTTAATAGGAGTTCCCGTTTACCATCTCTCCACTGCGCCAGGCGATCCCATGTCCCCTGAAGAGCTTCCCGAGGAACTTGTCAAGGAACTCTCCGATTCCGAGAAGAGGCTCAAGGCCCTTTATGAGAAGCGAGACCACTTCAACGAGGAGGCCAAGGTCTACCGGGAGATGAGGGACGACCTGCATAAGAAGAGGAAAGCTTTTCTGGACGGCATCCAGGACCTCAGGGCAAAGAGGGCCCAGCTCCTTGAGGAGATGAAGGCTGCAAAGGCAAGAAGGGAGATGTTCAACGAGAAGGCGAGGGCTTTGCTTGGCATCAAGCGTCACAGGGACCAGGAAGCCAAGAAGGAGGACCCCTACGAGGACATCCATACCATAGATATCGAGCTCAGAAAGCTCGAGGAGCTGTACCAGACCAGGTCCCATTCCCTGGAAAAGGAGAGGGAGATAGTCAAGTCCATCGAGGAAAAGCGCAGGAAGATGAAGGAGCTGAAGGCCAAGGAGCCCGCCTTCCAGGCTGCCAAGGTGGAAGCCCAGAACAAGGAGGATGAGGTCAAGGAGTACAGGCGCCTCGCCGACGAAGAGCACGCAAGGGTCCAGGAGATCTATCAGAAGCTCCAGGACCTTAACGAGAAGATGGACGAGGTCTCTCCGACGCTGGACCACCTCAGGAAGGAGGCTGACAAGAGGCACGAGGAATACCTGAAGGTCCGAAAGCAGGCCGATGCCTACCACCAGAGGTCCCTGGAGCTAAGGGAAAAGGTGATCGCGCTCAGGCAGGAAAGGAACCAGATCCGAAAGGATTCCCGGGATGTCATCGACAATCAGAACAAGATGGTATCCGAAGAACTGGACAACGAGGACAAGCTTGAGGATGCGGCCGACAAGGCCGTCGAAATGCTGCTCAAGAAAGGGAAGATCTCCCTTTGAATGTAAAAAAAAGTACCAAAACCGGTGATTCTGACAATAAGTATAAATAACACCTGCATACAAGAAAATAGTGGAAAGGGTTCGATGCGTACCAAGGGATGCACAGTGGACAGAAAGACGGTGATGAACAGGGTGTGAAAAGTGATGAACATAAGATTCGGTCCAGCAGGCATTCCGCTCTCCTGCAAGGGCAGGACCCTTAAGGACGGCATTGAGGACATACATGCTCTTCAGCTCGACGCCATGGAGATACAGCTTTTACGGCCCCAGAGAGATATACCCGAGGACCTGGACCTCATAAGGGAGCTTGGAGAGGAGCTGGACGTGAAGCTCTCCATCCATGCACCCTACTACATGGACCTGCTGGGAGACGAGGTCTACAAGGAGAGATCGGTGGAGAACGTCAACTGGGCCGGAGAGATGGCAATAGCACTCGGAGCCGATGTTGTCAGCATACATGTCGGAATGTATCACGATCACCAGCCGGATGAGGCCCTTGACCTTGCCATCAAAGAGGTCAGGAGCCTCCGGGACAGGTACAAGAAGCTCGGATATGAAGCCCTGATCGGGATCGAGACCAGCGGAAGGCAGAAGGTCTTCGGCTCGCTGGACGAAGTGCTTACCTTGGTCAAGAGAGTACAGAAGACGATCCCAGTCCTCAATATTCCGAACATTCACTCCCGGGAGGGAGGCAGCCTCAGGGAGGTCGATGATTTCGAGGAACTGTTCGAAAAGGTCCACAACGTGACCAAGTCCGATCAGTTCTACCTGCATTTTTCCGGTGTCGAACATGCCGACGGCGACAAGATCATGGCGACCCCCATCAAGAAGGGGGACCTTAGGTTCGACCCGCTGGCGGAGATGATGCTGAACCACGAGGACTGGGAGTTCAGGGTAATATCCGAATCCCCCCTACTCGAACATGACGCCGTTTACATGAAGCTGATCCTCGACCGGATACTCCAGAGGAGGATCCAGAAGGAGGAAAGGCAGAAGGTGAAGCCCCCGGTCTGATACCTTCTATGCTCCTATCAAAACATTAATGAACGGCTTTGTCCAATGACCTAGCTGAGCGAGATTGCTGGCCCAAGGGTGGATATCATGGTCAAAAAGAACACATTGACGATCATCGGCGTTGTTATTGGGGTTTTCATCCTCATAATCGCCGGTGTCATCGGGATCCCGAAGATCGTCGACTCATTAAGGGGTGGCGGCGGGGGCGGAGACGACGATAACAAGACAGTCGAGGAGCCCAATATTCCACCCACCGCCATCCTGAAGGTCGACAAGGAGATGGCGCGGGAGGGAGAAGGCGTCACGTTCGACGGGAACGAATCCTTCGATATCGATTACGAGGGGAACCTGACCAACCGGGGTATCTTCAACTATATCTGGGACTGGGGGGACGGCTCCAAGCTCGAAAAGACGGAGAACGGGACCGTGATACATGTCTTCTCTGAGCAGGGCATCTACGATGTCAAGATGACGGTCATCGACGAGGACAACGCAATGGACAATGCCACCGTCACGATCCAGATAGTTCCCCAGGACGTTCTGATCAACTCGGGCACCCAGATCTTGATAGGGGAGCCACTGATACCGGGTATCCGGATAATCAGCAACACCACAGAGGTGAACTGGACCATCAAGAAGAACGCCATGTACATGGAGCTGAACATAACCGTCACCGGCTTCTATGCCCAGGAGATATCCTCGAACAAGGTCGACCTGCTCCTCTACAATCCCTACGAGAAGCTAATGGCCAACGAGACGGTGGAGGTTATGGGGACCGAACAGGTTTCATGGGAGTTCGATGAGAACGATATAAAGCTACCTGGCGAATACTACGTCTTCATACACTGCACCAAGGGGGCGGCCTTCGTTTCCGTAGAGGGTTTCGTGACGTATATCGAACGTTGATCCCGAAAAGGACAGTAGGGGGATGTCGCAGAACTGGGTTAAGAACCTGATCGTGGCATCCTCTCTCGCTTTCACAATCTATTTGGGATTTGGCCTCATCCTTCCCCTATTTCCGAAATATGTCGAATTGTTGAAGGGCGGAGGATTCGAGGTTGGCATTCTCCTTGCATCCTTCATGTTCACCAGGGCCTTCCTGGCGAGACCGTTCGGAAGATTATCGGACAGGATCGGCAGAAAGAAGGTGATAGTCACTGGCATGTTCCTTTACGGGATACTTGCTTTTCTCTTCACTGTTCCGACCCACTGGTCAGGTCTTTTCCTCGTCCGTATTCTTCAGGGCACGGCATCGGCAATGGTATGGCCGGTCGGTGAAGCACTCGTTGTGGATTCTGCACCGCGGGAGAAAAGAAGCAGGGCCATCTCGATCTATATCTTTCTGACCAATATCGGGATAGTTGCCGGCCCCATCATCGGAGGCGGGATACTCTATCTTTCGGAGGAGGTCCTGCACCTATCCGAACTGACATCGATCAAGACCCCGTTCTATTTCACAAGTGCGATCGCATTCATCGGCGCCTTCATCGGATTGTTCTTCCTCCGGGATGTTCTCCCTCCCATAAAGGACAAGAAGGAAATGCTGAGAGAGGAGAGGAAGGCTGTAAAACTGCTCAGGCCCGTCATCCAGCGCTCCCTCTACATGCTGTATGCTAACTCCTTCTTTGAAGGGATCTCCTGGTCCCTGGGATCGGTCGTCATGTTCTTTTTCATGCAGAGGAATTTCGGCATGTCGGCAATGGTCTTTTCGGTCCTGTTCGGAGTGGCCCAGGGAATGGGGCTGATCCTTGTGGTCCCATCGGGAGTACTCTCCGACAGTACAAGAAAGAAACCCTTTGTTGTCTGGGGCAGTCTTGGATCGAGGATCTCGACACTGATCATGTCGTTCACACCGGCATTTCCCTTCGGGAAATGGCTGGCAATGGTATTCTACTCGGGCAAGGACATGGGACGGCAGATAGCAATGCCAGCCACCAGGTCCCTCCAGGCGGACCTGGTACCGGAAAAGATACGCGGCAGGCTTATAGGCACGATACAGGCCTGGTCCAATATCGGAGCGGTGATGGGCCCCATCGCGGGAGGCCTCATATGGGACATCACGAACGGCCGTATGTATGACCTGGTCATTATGGACCTCCCCGGAGACACCATCGCTTTCCTGCTATCTGCATTGATGGGGATCGTGGCTGCGCTCCTCGTCCATAGGTACGTCTATGAGCCGCCAAAGGGGAAGTCAATAGGATAAAAACGGGAGCAATTCGTCCTTTCATTCGCAATGAATAAATAACAGTGTATTTCTGGGTAGACGATGGCGGAGCTGGAACCATACTGGATACTTTCCGAGGCGCTTCTTCTCATAACCTTCCTATTGCTGATGGTCACCTACATCCTTCTTCCCAGCAGAAAGGACGTGAAGGCCGGGGTCAAGAAGGTACCCGGATGGATCCCCGCGCTCCATTTCCTGATGTTCGTCCTTTCGGGTGCGATAATCGTCATATCCCTCGCCCTCGTGAAGAACAATCTGATCATCATCCTTACCGGTGCAATACTGATGGTCGCAATAATCCTGGCCTTCATCGACTACTTCATCACAAAGGGGCTGATCAACAAGGTGCAGGGTGAGGGGGATGTCCACCATGCGGTGGAGCTGACGGACCACACCCCGGAGCATTCAACGCATCATGAACACCATGTTCAGGATTATCACCCCCACGGACATACCGCCATCCAGCATGCCCCTCCTGCAAGCGGGGCCCAGGGTAAGATGGTGATGGTGGAGTGCCCCCAATGCGGGGGGCATATCAACCTCCCTGAGGGCTCCCATCAGATAACGTGTCCTTACTGCGGATTATCTGGCACGTTGTGACCCATTTCTCCTCAGTCAAGGGGATTCTTGCATTCAGGACAGAGGAACCATCCTTTCTGGACAGCGGCACCGCAGTGGGGACATTCCATCTTCGGTGCAGTGTCTCCCCTTCCGGGGGGCAGTCTTTCGGTCCTTTCCGCCTCCCTTGCAGGTGAGAGCTCCCTTGTGTGAGTGTGGGCTCCGAGGCCGGGAGCGTGTCCGCGGCCTCCGTGAAGATGTGGCTGCTCGTCGTAGTATTCCTCCGAAGCTGCAGCTTGCTCCTTCTTCCGTTTGGAGATCACGAAGAAGGCCAGGATCAGGATGATGACGATCACCACTATTGCAATGATGAGGACCGGTAGTACCCATCCGAAGGAAGCGTTTCCCTGAACATCATCGTCATCGGGTGTTACTGGGGGTATATATTCTACCAGGGTGAACTTCAACTCAACTTTCTGCGCCTTGGTATGCATATTGTCCTTCTCGAAGTACAGATAGACCGTCTTCAGGCCGTAGGTATCGAAGGTATGATCGAAGTCCTCCTTGGTGGAAATGACCTCTCCATCGAACTCCCAGCGAGGTTCCATATCATCCCCGAATATATCCTTTATTATCCGGTCCACCTTGAAATTGACCTTGAGACCTTCCACTTTATCGGGAGTTTCCGGATGCAGGTCATAGACGGAAGCATGATATTCTCCAAGGGTCAAGGTATCGAATTCGTCCGGATCAATAGTTCCACCAACGAGTTTTAACTCTATTTGTACCGTATCGAAGGCTCCCTTCGCGTCGGTCACTTTAAGGACAACGGTGATATTCATTACACCTACATATCCTCCGGTCCCCTTCCATATCTTCCAGTCATTGGTCTTGAGCCAGAACCTTCCGATGTTCTCGTTGAAGCTCCAATCGAGGTCCTCTTCCAGGTCTGCATATGGCAGCTGGTCAACGATGGGGTCGACACCTTCGAGATCATCCAGCATGTTCATGGAAATGATCAAAGTATCACCCGGGTCGGGATCGTTGAAAATGGGGACTATGGATATCTGGTCCCCTCTCTCGTATACCGTATCAATATCCGGCAGGGTTATCGACGGTTCGTCGTTAATATTAGTGAGCTCGAGCTCGATCCTTAGCGTCACCACTCCGTCGAACGAACCGTCATCGATGGATACAACTATGATGGAGTTTCGTTCCTTGATATCATCATTATTGGGGGTCAACTTGATCTGGCCGGTTTCGGAGTTCACCTCGAGAGGACCCTCCCAATCATCGGATGACGATTCCTTGAAAACGTAGTTAAGAGGCTGTTTCTCATCTTCGGTATCCATGTCCTCCGCGTTGATATTGATGATTAGCTCCTCGCCCTGCAGCACATCAACCTTTCCCTGAAGGTCCACGAACGGATTTTCCGGCCGGGTGCTGTCGACATCGAAGAGCTTCCCGTCGACCTCGACGGTAAAAACCTTCGGCAGGTCGTTTACCGGGTCCACGGTGAACTTGATATCGGCGGTCACGTTCGAATGCTCGTCGAAACCTCTGAACTTCACGGTCTCCTCGCCGTTGCGGTTAGCTTTGGGCGTAACCACGGCATACCAGTAGCCCGATATCTTCTCGATCTTGATATGGATGAGTTCGGAATCGTAATCGGTCTTCCACGACTTTGATGTTTTGTTCCACGCCTGGAATCCCAGGAAATCGGTCTCCGGGTCATGGAAGACACCGTTGACGTTGTGGGATTCAAGCTCGACCTCCTCCGAACCACCATCCTCTGCCAGATCGACCATCCTCAGGTTGGTGGGGTTCACCGAAACAGGTTTATCATCCCAGACGTACAAGGTGTTATTATAGTAGAAATCCCCCGACCACCTCTGGATCCTGATGGACCCAATAGGGATCACATCTGTTGCATTCACCATGACCACATGCGGATAATGATCGTCGGTCAGGTACTTTCCGAGGATCGAATACGAATAGTCTTTCCCATCGGTGTAATCCGTGTCCGAGGTGGTCACTTCGTGGAGTTTCAGGTCGATCACGACCTCTTCCATCGTGAGTGGGTCCAGGACAAGGTTGAGTTCTTTGGGAGGGTCGTTGTCCGGGTCCGTATAGGTGATGTTGAAGTAGAACATCGAATCGTAGTGCCCCCCGGTCGGATGCCCGGGCCAGTCGGATTCGATCTGAAGTTCAGAAAGGGTCGGAGCCCTGTTCGGGACCTCCTCTACAACACTGTAGGATAGGGTGTAGTTGTTCCAGGATGTGTATGGCGAGTAGTAATAGAATCCCAGGATCTCGCCCCCCTCTATCCGGACCATAACGGGCTCCATTATCACGCCGATATAGACCTCCCTCTGCTCGTTCTCTAGCGCCCAGCTCCTGTATCTGAAGCTCAGGTTCTGCTCCGCATTGCTTACGAACCTCCCGCCCGTTATGAAGAAACTCAGGATGGCGTAGTCGTATAACCAGCCGTCATCGTCGGTGTTCCAGATCCCATCCTCCCCGATGCTCCTCCAAACAATGAACGTCCAGATCCAGTTGTCCATGTAGTCGAGTTCGTCTTCGGAGATGAAACCGAAACCTCTCTGCCGGTCCAGAGTGAAGGAGATGTTCCATATCTTGCTGGGATCCGAGCCCTCCATCTTGTACCAGTCCACTTGATTGAACCTGGAATTGAGATGCTTGGGCTCGCTGGTGTCATCGTAGAGCTGCGCGTCCTCGAAAGCATTGGAACCCTGGTCCGTATCCTCCTGCTGGCTCGAATCTATCTTCAAGGAATATTTCACCGTGAAGAGGTCCCTGCTCCATGTCTGGTCTCTGATATAGAAGTCCAGGCCGATCCCGATATAGTACCAACCAACCTCGGTCAAGCCGTTTGCGAACCCGTCAGGGTCCTCTTCCCCTTCGGAGTTCACGGGGGTCCTGAAGGGTGTGGACCAATTATCGTCTGGATACAGGGCGTTGTCTCCGTCCCATACCCACCCGTCGGTGTCGTCCTGGTCGTCGAACATGAAGTCCCAGTTCCCCATGTCCACGTATCCGACCCATGGATCGAAATATATCAGATTGATGGCCAGGAAATCGGCGAACTCGTTCACAAGTGCACCGCTGTCCATGGTAAGTTCATACAGGTCCGCATAGGCATCGTTGCCATCGGTGTAGCTTGTCAGCTCGACGGATACGTTCCTTACACCATCGATCGTGTCCGCAAGCTCGTTGATGTCCGTGACCTGGAGCTTGTACCAGTCCTTCCAGTCGGACTGGACCTGGTCCGGATCGTATGTCAGCGTTCCATCTATGGTCTCCACATCCCCGACGACCTTGGACCCGTTGGCGAAGTCGTGGACATTCTGTTCGTTCTCCGCGTCCGAGGCCCTGGTCGGAGGATCCAGGGCGTAATAAGCGGCATTGTACCGGATGAATTCATCCGTCACGCCTTCATCCGATACCATCGCATCCGTGAAAGGTGAGAATTCAGCCTCATCGAGTCCCAGGTCCATTAGCGGGAGGGCCCCCGAAAAGGGAGCCTCTCCCATATCCAGTTCTTTCATCTCGCCGGAGGCATCCTCGGCAGGCTGGGGGTAGGTTCCAGAAGACCCCTCTCTTCCATTCGTGAAGGCGGTTATCGATATCCCAGTGAGAACGAGCATCATCGAGATGCCCCATATGACCATCCTTTTCTCCATTTCATTTCCTCCTCTAGCCTCGGTATAAAATCGTTAAAATCTGTTTATAACTCTTATTTTCCCCAAGGTCGGTGAATGTGTCATGACAGGCTCTGACGCAAAAAGAGGGGTTAAAATGGAATTTTCAACAGCCCATCTTAAATAATAGTAATGTCTGGGGGTGGTAGGGACCAGACCTTTGGGTCCCCGTGACAACGCCGTTCTGCAACGGGTTCCTCTCACCGGATGTACCTGCGATGGCCGGCCGAAGTCATGGTTCCAGGAGATGTAAGACATGAACATATATGTGGGGAACCTCCCCTTCTCTACATCCGAGAACGATCTTGCAGAGCTGTTCTCGGAATACGGGCAGGTAGTTGCGACAAAGATAATAACCGACAGGATGACCGGAAGGTCCAGGGGCTTTGGCTTCGTCGAAATGGAAAATGGAGACGAGGGAAAGGCCGCCATCGAGGCACTCGACCAGAAAGAGTGGCAGGGAAGGACGCTGAAGGTCAACGAGGCCAGACCCCGAGAGGAAAGGCCTCCAAGAAGGAACTTCTACTGATCCCGCAATTTTTAATTAGGGGCCCTACGGGGCCCCTGATCTATCACTTATCGAAGTCAACCTGTTTTTCTATCACGAATGACCCTACATAATCACAGTTCTTGCAGTGGTACTTGTATCCGGTCATGAATCCTCCTTCATAATAGAGCTCGGTCCCCATGCATTCCGGGCACTGGTGAACGATCATCTTCCCCGAGCCGCCGGGCCTCTTTTTCAGGTCCTTGCCGATGGCGTCAGCCTCCTCCTCGTCTATTATGTCGCTTCCCTTTGTTACACCGGGTCTGAGGGTATCCCTCTCCTCGGCGCTCTTCATCTTTGGTATCGTTATCTTGGATATCTTGAGATAAAGTGCGCTCAGGTCATCATGTTCTCCGGAGAAGGCGTACTCCCTGTCCTTTGTGTCCAATATAAGGTAAGCCGTGTCCCTGCTCGTTCTTGTGTAGACGATGAAAAGCCCTCCCAGCGTCACGACGGCAGAGACAGCTCCGAGGATGATGTTCATTTGGGATGGTTCATGATAGTAGTCCGGACCGTAGCTCAGACTTACCCGTACCTCACCCTGCGAGATCCCCTGTGGGAAGGATATTCCCACGAGGCAGCCCTTGTTCGAGGAGACATCCCCGCTCTGCAAGTTCCTGGCCTGGCCAAGTGTGATCTCCTCCAGCTCGACCTTGAACCTGTGCTTCCCGGTGTGGGTATCCGGGTTGTCGATGAACTCGCTGAAGGATACCTGGTCCATCACCGTCCGGTCCGTTCCGAGCTTCACGAAATATACGATCTCGAGCTTGTAGGGGTCCTCGGAATCAACCTCTACGGCCAGGACGGAAATATGCCTTGTGAGCAGATCGTCGGCGTTCCCCTGCCACATCACCAGAAGTGATGCCCTTCCCTCGGTATCGCTTTCTATGGTGATCTCGTCCCAGCCTTCACTTCTCCAATCGACCGAACCCGAGAGGTCCACCGCCTGCTGTCCCGAAGGTGTCAGGAACACCGGGCTTGACACCCCGCCGACCGCCCTTCTGTATGATACCGTGTTGGATCCGTCGATCTCCATGTAGGGGCTCCCTTCGTCATCACTCACGAGAAAGGTGTTCAAGGCTGCGTAAAGGACTATTCCGCAGGCGATGACCGCGACCATGAAGAGGATGACCTGGAATGTCGTATACTTTCTTCTCTTTCCGAGGGACACGGCCCTGACGTTGAGCTCTATGCCATCCAGCTGAACCTTCTTCTTGGACAGCGAGAGCCTGACGTCCCTGTCATCCAGAACGAGATCGAAATCTTCCTTCATTCTCAAACCTCCTCGTAAAGGGTCAACGTATTGGGGAAACCATCCCCGTATTCTCGTTCGCCCGCCCCCCTGCCCACAGGTTTTCCTTTGAGGGGGGCGCAATCCCCGACGTCGCCGTGGTCCATCCAGAACTCGACAAGAGCCCTTGCAGCGGCCACCCCTGTCGGGGTCGCCAGCTCGCCGTTGACAGGACCGTGCCTGGCAGGCAGCTCCCTGATCAGATGCCTCACGGCGGGGACAGGGATGTCGAAGGCTCCGTGCTCGGTCCCTATGGTCCCCGCTCCGAGGGAAACTGGCGTGGATCTCACCCAGTATCCGTCGACCTCCAGCCTGTCTGAGACGTATGCGATGCCTATCACATCTGCCAGTGTATCCGGCGTCCCCGCCTCGTGAAGATGGACGTCGTTCACGCTTCTCTCGTTGTGGACCGCTGCCTCCGCCTCCAGGAGGATCCTCATCATCCTCCCTGCCAGTTTTTTAACCCGGGTGTTCATCGAGGTCAAACTCAGTCCGGATTCGAGATATGACAGCATCTGGGCTCCGGTCGTCGTATCATTTTCGAGCCTCTCCCATTCCACATAGAACCTTTTAGCTTTGAGGTCACCCCTCATCACGTTCCTGGTCCAAACCCTTGTCGGGCTCTGCACCGAAGCAGCCTTCATGATGATGTCGAGAACGGGCTGGATATCCCCCTTCTCGGCCTCGTACCAGTCGAGAAGGGCGCCAAGAAGCATGTCACCGGATACACCGCAGCGAAGGTCCAGGGTGAGGTACATCATCTCCTCCTCCGGCCTCCCCTCCTCTCCGGAACCTTTGCGGGGGGCTCCTTCTCTTCCTGTTTGCTCCTGAAGTAGAAGTAAGCGGCTCCACTGAGAACCACGATACCAGCGACCCCCAGGACGTAGGGCCACACCACGGGCGGATCGTCCCCGTTCTCATCCGGTGCATACCGGAACTTGGAATAGGGGAGCTGGAAGTAGGAATGGTATCCCTGGTACCCGCAGTAGATCGTGAGCGTGCTATCAAGGTCATCCTCCCTGCTCAGGGTGATCCTCAGCCTCCCTCCTTTCTTCCCGTCAAATGCCTTGAGATCACCCGTATTTCCGGCGACGGTCCCGTTCTTGTAGCCTCGTTCAGAATCTGCGGTCCCGGTTATCTCGAAGGAGATCTCACGGTCGTAATTCCTGTCCCGGTCCTCGTCTATCTCGATACGGACCTTGAGTTTGTATGTCGTGTTCGACGGGTCCGTGGGTTTGATGGCGGAGATGACGAAGTTGTAGGTCAGCTTGAGAGTGTTGTTGGGCTCGAACTGGAGGAAATTGCTCTCGGGGTCCTGGGGGAAGTACATGGTCAAAGTATCGTTCCCTGTTCCTTTTGCCAGAAGGGTCTTCCTGTATGACAGATCGTCCCTGGCCTTGTTGTTGTATGTATCGTCCGGCGGGTGGAAGTATAGAAAGGTCATGTCCTGGACAGGCTGCCGCCTGATGTAGAGGTGCAAAGGTTCACCGACCGGTACTGCTCCGCTCTGGGCATTCACGGGCGCCATGAATACTAGACCGATAAGTATGACCGCGGCTACAAGCATCATCAGCTCATTCAATTTCATCGTACACACTCCTTCAAGGGGATCAACTTCCCGCTTCTGTCCCTGTGATAATTCCCGAACTCCCTGAGCCTGCCGACCTCTTGCCCGGTGAAGACAGGTCCGTCCATGCACACCCGTTTCCCTGACATAGAGCAGGAATCACAGACCCCGATGCCGCATTTCATGAACCTCTCCAGGGAGAACTGGCCCCGGACCTCGAAGCGGTCAAGGACATTCTTCACCTCCACCATCATCACCTCGGGTCCGCATGTGAAGACCATGGTCCCTGCCCTTTCCTCATCGGTCATCTCCGATAGCTCCCTGCTGAGGAGGTCCGTGACGAAACCTTGATGGCCGAAGCCCCCGTCGTCAGTGGAATACAGGACCTTGTCCGAGATCGCCTCCCACCTGCCTCTGAAGAGCAGAAGACCGCTGTCCCTCGCTCCAACAAGGTTCATGGTCATGAAACCCTCAGAGCGGGCCCATTCCATCGGAAGTACCGTCGATGCCGCCCCTACCCCGCCGGAGACACCGATAACGGTCTCGATGTCCTCTGGGGACGGCAATGTGAAACCGTTTCCGTACGGGCCGCGGATGCCAAGCAGGTCCCCTTTTTTGACCGAGCACAATGCACCCGTTGCCTCTCCGATGTCCTGGACCGTGATCCCCATCTGAAAAGGCTGCTTCCTGAGATGTGAAAGCGACATGGGAACCTCATCCACACCCGGGATCCAAACCATCAGGAACTGACCGGGGACGAGGCCTGACCACCTTGCCAGATGGAACGGTGAGAACAGAATTGTGGAAACGGTCGGTGCTTCCTTCACTACCTTCTCCACCCTGACCATCTCCATCTCTCCGGGAGCCCTCATTCCTTCACCCCCTTGGCGACTCCGATGATATCCTGGACGCTTCTGATCCTTTCCTCCTTCATGAAGGATATCATCCCCTCGGAGATATCACTGAACACCTTCAGGTCCCCCCAGGTCACCGCTGTTCCCACCTGGACCGCTGATGCTCCGGCCATCATGTACTCCAAAGCGTCCTCCCAGGTGGAGATGCCTCCGACCCCTATGACTGGTATCCTGATCCTTCCCGATGTTGCGATCTCGTAAACGCACCGCACCCCGATGGGTCTGAGCGCCGGTCCGGAAAGACCTCCGGTAACGTTCGTCAGGAGAGGCCTTCTGGTCCGCACCTCGATCCTCATCGCTGGCATCGTGTTGATCGCTACGATACCGTCGGCTCCTCCGATCTGGGCAGCGAGGGCAAGGTCGGAGATGTGCGAGCAGGCGGGTGTAAGTTTGAAGAAAACGGGAACCTTGACAGCCCTCTTGGCTTCTTTTACCAGGTCCTCTATGACCATGGGGTCCTGGCCGAACTGGAGTCCAAGACCCTTCGCGTTCGGGCAGGAGCCGTTGAGCTCGATCGCGTGAACCCCCATGTCGCTGATCCTTCCGGCCGCAAGGGCGTACTCCTCTATCGTTGAGCCGAAAACCGACCCAATTATTGGAGCGGACCCGTTCGTCGATCGCAGGTACTCCGAAATCTCCTCCTCGAATCCCTTTATGCCCGGGTTTGGAAGCCCCATGGCATTTATCAAACCGTAGGGCAGCTCGACCAGGCAGGGATTCCTGTGGCCGTCCCTGGGCTCAAGGCTCAGGGATTTGGTCACGACCCCGCCGGCCCCCATCTTGACTGCTTCAGCCATCGAGGCGCCGGTCTCATCTGCGATCCCAGATGCCAGGATCAGAGGGTTTCGGAACCTTATCCCGGCTATCTCCACGTCCAGTCTAGGAGTCTCCATTCTACCGACTGACCCATAATGATGTGGATATTTTAGGATTTGTGTCTCATAAGGTGATATTACTGGCATGATAGGTTTTTTTATCATACCACAATTGAGGTAACGAACCAGGAGATGGAGGGAAGGACGATGAACCTCAAGAGATTCCTTTGGACGACCATGATCGGCGGTCTGGGAGTTGTGCTGCCATTGATAATCCTTGGATGGGTCTTTTACTGGCTCTACAACATTATCATCGGTCTTGTGGAGCCGGTATCGGGCCCGATAGCTGACCTGCTAGGCGTTTTCAGACCTTTGATAGACCTTGCGGTGATCGCTACCATCGTGGTCGGGTGCTTCCTCCTAGGCTTCTTCATCAGGACGAGGGTGGGCAACTTCTTCCACAAGCACGTGGAGAACAATTTTCTCAAGAAGATCCCCGGATACATGGTGACAAAGGAGGTCATCATGCATTTCTCGGGTGAGGAAGAGACCCCTTTTTCAGCGGTCGTCCTTGTGAAACCCTTCGGGAACGATACTATGATGACGGGATTCGTTACCGACAGGAATCCCTCCGGCCCCTACACCACTGTCTTCGTCCCGACGGGTCCGAACCCGACCTCGGGAAATATCTATCATGTCAGGAACGAGGACGTGGTCGACATCGACATAAAGGTCGAACTGGGTATCAAAACCGTGATCGGCTGCGGGGCGGGGTCCAAACCTCTCCTCAAGGGCTTCACTTGAGAATTTACCAAGCCCTCAGTTACTTGATGGGGACCTGGATCTCCGTGAGGGCATTCTCCATTCCGACCTCTTCGGGATTGTTCAGATAGCATTCCCTGAAAAGGCCGTCGATGGTCTTGCCGTTGTCCTGTATCCAATTGAAAAGCTTGGAGTAGGTCGGCCCCATCTGGTCGTAGGGGCCCTTGTAGAGGAGCTTTGCCATCTTTGCCCCCGGCAGCTCGTATGCCTTTATCTCGCTCGACTCGGGGGCCTGGTCTCCCAGGTATGGAAAGGTCGCCTCGAGGTCCGCATTCCCCTCCTCCTGCGCCCTGAGCGCTTCCTCCTCGTTCATCTCATGGCTCACGAAAATAGCCGGACCGGATAGCTGGATATTATTGGCCATTGCATGTTGGGCGAGGGTCATGAACATATCAGCCAGCTCCTCG
>JBLIRH010000015.1:0-46143 GCA_049472215.1 Thermoplasmatota archaeon | reverse complement strand
CTGAGGCTCCCGATCTGCCCCCGACCCATGTAATCGGGCAATTGCAGTTCAAGGTCAGATCAGAATTGATCGTAAGCCCGTGATATGACTCCCCTTCCAACGAAAGGCACCTGAACCCGGAGCCGAGAAGCTTTGCCGAGAACTCGATCTGGAATTTCCTCAATGGGAAATATATCCTCTTGAACCCCTCGTATGCTCCTCTTTTCATCCGATGTGCCAATCTATCTGTCCTTATAGTTTTATCCATGGCAAACATATCATAGGATTTTTACAGGACGAAGCCATGGATTGCTGCATTGGAATATGGTGCGGGGTCCATCTCTCGACTTCCTTCGCGAACTCTTCAATGAACCCACTCAGCTTTATGATTGGTGAATAATATCTTTTTAGAAAGCTTTGGTGCTAATATTTTATATTCAAAATGTCTATCAGGTTCGGGGGAGACATGGTCCGTTTCTGGCAGGTATCATTTGGATTGGCGGTCCTGGGTTTTCTTATCGTTGCACTGCTTGTCACCGTTGGTGTTGACTTTCTGTACATCCAGAGTTCCTCGACAAGTCAGGAAGAAGAGGACGGAGAAGGGATGGGAGCCATCTATCTTTTCGTTTGCAGTCCCGTTTTCCTGATCCCGACGGTCGTCTTTCTTGTTATCGGTCTGATAGGCTTCACTCGTAGACGTCGTAACAGGGAGATCGCAGAATTGCTGAAATCACACAGAAGGATAAAGGTCGGTGATTTTTCGAAGAAGATCGGAAAAAATGAGATGGAGGCCGAAAAAACGATCATGAGGATATTGGAGGATAAGCAGCTCGAAGGTTATATGGATAGGGGGACCGGCGAATTCTTTACCAAGGCGTTCCTTGACCAGACCCCGAATGTCAGGTTCGGCTGGAAATGTGATTCCTGCGGGGCAAAGAACGATTCGGTGATACTCCCGGGGGAGATGGGCAAGTGCAAGTATTGCAACTCACCGGTTGCTCCTATCGGAGGAGACCAACCTAAAGAAGAGAAACCACCGAGATCTCAACAAAATATCCCGACTCCTCCCCCCCAGGTTCCACCACAACCATCTCCTCAAACTTTCTGGCTATGTCCGGTATGCGGAGCAAGGAACTTCAATTACATCCAACCTGGCCAGACTGGAACCTGCTTTAATTGCAATACTATAATTGAACCCGATTCAGGATAAATAACCGAGAACACCAAAGGGATGAAAATGAAATTCAGATCATGGTATCTATTCTTCATTATAGGACTTGTATTTCTGGTATTATTACTCATGTTCATCCCGGTCACCATATCCGCATTCGCAGAAGTGGATGGAAGTGGAAGTGGGGAGGTAGTGGGAATTGTTTCAACGATATTTTGCGTCTTTCCGGCTTTTATTCTCGCCACGCTGTTCCTTCTTCTTGCATTTTTCTTAAGGAAGAAGATCAGAGAACTGTCAGAACTCGCTGAAACCTTGAGGTCTTATCGGATCATTACGATCTCTGATCTGGCAAGAAAAATGGACAAGAATAAGGAAGTGGCACGCCATGCCGTGAAACAATGTCTGAAAAAAGGGTTTATCCAGGGAAGGATGGATGAAAAAGAGGAGACCTTCTACACAACGGAATATCTTAAGAACACTCCGAATATCATCAATGGTTGGAGATGTGCTTCCTGCAATGCCGAGAATAAAGAGATCATCCTCCCCGGGGAGGTTGGAAAGTGCTCTTCTTGTGGTGATGTGCTCGATAACAGGGCCAAGGATGTAACCACCGTAAAAGGAGAAGATATTCTTCCACCCGAACCTAAGAAAACGAAAGGAGAGGATGAGAAGAAACCAATCCCTCCCAAGAAGATCGAACCTCCCGCAGCGGTCAAGGAGATGATAGAATCTGCCAGGTCGGGGAAATAGTGGGAAGAGTTGCTTCTTGAACCAGTACTGGATCAAGAATGGAATATGGTGCGGGGGAATAATTCATCAATCAGCATCGGTTCTGAGTAGATGTATACCAACGATGATTGCAACGATCCCGACGATGGGAGCGACGATGGTCTCGCAAATATCATCAGGGGTCCTTATTGGAAAATATCCCGTCAACCTCATTAAAACACCTATGAAGATAAATAATCCCACAAAGATTACGATGACCCCCATAACCTTCCGTGCGATGTTCTTCCCTTCCATACGGAATTGGATAAGTGAAATTAAAATATAGATTTTGTTAAAAAGGAATCATATAGAGTATGGCGCGGGGAGGGGGACCTTGGGATCGGTATATTATTGACGAGAAGCCAGATCCCAAGGGCCAGGGTAAAAAGACAAAATTATTTTCAAATTCTTTTTAGCCGTATGTAATTATTTTCGAGCGCCAATTCTGTGTTCAATTTAAAATTGACGAGAAGAATTGGCGCGGGGAGGGGGATTCGACTTTTCAAAATCGGAGATTTTTCAAGTCTTGAAACATCAGCGGGGGCGGTGATATGTTTCAAGATCTAGGCAAATTCTTTCAGAATTTCCCTGACCTGCAAACCCTCGGATACGGCAACCTCGGATTTCCAGGACCAAGGTTCGAATCCCGAAGATCTCCCCGATCCCATTTCAGACTGAGCAATAATTCTGTGAAATGGGATATGGCGCGGGGAGGGGGATTCGAACCCCCGTGACACAAGGTCAACGGATTAGCAATCCGTCGCCGTACCGGGCTGAGCCATCCCCGCATCGATTTACTTTAGCTTCTGAGGGGATGGCTCTGCACGGTACGGGAACCGCCTTGCGGATTGCCTCGTCGGCAATCCGGAAGGTCAGCAAAATCCAATGGATTTTGCGAGATACCGGGCTGAAGGGGGGGCGTCCCTCCTTCACAGGACCCCAAGATAAGGATCTCGGCCATCCCCGCATGTTGACGGTGGGATGGCGGATACTACCATTTGATTAAAATAACTTTCTGGAAATGGTCAGGTGGGGAAATATAGAAATGATGAGGACAGCTCAGTGCCAATCCTCATCATCTTCCTCATCGTCTTCTTCTTCCTCTTCTTCTTGCTCGTCCTCCTCCTCATCCACGAGTTCGATCTTCTTGGTATCCTTTTCCATATCCATTTTCCTGGACCTCTTAATATCATCCCGCGGCTGTTCCTGAACGTTCTTGATCTCCATCTTCGGTGTCCCCCTGGTCATCCGGACGAACACGATCACCGCGATCAGGATCATTATCCCGAGGAGGAAGCTTCCGGCACCATCCGATATGATGACCCCGTCATCTTTCACCACGGTCTGGGTCTCCGATGGAATGATCCGGTCCTTGATCCGTATCGAGAACGCATCACTGGGGGCTTCGCTGAAGGTCCTGGTCCTTCCCTGGACATCCGTGTAGGAGAAATATATGTAGAAGGTATAGGTGGTTCCATCCGAGATCTCATCTTGGGCCTTCATCCTGAATTCGAGTTCTACCGTTTCTCCAGCCTCCATTTCTCCGATATCCTGCTCGGCCCCTTCCAGTATCCTGAACTGGTTTGAATCATAGGGCAGGAGTATGCTGAGATCCTCGGCAGTTGTACCGCCAAAGTTCATGATGGTAACGCTTACTGTGAATTCCTTGTCCCTGTCCACGAGCGGCGCATCCACATGAATGATCCTTATATCAGGAAGTTTGTCATAGATGTCGAACCTAACCGAAATGGAATTCCCTGAGAACATCTCGTCGAATTCACCCAGGTCGTCATAGAAAGCGAAATATACATTCCCACTGAAGCTTCCATCGAAATACCTTCTCTCCCCGTCGGGTTTCATCTTGAACGAGTAGAAGAACGTGTCTCCGGGACCGACATCACCGACCCCCGAAGCCCCCCCCATACTGAGGTACCCAGAGCTGGTATAATCGAAGTAGCAGGAAAGATTGTGCGCTCCTCCCATACCCATGTTCTGGATCTCAACAGTGACCTCCACGGACCTATCATCCAGTATATCCCCCACTTCTATTCCGATCTCCTGGAACCTCGGCTGGTTCGCCCTTATGGTGATGTATGCGACGAAGGTATGGTTGAAGGGTTCGTTCCATTCGTTGACACCTTCCACATCAACCTTGAAGAAATTGATCCCGGGCATGGCATCCTCTCTGATGTTCGCATAGAAATAGAAGGCATCCGAACTGACCCCAGTTCCGGATGTCTCACTCAATCCCCCACGATAGATTACAGGGAGCGTGTTGCCTGTATAATTCTCATGAGCGTATGGATGATTGAAGGGAGATCCATCGTCTATATGTATCCTGTATTCAAGGTTGTAGAAATAGTACATCTCATTGTTCTCGACCCTAAGTCTCATGTACTGGTTGACCGTCCCCGGATAAGCGTTGTTTCCGCTGTCTATGTAACCGGTTATCTCCGGGCCCATAGGATCGTCCGCGATCCTTATGAGAAGATAGGGTATATGCTCGTCGTTCGTATAAGGGAATTCGATGTCCCTCATGATGTTCCGGTGTTCATAGTATCCCTTCTCGTTCCAGTATCCCGACACCATCTCTCCCGGAGTGTTTCCGGTTCCCCCATCATCGTGGTAAACTGCGTAATAGTCTATTGGTATCTTGTAGAGGCCTGGCGGAAGTCTGGGGAGGAAGTTAACAACCTGGAACGTTGCCATGCCCTGCTCTCCAACGGGGATAGAATCTATCTTGAATTCGAGGTTGTCGTAAACAGTATTGGAGTTGGAATTCTCATCGAACCAGTAACCATCGTTCTTGACATACCTGGTATTGCTCGTGTCCAGGCTGACAACGATGTCATAGAGGTCAACATTTCCCACATTGAAGAATGGAACCTGAATGCTCGTTGGCAGGTTCTTCTGTGTATATATCGCAAATGGAGAACCAAGATCATTGAATTCCGGAGGCATCAGGAGAGGTGTGTATTCCACCGTGAAATCCGATATCCTTGGAGCTTCCGATATGATCTCCCCGTTCCTAAGATAGGTCATCTGGATCTGGACCGGATAGACTCCCGGTGCGAGGTCCCCAGGAACATCGATGTTCCAGACGATGGTGCTTATCATGCTACCGAAGTTGAGGACTGGCTGCCTCACGATGATGGGAGTTCCGGGAAATGCTATTGTCGCCTCGATATCTGTGATCGTACCGCTGGTGGAATAGAGTGACCTTATGCCGAATCTCTCATTCCTCGCCCCCGCATACAGGTTCTCTGTGTTGTAGTTCTCGTCGAAGGCGTAGAAGTTGTATTCCACTCCCCCATCTCCGGCAATGTAGCTTCTTATCTCGAAACTCTTTTCAAAGGTCACAGCAGTGGTGATCCAATCATATTGACTTCCACCATCCCAATTGACCATATATCGCAGACTGGCTTGAAATCTCATCATGTAATCCCCGGGGGCAACATTTTCCATGTTGACGGAGAACTCGATGTAGTCATCGTCTGGAGCCCCGTAGAAAGCTTTGGTCTGATATTGTGTCATTTCATAACCGGGACCGCCGTTGTTGTAGAACTCGAACTGGTCAAGATTGGTCTGATGCGGTGCCGGGGAGCCGTCCATCTTTTTGAAAAGTCCGATATAGGAGACCTTTACCTCTTTTATGGTGCTCTCATTTCCTGGAGAACCGGACCCCTCGTATCCGGTTCCATCGTATTCGTTGTATATACTAACATATAGTCTTCCGCGGTCACCCGGATAATAGGGTTCGTTGATATCATATATGTAAACCGTGCAGTCCAGAGGATCATCGATCCCACCCCTGGCTGGTTCAGATCCCTGGATGGGATCGAAGGCGCCGGTCATTAGGACCAAAAAGGACGCCATCGCTAAAGCTATGACTATGAAAATGTTCTCAATTTTCCCCATTTTACCACCTTTTCAATAATGCAGCCATTGAATATTTGATGTTTTTGCCTGGGAAAAATTTGGCAGAAGGATTGTCTTTCAATATCCCCTGCCCTTTGAGTTGAACATCAATAATACCAGTAAGATATGAGATGTGGGAGTGATCGGTCGGGGTAAAATAATATAGTTGGATAAACTGGTACATTGAATAATATTGTGTGTTTGGTGTCTTGCAATGTCTAAATTGATCCTTGTATCCAACAGACTCCCCATCAATCTGAAAAGGACCGAAATGGGATACGATTATATCCCGAGCATAGGCGGTCTCGCAACTGCAATGTCGTCCTTTTACGAGGATTTTAATTCTATGTGGGTCGGGTGGTCCGGGGTCACTACCGAAGACTGCACCCAAAAGGACATCAAGGAGATCCAGACCGAACTAGGCAATCGAAGGTGCCGCGGTGTTTTCCTATCATCCGAGGATGTCGAGGACTACTACGAAGGTTTCTCCAACAAGACGATATGGCCCCTTTTCCACTATTTCATCAACCATGCCAGGATGGAGCAGAAAGATTGGGACGCATACAAACGGGTGAACGAATCCTTTGCCAGGGAGGTATTGAAGATTGCAAAAGCGGGAGATACCATTTGGATACATGATTACCATCTCTTTCTCCTGCCAAGGATGCTTAGGAAGAGGATACCTGACCTCTCCATCGGTTTCTTCCTCCACATCCCGTTTCCTTCCTCCGAGATCTTCCGGACGCTTCCATGGAGGAACGAGATCCTCAGGGGAATCCTGGGAGCGGACCTCATCGGTTTCCATACCTATGACTATGTCCTCCATTTTATCAGCAGCGTGAGGCGCTTGCTTGGTTACGAGAACTCTCTTGGGTATATCAGGGCGGGAACCAGAACGGTAAAGGTCTGCGCTTTCCCCATTAGCATCGATTACAAATTCTATTCCAAGGCCCCCCTGTCCAAAGAGGTCCAGGAAGAGAAGAAAAGGATACTCAAGATGGTGGAGAACAGGAAGATTGTCATGTCCATAGACCGGATGGATTACACGAAGGGCATTCCCCAAAGGATACGGGCCTATGGACGGTTCTTAGAAAAATATCCCCAGTACCATGAGAAGGTCACTTTGATCAACGTGGCAAGCCCGTCAAGGATCGAGGTGGATACGTACCAGGACCTCCGGTCCGAGGTCGAACAGCTCGTCGGTGAGGTCAATGGGAAATATACCCGCCTGGGGTGGGTCCCGGTGTGGTATATATTTCAAAATATCCCGCTAAATCAGCTCCTTGCACTTTACAAGGCATCGGACGTTGCCTTGGTAACACCATTAAGGGATGGAATGAACCTGATCGCAAAGGAATACCTCGCTTCAAAGAGTGATAATATGGGCGTGCTCATACTGTCTGAACTTGCCGGGGCCGCCAAGGAGCTTGGAGAATGTCTTCTCGTCAATCCCCATAATGTGGAGGACATGGCCGATGCGATATTCGAGGCCCTGGAAATGCCAAAGAGCAAGCAGGTCAGGAGCAACAGGATAATGCGCGAAAGGCTTCAAAAATACGATGTGGAGAGATGGGCCAGGGATTTCCTTTCGGAACTTGAAAAGGTCAAGGAGGTCCAGACGGTAGAATCCTTCAACAGGATGGATGACAGGACGATCGACGGTCTTCTCGCGGATTACAACAAAGCGGTCTCCAGACTCTTACTTCTTGACTATGACGGGACGCTGAGGAAGTTCGAGGGAATCCCGGAGGAGGCCGTACCGGACGATGAGTTGATATCGCTCCTGGATTCCCTGATCTCCTGCAATGGGAACGAATTGGTCCTCGTCAGTGGAAGGAACAGGGAAACACTTCAGAACTGGTTTGGGGACATGGACCTCAACCTGGTCGCTGAACATGGGGTTTGGATAAGACCCAAGGGCTCCGATTGGAAGATCATCGAGCATATGGATGATGCATGGAAGGAGAGGATCAGACCGGTCCTGGAATCCTATGTCATAAAGACCCCCAGATCTTTCATCGAGGAGAAGAGCTACTCTTTGGCTTGGCACTATCGGAAAGCTGATTACAATCAGGCAATAGCTCAGATCAGCGAGATGAAGGAGACCCTCCACAATATGACCGGCAACCTAAATCTCGGAATACTTGACGGAAACAAGGTCATCGAAATAAAGAACACGGGGGTGAACAAAGGCAGGGCTGTGAAGAACTGGACCAAGGGTCGGAATTGGGATTTCGTTATGGCGGTCGGTGATGACTGGACCGACGAGGACATGTTCGGAGAGGTCACAGGGAAGGATTATTCCATAAGGGTCGGCTATACACCTACAAAGGCCAGGTTTAATCTCAAGAACGTCGATGAGGTCAGGGACCTTCTTTCAAGTATGGCAGTTCTCAAGAACCGAGGACCTATCAAGCCCGGACCTTCAAAATAGGATGAAAATCTATTAATGGTACCTTTTTTTCCACAGTTCACGGTTGGACCTCCCATGACTGACATCAACGATTACAGACGATTCGTCGGCTATGCCTATATTGATGGACTGATCGAGAAAGCCAAGGCCCACTCGGGTAAAAGATACCTGATGGTCAACTCCACCTCCGACGGAGGCGGGGTGGCCGAGATGCTGAACTCCATGGTCCCGATATTGAACCATATGGGGGTCACCCTCGAGTGGAAGGTACTTCACGGGTTCCACGAGTTCTTCCAGGTCACAAAGAGCTTCCACAACGCGCTTCAGGGCGGAGAGATCGACCTCACCGACGAAGTAAAGAGGCTCTATCTCGATACGAACCAGGAATTCGCTTCATACAACATTTTCGACTATGATGCCATTGTCATTCATGACCCCCAGCCTCTACCCTTGATATCTTTCTACGATAAGAACCAGCCGTGGATCTGGAGGCTCCATATCGATATCACGGATCCCAACAAGGAGCTGTGGGATTTCGTAAAGGGGTACATCAATGAATATGACAGGGTGATCATCTCGAACGAAGCGTACAGGAAGGAGGAGCTGGTTCCGGAGCAGGTAATTATCTACCCGGCCATAGATCCCTTGACCGAGAAGAACAGGGAGCTGTCATCGGAGACCATTCGCGAAGAGATGAAAAAACGTGGTATCAAACTTGACAAGCCGATAATATCCCAGATATCCAGGTTCGACATCTGGAAGGACCCGGAGGGGGTCATCGAAGTCTTCAGGAAAGTGAAGGAGAAGGTCGACTGCCGCCTCGTTATGTGCGGGAGTATGGCCTCCGACGATCCGGAAGGATGGGAGACATTCCAGAGGGTCGAGGAGAAGGCAAGGGACCTCAAGGATTCAGGCGATATCATCTTCATCGTCAATGCGGAAGAGGTCTTTGTCAACGCTCTTCAGACGGTATCGGAGGTTGTAATCCAGAAGTCATTGAGAGAGGGTTTCGGGTTGACGGTTTCCGAAGCTTTGTGGAAGGGGACCCCCGTGGTCACATCACGGGTGGGGGGAATTCCTCTTCAGGTGATCGACGGGATGAACGGATACCTATGCGATCCAGGTGACAATGAGGCGTTTGCAGAGAAGGTGGTCAACCTTCTGAAGGATAGGGAGCTCAGAGAGAGAATGGGTCGAAAAGGGAAAGAACATGTGAGGGAACATTTCCTCATCACAAGGCTCATGTCAGATTACCTTGACCTGTTCCAGGACATTACCTCGCCAGGTCCTCTTCCGCAATGAAAAAGTACTTTTCCGACCCTCTACCATTTGGTCAGCTTTCCGATCATGACCGTAAGGGAGCTATAGAAATGGGGAAGATAATCGCATCCGTCGACATCGGGGCAACAAAGATCACCGTATCCCTTTGCAGCCCAGAAGGTATGATCATCAGACTTCATCAGAGAACAAGGCTGGCAGGGGACGATAGGACGATCCCCCGCCAGGTCGTTGAGATGGTGGATGGCTGCTTTGAGAGATCCGGTGCTCAAAAGGACCTTCTGGAAGCTTTGGGGATAAGTACTGCAGGACCATTTGGGAAAGCTAACGGAAAGCTGGAACTTGTATCCCCTAACATCTGCGGTGGAATGAATCCGGAGCGCGGGATCCTCAACAACGAATGGACATCGGTCCCCTTACAGGAAGAACTGGAAATCTTCTTCCCAAGTGTTATCATCGAGAACGATGCTGTATCGGGAGCCATCGCCGAAAGAACCTTCGGAGCCGGATGCGGGATCGACAACCTACTCTACGTCACATGGAGCACAGGAATAGGAACTGGGGCATACGTGGATGGAAGGTTGATACACGGCAAGAATGGTAATGCCCCGCATGGTGGACATGTCTATCTCAGCGATACGGGACCAGCCTGCGGCTGCGGCAATATCTCCGACCTCGAGGCCCTCTCCTCGGGTACTGCCATTGCAAATGAATTCGGGTCCGGGACACCCACATCAAGAGTTTTTTCACTCTACCGGGAGGGGAATAAAAAGGCTATTGATGTGGTAGAAAGAGCAGCAAAAAATTTTGCCAGGGGATTAGCTTCGATCAACGCTGTGCTCGACACGGAACTGATCATTATCGGGGGAAGCGTATTCCTGAACAACCCGGACATCCTCCTGCCATTGGTAAGGGAGGAGTTCTACAGGTCCTTCCCGGCGCTTTCGAAGGACGTCGGGATCATCCCGTCGGAACTCGGGAGCTATCTCGGGGACATAGCGGCTGCGACACTTGTGATCCCGGACGAGTGGTTGGCGGAATGGAAGAAAACGAGACCATGGGAGAACGCTCCGGAGACAATATTTTTGGAATGAACCGTAAAGCCTGCCCACTGCGAGTTCCAAATTTGGAAACCTATTAATAATCAACATTTTCATTGGATTTTCATCGGATCCATCGGGATCGGGATGTGAGGGATATGAAGAAATTGCCTGCTCTGATCATTGCTCTTTGTGTAGTGTTGATGACATGGACGCTAACATTGTCCACATACGAAGCTTCTGCAGGATCACCTCTCATGCAGAAGGATCTGTATGTCGACGACGATCCGGGCTCGACATATGATAATATCCGCGATGCGTTGACATTCGCCCTTCCCGGAGACACAATCGTGGTGGCCCCCGGGACCTATTACGAGAATATCGACCTGTCCATGAACGATATCACCATTTCGGGCAATATAACCGATGGAGAAGTGAAGGTGGTCGGTGGATCAGGCATCGCCCTTCTCATACATGATTGCATGCACGTGGCAGTATACGGGATCAATTTCACATCGACCGGCAACAATGCGGTCCGGATCGAGAGGACGAACAACATTACGATCAACGGGTGTACGGCATGGAGTACCGGTGGGACCTTCGGGGCCATGAGCATATTCGAATCCCAGCACATTTACATCGGTCCGATCCAGTCTTTCACACCGTTCGTACCCACGTTCCATGCCGAGGGGAACAGCAATCCCGGTCTGTTCCTGGAGAATGTCCAGAACCTCCATGGTACCTCCCTGAACGTTTTCACATGGGGCCCTCAGGCACACTGCGTCCAATCTGTTGCCATGCTCTTTTACTCTTCCATAACTCCGGACCATTTCGAGGCAAGGGGCCCAAGCTCCAACACCTTTGATCTGCAGGGCCCCACCGAACTCCTTCTTGAGGATTTCATCTACCCCACCTACTCGAAGAACTTCATCGAATTGGGTTCCGGCGTGGTGGAGACGATGAGGTCAAGGTTCAATGAAGGTGATGTATGGGTTGGGCCAACGGCGAGTATCTTCGCCTGGATGCAAAGGGAGATATTCATGCGGAATGAGGACAATTCATCGGCCGTGGAGAACTGCGAGATACAGGTGACTGTTGACGGCGCTGACCATTACAGCACACCTTACTTCGGGGGGATGGACCCGTTATCGGACACCGGCGGAGGATTTCCGGACAAATTCGTCCTCCTCAAGATAAAGTACATCGGTTCCAGCACACCGATCCCCATCGTGAACCTTCTCGATTTCAGGTTCGAGGGAGGGGACGTGCCGGTCGAAGGCTCGGTGGAGATCGACCCTGTTCCCTTCGACCCAATGTACTTTCAGCTGCCCGATTTCACCCTTCCTGAAGCCCCAAGGAACCTTCGCGCCGATACGATCGACCACAGGACCATAGAGGTTGTCTTCGAGCCGTCCACCTCGCCGGATGTCACCCATTACGAGGTCTGGTTCAAATCCCTGGACGAATGGGAATGGCAGTTCAACACGAGCAATGCCGGTTCCTACCCGTTCATCAACCTCGATCCCGCGACCGAATACGGTTTCAGGGTGGTGGCGGTCGATGACGCGGGACTGACAAATGCTTCCGAGGTCTATGGAACGACAGGCCCTCCAATAGAAGGCGATCTGAGGGGGAATGTCACTTACAATGGCGGCCCCCTGAACGGGACCCATGCAATTAATGCTGAGGTTCAGCTTCTTAACGGCACCGGGGGACTGGTTGGGAGCAGGATAGTCTCCACTGAAGGTCTGTTCGTATACGACCCACTGCTCTTTGCGGAGAACTACACGCTGGTCATCACACCCGTGGACCCGGTGGAGCCGTGGGGGGATGCCAGCGGTTACTTGAACTGGAGCTATAACTTCGATTTCACGGAACCGGTGAACCTTGTGATATTCATCGAGTATTTCGAATATATCCCGCCGGTCACCACCGGCACCCTCGAGGGGCAGGTCACCTACCTGAACGGACCCATGGTGGGGATGAATTCCACAAACGCAACGGTTTTCCTTTTCGACGAGGACGGTGCGGAATTCGGGAACGCCACCACGAACCTGACCGGTCACTTCATGTTCGAAGGGGTTCCCTTCGCGGATAATTACACCCTGAAGATCGTCCCCGAAGATGCGGTGGTTTCAGGGGGACAGGTAAGCGGCTACATTGAAAGGACCATCCTCTTCAACTTTAACGCCTCCATGCTCCTGCCCATAGCGCTCGAATATTATACCTACACCCCGCCTTCTGGAGGCCCCATCTACGGCCTGGTTCTGTACTCCGGCGGCCCGATGGATGGTGATCCGGTGGTCATGGCCAAGGTCGAGGTGCTGTCAAACGGAGGAAGCTTCGCCTATGTGAACACGAACTCCACAGGGCATTATCGGTTATCCAGCATCGGTTTCGGTACGAACTACACCCTCCGGATAACCCCTCCCGCCGACCAGCTTGGGGTCGTCGACAACAACAGTGGCTATCTGGTGAAGCTGTCCGATGCTTTCGACCATTCGGACCCGGCAGGGAGACAGATGGACCTCGACCTGGAGTATTATGAATACATCCCCGAAGAACCTCCCGTCGAACATCCGAAGGTCACCATTCTTGATGAGAACGGTGATCCAGTACCCAATGTTCTGGTCACCGTCACGATCAATGGAACGACATACACCGCCATAACCGATGAGAACGGTACTGCAGAGTTCACCCAGCTCACCGGGTCTGATTTCCCTTCCGGCGCCCATTTCAAGGCTTCCAAGGAAGGCTACGAGGACATCGAGTGGGACCAGGGGGACCCAATACCGGACCTTGTCAAGGAGAAGGAGGATAAGGATGAACCCAACCTCCTGACCGTTGTGATAATCCTGGTAATAGTACTTCTGCTACTCGGGATAGTGGTCCTTCTGCTCAAGAGAAGGTCCGAATACGAAGAGGAGTGAACCAAAAAATTCGGGAGGCCGTGGAAAGTTACTCCTCAGCCCCCCGTTACCACTCCGGATCACATCCTTATCCGCGGGATCTCCACCTGCGCGATAAGACCGCAGTCCACGCATGCATGGGTCTTCTCCGGCCCGTCGATCAAGGCATACTGCCTCTTGCCGCATGTGGGGCACTCCACCTTCATCTTGATGAAGACCTGCTCTCCCTGGAAGATATCCCCGGGGAGGATATCTCCGGGAACCTCCTCGCAGAATTCAACCAGCCTGTAGCGGACTATGGATTCCTCTATGGAACCGAGGTGTCTGTAAGGATGCGGTCCGGCCGCGATCCTGTCCTCGGTATCCCTCAGATGCTTCCTTTGGAGAGCCTTCAGGTATACTGCGAAAGCTATGATCGTAGCTGCCAGAGCTATGAAGGACAGCGGCATAGCGATCATGGGAAGGAAGCCCACGATCCCGAGTCCAAGGCAGAGCCCCTTCAGGACCCCCCTCGTTCTCATCTTCTTGTATCCGCCGTCCCACTCGAGCTCGTAGAGCTCGATGTAGGGGACGATCATCCTCCTGTACCAGCCTCTGATCTTCACGGTCTTCCCGATCCTTCCCTGGGTATGGAATATTCCCTCCAGGAGGTCGATGATCCGAAGTACCTGGTGGTAGTCTATGAGCATCAATGCGCTTCCGTCATCGAGCTTGAGGTCCTCGTTGAAGAAGAGTCCGGGGACACCCCTTCCGATGACCCTTCCCTCTACCTCAACAGGGATGCCCCTGATGGGATTCGCCTTGGGATCGTCCAGACAGAACTCCAGGGTGGAGTCCCTGAATCCCATCGGGTATCTGTAGCGGCCGAGATAGAGGAACAACATGAAGCCTATGAGCGACACCATGAGGCCGAACCCGGCCGTTACGGCCAGGAGCGGCGGCACGATGAATGCCATGATCATGGTGGCTACGAAGGATACCGGGAATGCAAGCACCCATCCGTATCCAGCCGATACATCCTCGAGGAAATCATCCCAGTAGGACTCCGGCTGCACCAGGTCGAAATTGATGTATGGCCTCTTTCCAAGGTCCGAGGAGATCTTGTCGAGTACCATAATCCTCTTTGCCGGCAGGGGGTGGGACGACTTAAGTTCGAGCCACTTGGCCCAGGGATTCCACATGTCCCAGGCCATGGCCTCCTTGATGTCCTCGATGGAATATCCCACCTTGCCGGTCATGGCCTGTGAATTGAAGGCAAGGGACCTTCCCGACCTCGGATCGGAAATCATCAGGGCGTTCTCGTACTTCACCTGCGTGCTCTTGGTATCACCCTTTCCCTCCGATGCGAGCCCGTAGGCGATCTTGACGAGGGCTGAAGAAAGGGAGTTCGGATCCTTTGTGGACCTGGCCGAGTAACCATCCGCCCAGTACTCCCTGTATCTTGACACCATCAGGACGATGAACTCCGATATCACGTAGATGATCAGTGATATGATCCCGATCAGCGCGACTATTCCAGCGCCCTTGTTGTTCCCGCTGGAGTGCTTCATCGACTCCATGCAGGACCTGCCGATGATGTAGAAGAGCAGGGGGACCATGCAGATTATGGTCATGATCACGAAATCATCGTGTATGATATGGCCGAGTTCGTGTCCCACTACCGCCTTTTTCTCCTTGAGCGTGCAGTACTTGTCGATCCCGTCCGTGAGGACCAGGAAGGAACGGTTCCTGGTCCATCCGAAACAGAAAGCGTTGGGGTTATCATCATGGATGACCCCGAACCTCGGAAGGTTCACTTCATTTGCCTTGCAAACATGCTCGACATATCTTCTTATCTCGGGCTCGAGGGCTTCGAGTCCGACCCAGTCGATCTTGTAGATCAATTTTATGATGTATGGCGATACCAGATACTGGACCAGGATCAGCAGTGAGGCGATCCCCACCGGTATGTACCATGGTGCTCCAAGTATCCAGCCGATCGCTAGGAATCCCACCACGAACAGCAGGAACAGCGATACGAAGGCCATGTTCATTCTGAACATCAAACCCATCTGTCTTCCTCCCGCACATGATATGGGGCGGTCTGGATAAATTCATTTTGAAATTAAATAGATATTTAAAAATTAAAATTCATTTATAATTGTCGTATAAAATATTGTATAGAAAGAGGGATTTTACCAAGGGAGGGGAATGGCGCATTATACCTTCAACAGGCACTTCAATTCACCATACTCACCACCGGAGGTGTTCCGCCAACTCGAGACCCACCTTGTGGACAAGCTCGGAGGGAAGGTCCATTACAACCGCGCCAGGCAGAAATACGTGGTGCAGGCGCCCAAGAGAGGTATCGGCTTCGGTCCCTTCATGAACCTCAAGATCCTCATCGACCTCAGGACGGATCACCAGGGATGCTACATCATAGATATCGATATGGAGAGAAGGCCGTCAACCCTTTTCTGGTGGTCGATCCCGGTCGGGATCATCCTGACCTTCATGGGGCTCCCCCTGTTCTGGGCGCCGTTGCTTTATTTCACCGCATCCCCTTCAAGGGATATCCAGAACGTTGTCGACTCGTTCATAAAGAAGATGAATGCGCCTGTGGCGGGTATTGCCGAGGGGAAGCGCGAGGTCTACCAGGCCATACTGATAGAAAGTGATGGCAGCGACCTTTCAACGGCAGCTCCGGAGGGAAAGGTCTACATGGGGGATTCGATCAGAAGGATATTGGGACTCTCACTGCTTCTGGTACTTTTCAGTGTTCTGATCCTCCTGATAGGTCTTTCCGGTCTGACCTCCGGCTCCTCCACCGGACCGGTTGCCATTGGCCTGGGAGCCTTTGGAATGGCTGGTGCCGGTCTCGGATTGGTTTACGTACTGGTAAAAATGGCCAGGGACCATCTGTAGGCTTCCGACCTCAACGCCTGCCGGGCACGTAAATGGTCGAGAGCTGGATCGTGTGGACCTTGCCCCCCTCCTTCCTCTGGATATAGGTGATGTATATCCAACCCCCCGGGACGGATACCTTGTGGATGTGGATGTCCTCGGGGAGTGAATCATCCAGTTCGTTTTCCTCCAGGGTTTCGTTATCCTTCAAGGGGTTCCTCCTCGCTGTGGGAAGAAGTGTGATTTCATAGTTAAACCATATGGTCGAAGGGGAGGTCTTGCAGGTCTTCCTATTTGTTCTTCTTTCCCTTTTTTTCCCCGGGTCCTTTCTTCCTTTCGGACATCTCCGCGGACCTTTTGGCGAGCCTTTCCTCCAGATCGTCCCCCCACCGCTGGTGCCATTTTTTTCCGAAGGCCTGGCTCTCCTTCCTCTTGAGTTCGTAGTAATCGTCCGGTATATCATCATAGGGATTGGTGGTTGGCTCGAACCACAATTCCTTCCTCCTTGGCGAGGTCTCGTATTCCTCGTACTCCTCCTTCTTCTTCTCGACGTAGGAGATATGCTCCTCGTACTGTTCGTCATAGGCCACCACCGCCCCCTCCTCGATCCCCTTCCTCTTCCTGTAGACCTTCACCGAACCGTAGCAGATGCCTCCTACCCCCACCAGAAGGAAGATGGGAAAGCCCAGGACAGCCGACATAAGCCCGAGGGTGGAATAATCCCCGGAATATTTCGCGTTGATCTCTATGAGCCACCTCTCCTCCTCGTCCATTATGATGGACAGGGTATAGTCCCCTTCGCGCTTTATCTTCGTCTCCCCCTTTTCCCAGGTGAAGGTTCCGGGATCCAACTCGTATTCATCCACCGCCTCCCCGGTATCATCGTCCGTGACCTTCACTTCCAGGGTTCCGGAGGCCAGGAATCCCCTCGAGTTGAGTACCAATTTGCCGGGTTTGATGTCCTTGAAGGTGTAGGTCAGCTCGATCATGCCGCTGTCGAGATAGTCATCATCGAACTCGTAGGAAGAGACCGTCCGCTGGTCGTAGAGAGTGAAGCCGAAAAGCATCGGAACGGACAGAAGCGCCATGGCTATACCTATCAGGATGAAGATCGGTCCCTTCCACATCGAGGTTAGATTGAAGCCAAGCATATTTAATCGTTGTTGGGACACGTCCATCGAAAATACTAATAAGGGATCCTGCAATTCGATGGCGGAAGGGGAGACAATATGAAAAAGGAGAATAATGACGGTATCAACTTAGGATTCATGATAGGTTCTTTGATCGCCGTGATATCGGCTCTTTTAGCCACACTTGGTTTCCTCTGGCTCCTTCGGGTCCCGGTTGTGACGAGCAGTATCATCAA
Organism: Thermoplasmatota archaeon; assembly: GCA_049472215.1. Taxonomy (GTDB): domain Archaea; phylum Thermoplasmatota; class Penumbrarchaeia; order Penumbrarchaeales; family Penumbrarchaeaceae; genus JAFGLL01. The sequence continues at coordinate 28,418 of JBLIRH010000015.1, read as the reverse complement.
GCACATTGACGGCATCTTTCATTTCGAAGAATTTTGCTGTGGACTGACCCTTATATTCGTTGCCCTCACACTGGGCGGTATCCTTCAGGCCAACTATTCACTCATCAGATCTCTGAAGAAAAAGTGACAAAGACCTGCACTTTTTAGAAAGGATCAGGCTAGGATCACAACGATCAATGCGATGAGGTTGTTCATCGAGTGAAGGACCAGGGAAGGTATGATCGATCCGCTCCTTTTCCTTGCCCACCCCATAAGTCCTCCCAGCGCCAGGATCGGCAGGAATGTGTACGGGTTGAAATGCACCGCTGCGAAAAGGACCGCGGTTATAGTGATGGCAGGCATATCCCCGAGCTTGTCCTCTAAAAGTCCGAAGAGGTATCCTCTGAAGAAGACCTCCTCGGCAAGGGGGGCAAGAACTACGACCGCTGTGAGGATCGCCGTGATCTCGAGAGGCCCGTCGAAGGACATGAAAGGATTCGTCGAGGCCTTGAACCCGGCATCTCCAAGCACCCACCCGTAACTCCAAATAAGAAGCTGTAAAGGGACCAGGGCGGCATACATGATCACGGTGGTCTGAAGTATCCTCTTCCCACGGAACAATTGAAGCGGGCGGATTTCCGGAGAGACCATTCTCAGCATGCACAGCAGAACGAGGACCGAGGTCCCAATTACCGCAAGGAGATAGAGCGGGAGGAAGCTCGCAGGGTCCGCCGCCGGACCGACCGCTCTTCCAGCCGGAATGGAAGCTCCCCCCAGGAACAGGAAGGCGGCGAAGTTCATGCCGGTGGATATCTGGGAACCGAGGAGGAGGAACATCAGGAAGAAGGTATCCCCGAAGGTCCTTCCCTTCCCGAGCCCCTCCCAGCCTTCAGATGTAACGTAAGACAGGACGATCATGCAGAGTAGGGGCGAGAAGATGTTCAGCACCAGCGGAGGGTATGCCCATATCCTGTCCCGTTTCATGTAGATAAGCACGAAGCCGTTCAGGCGAAGCAGCAAGGCCACGACGATGAGCAGCAGCTTGATCCCTGAAAGGTAATCATCCATCGGTACCCGAGCTTTCACTTCCATTAATTAACCTGTGCTCCTTCTCTTCATGCGCGAAGTAGAAGATTTAAATCGGGCCCTCTCCATACCGCGCCCATGACCGAAAGGATAAACCTCCCTGCGGTTGAGGACCTGGACCTTGATACGATAGAGACCGTTGACGACCTGATGGTCCAGATGGGCAGGGGCGGCGGTTTCACTGCAAAGAAGCTCCACGAGGCAGCTTCCATCATGAAGGACATGATCGAAAGCGACTCCTGCTTCACATTCCTATCCTTCCCTGCATGCATCATATCCACCGGGACGAGGGGGGTCATCAAGGAGATGGTCAAGAGGAAGTGGGTGGATGCCGTGATAACCACCTGCGGTACCCTCGACCACGATCTGGCAAGGATCTGGAGAAAGTATCATCACGGCTCCTTCGAGATGGATGACGCCGAGCTTTACCATCAAGGCATCCACAGGCTTGGGAACGTCCTTATCCCGCTGGATTCCTACGGTATCATCCTGGAGAACAAGATGAAGGAGCTCATGGAGGATATATGGAGGACGGGAAAAAGGGAGTTCTCAACGGCCGAGATCATAAGGGAGGTCGGACTGAGGCTCGATGATGAGTCCTCCATCACCTACTGGGCGGCAAGGAACGATGTTCCCGTATTCCTACCGGGTCCCACCGATGGTGCCTTCGGGTCACAACTTTGGATGTGGAGGCAAACCCATCCGGATTTCAAACTTGACCTTTTCAGGGACGAGCAGGAGCTCTCGGATATCATCTTCGATGCGGAGGAAACAGGTGCCTTGATGATAGGGGGCGGCATCTCCAAGCACCATGTGATATGGTGGAACCAGTTCAGGGACGGTCTCGATTATGCCGTCTATATCACAACTGCCGTGGAGTGGGACGGTTCCCTTTCCGGGGCCAGGATGAAAGAGGCGATATCCTGGGGCAAGCTCAAGGAAGGTGCTCCGCATTTAACGGTGGAGGGGGACGCCACCGTCCTTCTCCCTCTTCTCGCCGCTTCCATAAAGCAGCAGCTGGACGGGGCCCGTAAATGACCAGGTATCATGTCGCCGTCGATTCCACAGATTCCGCCACGATGGGAATGTGCACGACATATCTCGGAGCGGTACTTCTGGAGAGGTTGACCGAACTTCCCGTCGAGCTTGCCTCTCCTCCGGAACTCATCAGATTGAATCCCAACGTCCCCTGGAAGACCAGGGGGAACGGGGCCTTCTGCCTGAGGTACGAGGGCCCCCCGGGGCTCCTTGAGGAGATCCTCTTCATCGCCGAGAACGCGGTCTGGGAACTGTCTGTTTTCGAGGACCCTCAGACGAATCCAGGCCTTGTCATCCATGAAGGAGATGTACCTGAGAGCTTTCGTCAGATATATCATCGGGCCCTCCACGAGATCCTGGATGTCGCGGCAGTTAAGGAGGCGGGGCTTTCCGCCAATTCCTTGATGAAGGGGTGGAAGAACGAGCGCGGACTGATCGGAGCAGCGGCCGCTGTTGGAGCGGACATTCCGATCCATACATACGAAGCGATATTGTACAGGCCTGCCGGTATCAAGGACCGACAGAGAAGAATTGATAACAAGACCATCGCGGAGGCATCAAGGAGTTATCCCTCGACCTTCTTCAACGTCGATCCGGAAGGAAAACCGGTCTGTATACCTCATTCGCCCTGCCCTGTGATACTTGGGATCAGGGGGGTCGACCCGGGCGACGCCCTGGGAGCTCTGAGGATGGTCAAAGCTGAGGGCTTCGAGAGGTGGGTCCTGTGGAAGACCAACCAGCATACGGACGCACACATCGAAATGGTCGGGGACCTCTCGGACCTTCGTTCATATTCCTCCATCACGACCGAGGTGGAAGTAACAAACGCCCCCGCCTACGCGGATGGGGGCCATCTCTTCTTCGATGTGAAGGACCATGAAGGAAGAGAGGCGACCTGTGCTGCTTACGAGCCGACCAAGGGCTTCAGGAAAACGCTCTCAGGAGCGGCCCCCGGAGATCGGATCAGGATATGGGGAAGCGTAAGGACGGAGGATGTTCCGAAGCCCACCATAAACCTCGAGAAGGTGGAGTTCATCGAACTTGCGGTGATGACCACGCTTCAAAATCCGAGATGCACACGATGCGGGGGGTCCACCGGGTCAATGGGAAAGGACCAGGGTCTTCGGTGCAAGAAATGCGGCTACAGGGGTGATGACCTAAGCCCGGTGGAAAAGATCGAGAGCAGGGAGGTATCCTTGGGTCTTGTCGAGCCGCCGATGGATGCATGGAGGCACCTTTTCAAGCCTTCCAGCATCCCTGAAGGGATCGAAAGGCAATACAGAGGTCCCTGGTGGGGGGTCGGAGCTCCCTAGAACGCCCCTCATCGTATTGTAAAATTCAATTAAAAACTTTAAAATAATCATCTAAATAATATACACCCGGTGAAGAGATGGGCAAATTGGGAGACGTCAAGGTAATATACATGAGCGAGAACAAAAGGAAGAGCGCCAGCGGCAAGGGCGAGGATATGGGGGCGTTCATCAAGATCGATCTGAACCCGTCCAAGAGGAGGACGAAGTTCAATACAGTACTGATACCATGGGAGAGGGTGATCAAGGTAATCGTAATGGGTTGACACCATTTTACCTGATCCTTTACTGTCCTTGAATTCCAGCTGACGCACTACACCTTCATCTTATCACATCAGATCGTTTAGAGCTGGTTCCCACCATTGCTGGGTGGACATTTCCATAAACCCCAGACTGCATGACACCCGGGAAAGAGCATAGAGAGCAAGGGGTTAAGAAGAGAGGATTGAATGCGTGATGAATAAAAAGCCTCACCCTGCTCTCTACGTATTTTTCTCACAGTGCGTACACTGCAATTGAACAATAAGTTAGCTGTTATTTCAAGGTTACTAGATAAATCGATATATGGGATAATACAGGAATACCTTGACCGGATGTATATAAGCAGAGCAGGGGTTTTAAGAGCCCCTGCTCCATTGAGGACCGATCCTCCATCTGGCCCCGGATGCTTGCTACTTTTCCTCTTCATCGTCATCATCCTTCTTCTTCGGAGCTTTGAGAAGGAACGCAATGACGGCGGAGATGAACAGGGCAATTCCCGCGGGGATGAAAGCCCATACCCAGAGGTTCATGTCTCCCATTATTCCTCCAAGCATCGGTCCCAGCAGGCCGCCGATCCCGTAGGAGAAGAAGACGAACCCGTAGTTCAGACCGACGGACTTGTTCCCGAAGAAGTCAGCTGTGGCTGACGGAAATAGGGCGAAGTTGCCGCCGAAGTTGAAGCCTATGACGGCAGCCCCAAGGTAGAGAAGGTACTCGTTCCCTCCGATGAAGTAGAAGAGTATCATCATCGCTCCCTGGATCGCGAACATCGAGATGAAGGCCCACCTTCTTCCGATCTTGTCGGAGATGGCCCCCCATGCGATCCTTCCGAAGCCGTTGGCGAGGGAATAGAACAGGGCCATTGCCGTTGCGGCAATTGTAACTGCTTCGGCCCTGGAGTAGCCATTCTCGACGAGGGCGTCCTTGCCGAACAGCTGGATGATCCCGATGACCATCAACCCGGCACCGGCCCCTATCATGAACATGAAGAAGAGCATCCAGTACTGGGGCGTTTTGATCATCTGCTTAGATGTGAACTCCACGGACCCGGTAGCCTTGTCCTCCTCTCCCTTCTTTACTACTGGCGGCTCCCATCCCTTGGGGGTCCATCCCTCCGGCGGGTTCTTCATCAGAAGTCCCCCGGTGATGACCGTCGCCGCAAAAGCGATACCGTAGATCAGGAACACCGTTGAGACGCTCATCCCGTCGCCGTAGAAACCGGACCAGCCGGGTGAGAGGTCGAGGGGTCCGAAAACGAACCCGGTGCAGAGCTTGATCCAAAGGAGTGCTCCGAAACCGAAGCCGGCCACGGCGAGCCCCGATATCAATCCCTTCTTGTCGGGGAACCACTTGACGCCGACAGCGATCGGGACCACATAACCGAGACCGATGCCTATGCCCCCAAGGATCCCGATGGCGAACAGTATGCCGAAAAAGCTCGTTCCCATGAAAGATGCAAGGATGTATCCGGCACCAAGGACCGCTCCGCCGGCTATGGCGATATTGCGCGGTCCGAACTTCTTTGAAAGTCTTCCGCCGAATATCGTGAAGAGTGCAAAGAAGAAGAGACCGGTAGCGAATATCAGCTGGGTCTGGGTGATGGTGAAGCCGAAGTCGCCGGTCTTGACGCTCTGCAGAACATCGTATTGATAGGTCTCCTCACCGGCCGCTCTTGTCGCATTGACAACGAAGTGCCAGTTCCCTGACTTCGCAACGCCTTTGATGCCCGCTTCATCATCCGAGGCGGAACTGAAGACATAGCTGTTCCCTTCAAGCGTCGCCTGCCAGGGTCCTGCCTTGATAGCGTCCCCTTGCTCGTATACTATTCCGAGATACGGAACTATCTTGTCAGCCTCGACAGGTTCGTTATCTTCATTCCTGAGTTCGAGGGTTACCTCCACAGACGAGAAATTCGTCACGAAGGCACCGTCCTCGGTGAACGTTAGTGTAAAATCCGAGGCCTTTCCGACCACGATACTTCCCTGGACATCGATAACGATCTCATCGCCAACGACGTTCTGGAACGTCTCGTCGGGAAGCGGCGCCACAAGCGGCGTGGTGAAGACCGACCACGCATAGATGGCCCCAAGACAAAGCTGGATGAGGATCGCTCCAACAACGATTATCCACCTGTTCATTACCTTCTGCTCCACGATATCAACTCCACATGCGTTGATCCTAAGCCCGAAAGCCTGCACCTGAACGACACAGACCTTTGGGCTATCGCGGTCCTGAATATAATGATTGCCCTCGGGACGGGTGAAAAACCTTTTATTGCCCTTTTTAAGAAAGCAGCAAGCTGTGAGTAACGTCTTGTACAAACCCTTCCGGGAAAAGTATATGCACCCCTAATCCAATCAGCATACCCTATGATATACGGGTTCGTGATGGTCCAGTGCGAAACGGGCAAGGAAATGGACGTGTTCAAGCGCCTTCAGGGCTACGATTTCGTTGATGAGGTCTATCCGCTTTTCGGGGAATACGATTTCATCATGAGGGTGAAGGCAGAGGACCCGAACGCGCTGGCCCATAACATCATAGAGCATGTCAGGAACATACCTGGCGTACATGATACTAAGACCTATCTAGAAGCCTCCTTCGACGGGAACCCAGTAGAATAGGAACGCAAGGATCGATCGATATCAGGATTCGCCGACCGGGGTTTCAGATTCCTCTATTATCAGGTCGACCAGAGCGGAGGCTTCCTCTTCCACAGTGCAGTTGAACACCGGATAGATGGGGTGCTCCTTCACCTTGTTGGCCATGATACCCGTCAGCGCGATCACTCCGTCCCTTATCCCCCTGATCTCCAGTGTGTCCGGCAGCAGATCGATCTCCCTCGCAACGATGATCCTTAAGATGCCATCCCTTTCTTCGGTCAATCCCTCGCATATCAATACATCGATATCTCGGGGTATGTGCTCCAGAGCGTCATCCAGGGAGGCATGTCCATCCAATCTTTCAATGTATGCAAGTTCGTCCCTGGACAGGGAGACGACAACATCGGCCCCTGCCTCCTTGTGCCTCCAGGTATCCTTCCCCTCGGTATCAACGGTGAATTTCGAGAGGATCATGAACTTGACACCCCCAACCTTGTAACCCCTCGCTTTGAACTCCCGGATCAGGGCCTCGGCTGTAGTGGTCTTCCCGCTTTTCTTCAACCCTATCAGGGCCACGATGATCATCGTACCCCTCATTTGAAACATCCAAGCTGGCACTGTATGATCTTGATATGCATACCGGTCAGCGTTGATGCGATCTCGTTCTTGGGAAGGCTCAGCTCCTCTGCTATCTCGTGGCATTTCGCGCAGGGGATCTTGCCATCCACCGAACTCTCACTGAACCTCTGTCTCGCTACCTCGTCTTTGATCACCATTTCCTAACCCCCACTTGTCAGATGTATGACCTCGACCTTGGCACCGTCCTGTACCTTGGTCTTGATGAACAGCTCCCTCGGGATTATGCGCCCGTCGATCTTGACCACCACCAGCGGGAACACGAACTTCATCCTCTTGAGAAGCCTGTTGACCGATTCATCCTCGATGAAATCTGCCGTTCTCCCGTTGACGGTGATGGTCATCTGCCGCCTCCTGTGAGGATCTCGAGTACGACGTTCGCCTGGTAATGGGCGAAGAGCCCGACCTTGGGAGAGAGAAGGACGTCCTTGTCACTGGACCTCGCCTCGTGGTCCTGGACCAGATACAGTTCCCCGAACCGCTCCAGGACGATCCGCTGGCCTCCCCCGATACCTGCGACACCAGATGCGCCGACCAGGGGTTTTCCCGGCAGATTGTTGAGTATGTCCTCGATGAAGTCCGCCTTGGTCGATGCGGAATCAAGGGCTTCGACCACCACATCCACTTCTCCGAACGGTTCATGCATGACGCCCTTTTCGAGCTTCTTGTTCAGGAGCTCGACATGGCATCCATCCACGGCTTTCTCGATGTTCTCCCTGATGGCCTCAACCTTGAACTCACCTATCTGGTCCTTGAAGTAGTACTGCCGGTTGAGATTGGAACCCTCGACACGGTCGAAGTCAACAATGAGCAGGTGCCCCACACCGGCCCTTGCCAGCGCCATGGCCACGTTGGAACCGAGCCCGCCGGCCCCTGCAATTCCAACGCTCGAGGCGGAAAGCCTCCTCGTCAAATCCTTATTTTCCATACGGGGTCCCTGCCTAGGGGGAAATCCGACAGGGAGGATTTACCATTTTTCCCAGTACCTCGGGTTTTCCGCAGGTACCTCATCCCCTTCCTTGTAATCTGCTCCCCAGACGTTCAATCCTTTCTCGTCATCCTCATCAATGGCCTTTTGGAGCATCTGAAGCATACTTGTCTCGTCGCCGAACCCTAGCTGCCTCATCTTCTGAGGGGTCGGTACTCCGTTGGGGGTCCAGCCTCTTCTGAAATAGACAGCGTCCATCAGCCGGTTGTACTGGTCGATCCTGTGGTCGTAGAGTACCTTCATTCGCTCTTCGATGGACATCTTCTCCAGCTCCTCCTCGGGGATGCCGATGTTCTCCATCAGCTGACCGTCGTACCGGTCCTGCCGGGATATGTATTCAAGTTTCGTGACGGGCCCCATGGATCTGAAGGGAGGGATATCGTCTTTCCTTCTCCCCTTGCCCATCCAGACGTTCATTGCCCTCTGCCAGTTGTAGACCCTCTCGGACTGGTCGATGAGGTCCTTTCCGGTGATGTTCTGTCCGGTAACGCCGGACATTATCTTCGCATAGTTCTCCACATGTTCCGGGATCTTGGCCGGTTCGTCCGTCTGGGAGTTATTGGCAGGTGTGATATCGTTCCATGGAAGCTTGCAGAGACCTGCTATGCCGAACCATGTTCTCCATACAGGGAAGTAATGAAGGGCTTCTGCTTTGTCCTTGAAGGTCGGGATCTGGTTGTTCACCATGTCCATGAAGATAAGCCATGCCTCATCATGCTGCGGCCCCTTCGAAGCCATGGCGTATCCTCCCTGCTGTGCAAGGGATTCCTTTGAGACATACTCGGAATATTCCAATCCCTTGACCTCCATTCCGCAGTCCTCTACAAGCTTCGGGTCTCCCCATCCTTTCCCGATGATCCAGTCCTTTACCCTCCTTACGCCCTTGGAAGCTACCTGGACGAATTCATCCTTGTCGCCCCTGGCGATCCGGTGAAGGAGCTCGAGGACGGCCTCGGCATTTCCGAAGCAGAGTTCTAGATCCCCGCATCTTTCCCTGTTCAGGATATGGTATTCGTACATCTCCATGTAGAAAGCGATGGCCGTGGAGGCGGAGATAGTGTCGAGCCCGTAGGTGTCGCAGTAGAAATTGAACTCGAGGATCCATTCGGGGTCCCACAGCGACATGTTGGAGCCTCCGCCGATGGTCTCGTATTCGGGACCGTCCACCGATACCCTCTGGCCCTTGTAGGGCCCCGTCCTCAGCGTGAAACCATCCACTGCTTTGGAGCAGGCGATATTGCAGCCGTACCAGCAACCGTCGGGTATGACCTGGGTGAAATATCTGTAGAATACGGAGGAGTAGATGTTCGAGGCCTTCGGGTGCGACCCGAACCTGTAGTTCTCCGTGGGGAGCAGATCGTATGCATCCATGACCTCTACCAGGTTCCCGGTACCCACGACCCTCATGTTGCACTGGACCCTGTCCAGGTCCCGGATCTGTGTGTGATGCTTGATACCCGTATCTGCGATCAGGTCCACATCGACGGGATGGTTCTCTGTCCCTGTGAAACCGGGTATTCTGGCAACAAGGGCTTTCAGGCCCTTGTCCCTGAAGACCGTTCCCAGTCCGCCCCTTCCGTGCTGCTTCATCCTGGCGACCTTCCTCCTGGGGTCATAGAAGGAGATGTTGAGGATCCCCCAGTAGGATTTATTCGCGCCCCTTCCTGCCGTAACCACCGAGACCTTCTGTCTGGAGGTATCGGTATCCTCCTTCGCATACATGTGTGTGAGCTGTTCGGAGAGAAGGTGCGCGCTCTCCTCCTCGAGGGGGGCGCTTTCGATCCTGACCTTGCCCTCATCGCCGTCTATGAAGATCAGGACATCCTCCTCGCTTTTACCCTGGATCGCCAGGGCATCGAAACCGGAGAACTTCAGGTACGGTGCGAAGTATCCTCCCGCATTTGAATCACAGATGATGCCCGTAGACGGAGAGATGGCAGTCGACAGGCACTTCCCCATTCCGGAGTACTGGGTCGTTCCGTTCATCGGGGCGGAGTTGAGGCATAGAACGTTCTCGGGATCGTTCCACTTGGTATCGGGGCCGGCGAGGTCCCATGTCATTTTCAGGCCGAAGCCTTTGCCCCCCGTGAACTTCCTCTTTATCTCATCTGTCACCGGAACTTCCCTGATCTCCCTGGTAGAGAGGTTCACATAAAGGATCCTTCCCGCGTACCCCTTGTCGATGGGCCTCTTCTCGTATGTATGCTCAGCAAGGACCTTGTGTGCTCCTCTGAGCTTTTCCAGGTCCCATTCGTTTTGCGTATTCCCCGTCTCGAAAGGACCGCTTCCCCTGCCGATCGTTTTGGCGCTGGTATCGTCGTTGAAGCATTTTCCGCTCAATCGCACACCCCCTGTTTATGATAAACTACCTCCTCGAGTTCGGAGATAGGTACCTCAACGAGTTCGAGGGCCCCTTCAGGGCATGCCTTTACGCAGGAGCCGCAGGAGATGCATTTGTGCGGGACGACCTCGCCCGTAGCCCGTCTCATGACATGCCGAGGGCAGAAGGCGACGCACGTCTGGCATCCTATACAGAGGTTCCTGTTCAGGACCACTGTGCCGTTCGGGAGCCTTTTCAGGGCCTGCACGGGACAAACGTCTATGCAGAGACCGCAGTGGTTGCAGTTGGTCATTTCCCAACCATTCTCTGTCCTTGATATCCTGAGCGCCGACCATTCGCCGCCCTCGTCGTTCCTATGCATGATCTGGGAGCATGCCTTCTCACAGGCGTAATGTCCTTTGCACTTTTCCGGGTGGAATGTTATTACTTTGACGGTCTCCATCAGATTCACCCCTTAGAACAGCACCACCAGGACCATTATCCAGCAGAAGAGGGAGATGGCCCCGGAGACCGGATAATAGATGCCCTTCCTCAATTTGCCAACATCAAGATGCAGTCTGTCAACGGACGCGGCGGACGGCATTGAGACACCTCCCAGAAGGGCTGCGTAAAAGCCACGACCGAAGATCAGGGGCAGGATGCCCCACAGGTCGGATAGGGAAATGAGGATGCCCTCCTTGAAAAGAGGTGTCAGTACCTGGGTGAGGATATATCCGATGGTGAACATGGTGAACCCCGCCACGACCCCGGCAAAGACAAGCGTTCTATAGTCCCTCTCGACCCCCCGGATGCTCCGGAGAACGACCTTTCGGTTAACGATGAGCTCGAAGATCAGACCTTCCACCATCATGGCGATGGCTGCGCATAGCACGCAGGAGCCGATGGGGGCGAAGAACCGGAGTATGCCCGCCACGATGGCGACACCCAGTGACACTCCCACGCGGTCAAATAGCTTTCTTGCCAGCACCATGAAGCCTATGCCGAAAAGACCTGCCATCACAGCTCCCATCGAAACTGGGAGCCCGGCGATATCGAACTTGACGTCCCCGAGAATGCACTCGAGGAGCCCCCATACGGAACCTATCGCAAGGATCCCGGCTATCATCATCAGCCTGTCATAGGCCATCTTTCTTTTCACCATGCAATACACCTCTCTTTCGATCCATTTTCATATCATACAACGGTGATCTCCACCACGTTCTTGACCCGGTATTTCTTTTCCAGGTCAGGGAAGAAGGTCATGTGGTCATCGTCATTGACCAGGATGCCGTTGAGCATGTCGTCCCATGTGACCTCTTTCTGGTAGTCATTCGCCATGATCGTGAAGTTGTGGTCCTGGGGGTCCGCGAGCTCAGTGGCGTTGATGAGGTCGCTGAGAAGGACCCCGGCATATTCGTTGCTCTCATTATCGTACATAATTCTCTCGGTGAACAGGTCGAACGGCTGCATCCATGTGTAAAGCATGCCGTTCACCGTGATGGTGTCGCCCTCGATCGGCTCTATGGAAACCACATCCCTGATCCTGTATTTTCCGGGAAGGTCCGGGAAAGCGGTCATGACCTCTTCCTTGACAAGGATCCCCTCTTCGATATCGAGGTGGGTGACCTCCTTACTGTACGCATCTGAGGCTGTGATCCGGTAGGTATAGGCGGAAGGGTCCGATACTCCCGCATCCTCAAGGAGGTCCTTCAGGGGGACCCCTTCGTATTCCTGATCGTTGCTTGACATAATGGTGATGGTGGAGAAGTCGTCGAAGATATCATCGACGACGTATTCCTTGCCGTTGATGGTTATCCTGGTCTTTTCCCCGTCATCGTCATCATCGCCCAGGCATCCTGCGATGACCGCAGATCCCAAAACCAATATTATCGTTGTCCAGGTCAATTTTTTCAACTCATACCACCTCGATCTCCACTACCTCTCTCACCCAGTAAGCTTTGGCCTTGGTTTCGAAAACCACCTTCCGGTCGCCGTCATCGTTGGTAAGGATGCCGGACCTCATATCCCTCCAGGTGACCGTCTTGAAGTAACCGTCGGCCCCTACGATCTTGTAATCATGCTCCTCAGGGTCGGCGATCCCGGCATCATCCAATATCGTGACCAGAGGGACTCCCTCGTATCCCTGGACCTCGATGGTCTCGAAATCATCCTGCAGCGTTTCCCATTCGTAGGTCTTCCCGTTCAATGTGAAGCTGTCGATGTCTCGCTTGTTCATCGTGGTTATCGCGAGGGCCGAGAACGAGCCTACCAGAATGGCAACTGCAAGTATTCCGAGGAGAACGTTCCATCCGGAACCACCAAAGACTCTATCTCTTATCTTACCCGATATACCTGGGTTTGGACCTGACACACTTATCTCTCCGGGGAAGGGATGGTTCCATATGGACTTCACCCTTTTGTTTTTATCCATTCGAACCTGACCAATTCGATGCCTGGTCAGAAGGATGCCCTCTTTCATTTCTCGAGGTCGGGGGCATAGGTCCACCCCCTCTTTTCCATCAGTTTCACGGGGTCTTCCTGCTTGTAGTACGTGATCGGGACCATCGTCTTGCATGTAGAGCATGACCTCACAAGTGTGCCGTACCTGTTGTTATGCGTAAGGCAGTGCGGGCAGAGCTCCCGATACTCGTGATCGTATGAGGAGAAGAGCTTGTGGTCCTTTCTGCACCTCCATGACTGGAAGGCCACCACGCAGCGGTTCGGGGCATACATGGGCCCCATGGGACCATTTCCTATCTTCTCTCCATTCACGACGAACTCCTCGACCTTCACGGGCTGGATCTCGACATCCTCTCTGCAGATGGGACATTTCAAACCAGTGACCGGATGAAAGGGGCCCTCAACTATCTCGGTCTTACGCTTCAACCGCGCTTCGTACCTCTCCCTCCTCTCCCATTCATCCTCGAGGACGGTCTTGCATTTGGGGCACCTCTCGACGTTGGGATCCCGCAGATAATAGGAGCACAGTGGACAGAAGTTCTGATTCCCCATCGATGGATAAACATCTTACACCGATTTAAGCATAATCGGACCCCCACTAACGATCTTGGGGAAAACTCGAAGGATGGTCGTTCTTCCAGAGGGCCGCGAGCTGACCGCAGTTGGAACCGATGTGGTTCTCCCTCAGGTCGCCGATGCTCAGGACCACATAAAAGCCCCTGTCCCTCAAGATCCCCATCTGCGGCACCTCTTCCTCCTTGAGGTCCTCCCTCACGATATTGTGAAGTCTGGCCTGATCGGTGGGGTTGACCGGAGTGAGCTTGAGCATGAAGACATCGGGATCGAAGAGTTCTGAGATCACATCCGGATCGAACTCGTTATCCGGGGCCAGTGCGAAATTCAGGGAGACCTTCCGCCCCCCCGTGAAGAACTCTTCGCCGTACATTGCGATCTTGGTCAGGCCCCATTTTGCCACAGGCATGATCTCTGACCTCTGTCTCTCGTTCGTGGAATGTATGGAGAACTGGAGCTGAAACCTCCCCCGGAACAGATCGTGGTTGAGGTTTATTAGCTTGGAGAAGAAGTCGTCCGAACCCGCTGGAGCGATGGTGGAGATACAGGGCATGTACCCCGGGGAATCGTATCTTTCAGGGATCGCACGAATGGCCTCTATCACGTTGGGATTAAGGGCGGGCTCTCCCATTCTTGCGAACTGGACCTTGAACTTGGATGTTGGTATCCTTCCGTCAGGGAACCTCTTCTTAACAAGGAAGTCCACCTGTGAGAGCAGCTCCTGTGTTGTCGGGTTCCCCATGTAATAGTCCTTCGTATCGCACATCATGCAGCCTACCGGGCATCCGAACTGCGATGAGACCACGACCACCCATTTCTCTTCTATGCTGTCCGAACCCGAGAGCGAGTCGACGAACTCCAGCATGTACCTGTCATCGTCCCGGTACACTGCCGCATATACCGTGGCAAGTTCGTCAAGACCCTTTTCGAGGACAACCTTCATCGATCTCTCACCGTTCTTGCTATATGCATCGCCGCTGCGATCCCTGACCCCGATGCAAGGGCAGTTTGACTGAGGGTTCCGAGGGCGGCATCGCCTACAATGTATAATCCTTTTATGGAGGTTGAGAAATGGGGGAGCTCGATATCCAGGTCCCCTATATGATCGATAAGGGCTCTGTTGGGGGTTCTGCCGATGAAGATCGCAACCGTGTCATACAACTTGTTTTCCAAAAGGTAGGAACCTTCCTGAGGAACGATATCCGAAGGATCCCCGACCATCTCCTTCACACCAGTTGACCTTGCCTCTTTCAACAGGGTCTCGTTCGCCGTTGGTCGATCCCGTATCAGGATAGTCACCGACATTCCTGACGCAGCTGCCCGGAGTGCATTGTCGAAAGCCAGGTCCCCGCCTCCCACGATCAGTAAATGCTTTCCCTTTTCCAGATGCTCGGGCTCCAGGTGATAAAAGGCTCCCGGTATGTCCAGTGTCTTTGGGTTCGAACCTGTCGCAAGGACCAGATAGGTGAACTCCTCTCCATCGATGATAAAACCGTCAGGAGTGCTTTTCACCTTAGAGATATCCTTCCTGACCACCTCGACCCCCATGACTTTCAGATGTTCGCGGAGATCACTGCAGATATCAGGGCCGCTCCTACCCACATGTCCGATCAGATTGTCGACCCTGTACGCATATTTGAGAAGCCCCCCCACCTCATTCCTTTCATAGAATTCGAAGGGGATGCCCTCCTTTTTCAGCTGGATAGCTGCAGATATGCCTGCCGGTCCGGCTCCTACAACAGCGACCCTAGCTCCTTTGATGATATCACCTCTCCAAACCCTGTGGATACTGCTCTCAGCGAGGCCAGATGTCTTTCCTCGGTCGCAGCTGCGGTGCCGTCAGCAATGAAATAGACCCTGAATCCTTCCATGAACGCATCCCTTGCGGTCGTTTCGCAGCAGAGGTCTGTCATGACTCCAGTTATTATCAGGGACCTCACACCGAGCTCTTCCAGTCTTTCCTTCAAATTGGTTTCTTTAAATGCTGAGTAATGCTCCTTGAAGATGACCCCCCCGTCGATCCCGGAGATGGAGGGATCGAGTTCCGAGGGCCCCCCGATTATCCGGTCCTTCCACCAGATGGTCATCAGATTGCTCTCATCATCCGGTTGAACATGCCTAGTAAGAAAGATCGGTCCCTTGAACGATTCAACGATGTTTGAAATGACCGGGATGATCTCCCTCGATGCCGGGATGAAAGCATGGCTTTCAGGATCGGTGAAGAACCTCTGCATGTCGAGAATGAGCAGCGCCGTTCTACCCATATCGATCGGCCATCTTCTCTTCCTGTCCAAATTGGAGATCCACTCCTCTGCCTTTTCCTCGATACCCCTCACAGGTATGTAGGACTCGGTCCGCATCGACCTCCAATGCGGGAAGTGGTTTAGAATACTTTTCAAGTATGATTGGTGGGGCCGTCGAAATTTGAATTCGAGTCGATGCCACCCCAAGGCACCAGGATGGTCCAAGCTACCCTACGGCCCCATGTATGTTTGGCGAGTGAAACGAGGCAAGTATACCTCGTTGGACCTTCGGGATGCTTGTTCCATACGACCCGAAGGGATCGGGGTATGGGGGGTTTCGTGATCCTATGTTCTGTTCCTTTCGGGGAAAGGAACAGCAGGATGGTATCAAGCTACCCTACGGCCCCATGCCGAGTTTTATAGGGTGAATAGCATGAACTCTATAAAACTTCCCATAAGGAAAGGCATGGGGCCATGTTGGTCTTTACGATACTGATAAATTCGGGAGGGTGGGGAAAAAAAACCTTGATTCTGTTTCTTTCGGGGAAAGGAACAGCAGGATGGTCCAAGCTACCCTACGGCCCCGATTTTTTAAAAATGCTTAGGTAAAAGGTATGACCTCGTCAATGAGCTCAACATGGGTCAGAAGCATTCTCCTGCAGCAGTATCGCTCCAGACCGAGATCGTCAAGGACCTTCTGAGCGGATTCACCCGCTTCGGTCCTCCGTGCGTATTCCTCGTAAAGGTGTCCGATCACCTTGCCGCACGTAAAACATCTTACTGGGATTATCATTCTTACCGCCTGCCGCAGTGGAGCAACCCTATATTCATTTTGTTTATAAAACTTACCTATAAGCAACACCCCATGACAAATTATTACTAGTTGGCCAACATAGCTTCGTATCGGTGACAGGATGAAGATAAGTTTCGCCGGTGGAGTGGACCATGTTGGCAGTCTGGGTATGATGGCGGAATCGGGAGACACAAGGCTGCTATTCGATTACGGCCTCACCCCTGCGAAACCTCCAAAATATCCAATGAAGGTCCCTCACACCGACGCACTCTTCTTGACCCACTCCCATCTCGACCACATAGGAATGTCTCCATGGTTGTGCGGCGAATACGGATCCACCATATGGGGGACCGAGGTGACCCTGGAAGTTGCTGTGGTCCTGCTCCAGGACAGCATCAAGATAGCGAGGCTGGAGAACTTTCCCATACCCTATGATATAAGCGACGTCAGAAGGTTCACCGAGGAATCCACGATCCTCAGGTACGGGGACAGACCTTTCGTAGGCCCCTTCACCATCAGGACGATGTCCGCCGGGCACATCCCCGGATCGACGATGTACAAGATAGATGACGGAGGAAAGGAGGTCGTCTTCACCGGTGACATCAATACCGTGGATACGAGGCTTCTCGAAGGCATCTCTCCGCCCAAGTGCGATACGCTCGTTATGGAGTCGACCTATGCAGGCAGGGAGCATCCTCCCAGGAAACGGGTCGAAAAAGAGTTCATCGCCAAGGTCGAGGAGGTCCTCGACAGAGGGGGCAAGGTGATCGTTCCGGCCTTTGCCGTGGGGAGGACCCAGGAGATCGTCCAGGTCCTCGATCGGATCGATGAGGACAAGTGGCTTGACGGAATGGGGAGGCGTGTATCGCAGATCTATCTCAGGCACGGCGAGTTCCTCCGGAGCACCGGTTCGTTGAAGAAAGCCCTCGACCAGTTCAGTTTCGTTCGAACGCCTTACCAGCGCGATAAGGCTGCAGAGGCCCCGATAGTGGTCACAACATCCGGGATGCTCGACGGCGGTCCCGTGCTGGAATATATCAGGAGGCGAAAGGATGACAAAAAAACCGCCATCCTTCTAACGGGGTATCAAGTCGAGGACACCAATGGAAGGATGCTGATGGATACGGGTTCGATCGAGATCGCCGGGGAGGTGGAAAAGGTAAATTGCGAGGTCTGCCACTTCGATTTCTCCGCCCATGCGGGCCATGATGAACTCGTCTCATTTGCGGAAGGCTCCGGAGCGGACGAGGTCATACTGGTGCATGGTGATAACAGGGATGAGCTTGCAAAGGATATCGGTTCGTTCGCCAAGGTCCACACTCCTTCCATGGGGGACACGTTCCACTTTTAACCCGGATAGAACACTCCCAGTGCATGTGATTCACGCTTTACACAATATTTATATAAATCCCATTTTGTTGGCTCGACATCAAGTCCAGGAGATAATATCATGTCTTTCCCGTCCAGGGTGAATCTTTTCTCTCTCGCGATCATCTCGCTGCTCCTTGTGTCGTCGGTCCCTTTATTGAGCTCAGCCTCCGATGAAGGAACACTGAACACAACTGTTCGGGCTGCCGTCAGGTCGGCGAGCGAGGATTCGTGGTCAATGTACAAGGGCGACCTGATGAGAACGGGATATTCTCCCTCCCCAATTCCTTTAAAAGCCGGTACGAAACCTTTGTGGACGGTCTCGATACCGTCTTTGAAGCAGACGAACGCCCCGGTCGTCCATGACGGAGTCGTATACGTCGGGTCCGGAGATAGCTGGATGCGCGGATTCGATATAGACACCGGAGAGCAGGTATGGCAGATAAGACCGACCAACAAGCATATTTCTACCCCTGCAGTGATAGATTCCGGCAACATCTATTTCGGTGCGGACGACGGACACATCTACGGTTTCGATATAGCCTCAAAGAACAAGGTATTCGATGTCAACGTGAACACCTCGGCCATCTTCGCCTCCGTGACAATAGCCGACGGGATGCTCTTCATCGGGACCCTTGGCCGTAACCTCCAGAACGCCAGGTTCTACGGGATCCATATGGCATCCCAGCAGATCGCCTGGTCCTATAACATGGGGGATACACTCAACATCTACGGTATCTCCGGCACGGCAGCCTATGATTCCGGCAGGGTGTACATAGGTGATGGCCGTTACAACATGTTCTGTTTCGATGCGGACGGTTTCATCGATGGGAATGATGGCCCATATACATCCGAGGTCAATGATTCTTTAGAATATCCCGATATCATCTGGATGTACAATACCACCTCCTCCATCCTGGCAAGTCCCATGCTGGCCGAGGGGAGAGTATACTTCGGGAACGATGTCGGGGATTTCTTTGCACTCGATTCCTCGGACGGGTCCCTGGTATGGAAGAGGAGATTGGGCGCGGGTGAGCCACCAAGCATACAGGCATCGGCAAGCTACCTCGACGGTACCCTTTACGTCGCCGCCCAGCGCGTCTGGGGCCCCTACAATCTGAACAAGGGAGGGTCCATCCATGCATTGGACCCCGCGACAGGGACCCAGAAATGGAGGTTCAATACGACCGGTCAGATGCTGAAGTCCTCACCGGTGGTCCTTGACGGGGCATTGGTGTTCGCAGCCGGATCGGGGAACACCTCATTGTTCTGCATATCCACTGAGAACGAGAACATAGCAGATGAGGACAGGGTCATTTGGTATTACAATACAAGGGCTGCAATATGGTCCTCCTCTGCGGTCGCCGACGGAAGGATCTTCGTATGCAGACCGGACAGTCAGGGAGGCAGTGGAAAGCTGTTCGCTTTCGGCTCCCCGGACCCCAGGGTTGTGAGCGTCGACCTGTCCGACCAGTCCCCCTTCGTCGGTGAATTGGTCATGGTGGAAGCCATAATCGAGAACAATGCGACCGTTGACGTCAGGATAGATATCCAGTTCAAGGCATCGTCCTTCGATTTCCAGAACCAGTACCTGATCGGCGATCTCGTGGACATACCCATCGATGCCTTCGCCACACGCTCCGTCTCCATCGATTGGACCGTGGCCACGGGTTATGATATGATCGTTGCTTTCATAATAGCAACAACCCCGGAGGACGTGGATAAATCCAACAACTTCGGAACCGTGGACCTCTTTTACAACCAGATGCTGAGGGAAGGATGGCTATCATCCGGGGGAGGACCGGGAAAGGCAGCAAGCACCGGTTACCGGTTGGACAGCAATCGGACCTACTGGACTGCAGCTCTCGAAGGCAGCTGGCAGGGCCCGGCCGAGAACGTCTGGTACCAGGGTATGCAGGGGAATGGATCGGTTTCCGCCGGAGGCGGAAATATCTACATGACAGGCCCGGACGGCTCGATGTTCTGCATGAGCTCGAATCAGGCGACACCAGGAGTGCCTGAGATATTATGGAACTACAGGAACTCTTCGGTCGATCTCATCGGTAGGCCCGCACTGCTCATCGATAGGGCAATGTCCCTTGGCGGGTCGAACAAGATCTTCGTGATAGGGGATGATGGAGCACTATGGGCATTCGACTGGGTTGGCTTCCTCGACGGGAGGAACGACGGTCCCTACGATATGGAGATGGATACGGGAGCAGGTGCAGGGGATGTGATCTGGAGGTCAGTACTCCCGGCAAGTCCGGCCCAATCCATTTTCGTCTGCGGCGGCAATGTAATAGTACCTCTTGGCGACAGATCCCTTGCGGCATTCGATGATGATAACGGCGAACTTGTATGGAACGAACCTTCGGCGATATCACACGGTCCGTATGCCGCTGACCTGCAGACGATATTCACCTTCAAGGGTTCGGACCTTGTAACGATCGATCCCCACACAGGCCTGGTGATTGATGAGTACGACCTTTCATCGGTCCTCATGGGGGAAACCCCAAGGTCCCTCTCCTACTGGGATGGCCTTTTAATGGCCGCCTTCAATGACACGATCGCCCTCTTAGATGCCTATCCGGATGATAACAACGACGGAAAGGTCGACACTGCGGACGAGGACCTTGGCGTCAAAGATAATGCCACGGGGTACGATCTTGTTTGGAAGACCTCGATGGGTTCTCTCATTTTTTCTCCGCCGACGCCATCTCCGGACGGCGGGATGGTCGCGGTATTGACGGCAGGTACGATGAACCTGCTTCTCCTGGGGAACGGATCAAGGACCTCAAGCTTCACCCTGCAGGGGTCTCCCTTCGGAAGGGTTGTGTCGGCGGGGGATTCGTTCTACTTGACAACCGGGGGGTCGCAATGGACGATCAGTGCGTTCTCTCCGGACGAACCGGAATCATACTCCCTTACCTGGACCCATCAGCTTTCATCGGAACCCCGAGGGGAGCCGGCAATAATGGGGGACAACATGTTCATCACAACAAGGGACGGGATTGTAAAAGCCATCGGTGCTGACAACAATCCACCGGTTGCCATCATCACATCTCCCGAGGATGGGATCCTTCTATTCCCGGAGGAAAAGGTAACGCTGGATGCTTCAAACTCGTACGATCCCGAGCAGGACCCGCTCTCATTTGCATGGTACATCGAAGGTGTCGAGGACCCTGTTTACATTGGAGAAGAACCCGTGGTAGAGGCAAGTCTAGAAGGGATAGGAAGGGTGAAACTGATACTTCGGGTATTCGACGACATGAAAGCAGTGGGAGAGGACAGCATTAACATCACCCTCCTCAAGAGGATCACCTATCCCGACCACAAGGATTTCCTCAACGATATCTACGTCCACATGTCATTCGGGATATCCGAACCCTCCGGAGCCTACATAATCAATTCAACGATCCCCGATGATGCTCCGGAAGTTCCGGGATCTGTGGTTGTCGCCAGCATAGATTTCACACCACTTCCCAAGTTCGCGGATTACAGGTTCGAGTGGGCGAACGTATCACTCGGTTATTTTGGAAGGGAGTTCCCCATTTCCATGCACCAGGAGAGGTTGAGGCTCTACCATTTCAATACGGGTCTTGATAGATGGGTGCAGGCTCCACGCTCCGGTGTCGATCTCGACGATAGCATCGTGTGGGGGAACTTCACCGACCTGCCGGACGGCCTTTATGCGATAGGGATCCTGGAAAACTCCGTCCCGGAATTCAGACACATCCCTGAACTCCATGTGTTCAGACCGGAAGATTCATCGAAGTTCACCTTCAGGGTCGAATACAGGGACCTGGACGGCGATATTCCCGTCACCTTCAGATTGGTGATAGACAACCAGACCGAACATATGCTGACAGTTGAAGGGGTCCTCGGAAGCACAACGAAGTTCACGTACTTCCGTACTGAAGGGGTCACTCTCCCAGCCGGCCGCCATTCCTATTATTTCGAGGTCGACGACGGTTATTTCATACCGAGGTCCCGTTACTTCAATATCGAGATCGAGAACAATCCCCCAGACCCGGTCATCACATGGCTGCCAGGTCTTAAGAAGGTCAGGGAAAAGGTGCAGTTCTCCGGCGAGGGAACCACCGATGCCGACAACGATGAACTGACGTACGAGTGGGATTTCGATTACGACGGTGCCGTCTTCGACAGGGACCGGGTAGGCAAGATAGTCAGCTACGAGTTCTACGAGCCGGGTGTATACAACGTGACCCTGAAAGTGTCCGATGGAAAGGAAGAGGTCTATCAGACCGTTATCGTAACGGTGATCGAGGACGAGGACTCCAATCCGCCCGCTCCCTGGTGGATCCTAGCTCTGGTTGCTGTGATGGCCATACTCATCATCGCCGTGGTAGCTTTCCTTGTCCTCTCGAAAAAGGGGCACGAGGAACAGGACGAGGTCAGCAAGCTTGCCGAGGAATCCTGGAACTGTCCGGAATGCGGAAGGACCATCTTAAGGACCATCGAGGAATGTCCTTCATGCGGGTACGAGTATGACCCGCTGGACTTTGATGAGGAAACGGACGAGATGTGACGTTATACCCGTTCTCAAATAGCCAAGCTATATATATGAGGACCTCAATCGGCCTCATCCCGCAGGTGGAAACATGGGAAATATCAGGCCGACCTTCATAAAGAGGACCGCGATCGAGATCCTCAGGAAGTATCCCGACTATTTCAACGACGATTTCCAGCACAACAAGGAATCCGTAGACAAGCTAGCGGTGATCTCCTCCATCTCCCTCCGCAACAAGGTTGCAGGTTATATCACCCGCTACAGGCACGTCCTGGCAAACAAGGTCTGATACTTTCGGACACCTCCGTTCCTTCTCTATATAAACTCATTTTTGATAGTTTCAAACTGTATGAGGAAGGGCCCGCTAGGGCCCCCCCGCATGCATCCCTAACCGAAGGGCGGGGTTTGCAATCCCCTTTTCCCCGTCCAATCTTTCTTTCTGTCCAAGCTTTAGCGATGATTATTTCTAATTCCACCAGTATTATTGAGCATGGCTTCCCCCGGGCCCAGCAATAACGGTTACAAGATACCCAAGGAGGAGATAGTGGCCGAAGCCGTGAATTCCATCCTCAATGAAGCAATGACGATCCGATCTCAAACCCTATTCCACAGGCTGGTGCTCGTCAAATTGAAGGATATGGGTGTTGAAAGGTTCAAGCTTTCACCAAGGAGGCTCAGAAGAATAACTGCGAAACTGGATGGGGTCGATCTGATAATCCACTGCAGGGAAGGCCCCCGGCGGTCCAAAAGGGTGAAATGCCCTGTTTGCGGGACGGGGATGCAGGAGATAAAGAACTCCACCCTTTACGGGTGGACCGTATCAACCGGGAAAGCATGTACAGTTTGCAGTTACTGGACCGGTTCCAGGGAGCGGATACCCACCAGGTACGTCTTCACAAAGGAGAAGGAGAAATATCTTGGAGATACCATGAACGGGAAAGGGGTCTGAATGAACGAAGATCAATTCCTCAGGGCGATGGAAAGAGGGGATATGGAGGAAGCCCAGAGGATCCTCGGAGGCCTCCGGTCCAAGCTCCCGAGGACAAGGCTGCTGTATTTTGAAGGAATGGTCCTGGACGGCATAGGGGAACCCGAGGAGGCCCTCAAGAAGTTCAACATGGCATTGGTGCTTCATCTTTCGGACCCTTCAATATGGCTTGCGAAGGCAAGGGTCCTGCAAGAGTTAGGGAAGATGGACATGGCCAGGAGGGCCGTGGACAGGGCCTGCAGACTTTCATCAGGAAATTCCTCGGCCCACCTGCTTCATGCCGAGATACTTTACAAGATGAAGGATCACCGTGGAGCGATGACCCAGATAAACGAGGCTATCGATCTGGCCCCGGAAGATCCGGAGATCCTGACGCTCAAGGGGATACTTGTCTCGATAATCGAGGAGGATTACAGGAAAGCCCTGGGCTTCTTCGACAAGGCTCTTACTTCGGACGAAAACCATGCCCCGGCATGGACAAATCGGGGTGTGGCGCTCAGGATGATCGGGGACAGGGACGGTTCCATCTACTCGTTCCAGAAAGCCCTCCTTCTCGACAGCGAGGACAAGACCGCCATAGAGATGCTTACCCATATGGGGGCGGAAAAGTACATTGTCCCTACCCAGAGGACGATGAAGGAAAAACGAAGGTCCAGGAGAACCATGCATCTCATCGACGAGGCTCCCCGGGGAAGGGAAAGAAAGGGGCCGGTAAGGGATCCGGACGAGAATGAAGATGTCAGAAGGACCCATGAAAGAAAGGTCGATATCCCTTACCTGGATGATGATGAGGACGAGGATCTGGAAACCCTGTCCGAGGGTGTTGATGAGGATTGGGATGAGGAGGAAGAGCTCGAGGACCTTGAGGAGGAGCTCGAAGATCTGGAACCCGAAGAGGAGGATCATGCAAAGACCCTAGAGCCGATCATCGGTTCAGCTCCTGCGGAGGCATCGGAAGGATCCGAAGACTGGGATGGGGAGGAAGAAGAAGAACCGGAGGAGCTTGAGGACGAGGAGGAGGAAGAGGAGGAGCAAGAGGATGAGGACGAGGAAGAGGAGCTGAAGGAAAAACCCCGCTCTGCTCCGATACTCGTCCCACCGGCACCATCCAGGTCAGAAAAGGTCGTGAAGAAGAAAAAGATGAAAAAGGGCAGAGATCTAGATCTTGACTGTCCTCGATGCGGCAGGTCCTTTCAGATAACGGTAAAGGGCTTGACCAAGTTCAAGTGCCCCTCGTGCGGGCTCTCCGGACAGATCGAATGAGATCAGTGACAGTACTTCTCGCCGATCAGCTCACCTATAGAATGCATTATCCGATCAGTGATCTCCCTCAAGACCTCCTTATCCTCCGCCTTTCCCTTGAACTCCTCGAAGGTCAAAGGTCTTCCGAACTTCACGGTCACGATCTTCTTGATGGATGGTTTGTGCTTGCCCTTGGGCATGAGCATATGGGTTCCCCATACGCCTACGGGTATTACCGTTGCACCTGACCAGAGGGCAAGTTTGGCGACCCCGACTTTCCCCCTTTGCAGTTCGAAGCAGTCCCCCCTGGTCCCTTCCGGATAGATTATCACATTGTGACCTTTCTTTATGTATTCCACGCCCCTTCTCAGGGATTCATCGCTTCCGTCCTTTCCTCTGTCCACGGGTATGGCAGCGAAACGATAGGCAAGCAATCTGAAGTAGAGCTTTCCCTGAAACCAGTGCTTCCTATCGGCAAAGAAATGAGTTTTCCTCCTTGTCGAAAGCATTACGGACGGCATGGTCACGAACTCGTCCAGGTGGGAGTTATGGTTCACAGCGAAGATGTAAGGCCTATCCCTGGTGATGTTCTCCCTTCCGATCTCTGCCTTGATTATATAGCGCCGGATGAAGGGGATAATGAAAATCCTCTCGGGTAGAAGATAGACGAAAGGACACATCTCCCAGTGATTATCCAGACCCTAAATAAACCTTCTCGACCCAAAGATAGCTGTCAACGAGCTTTGATCCAACACTCTCCCACCTATCTACAGCATCAAGGTATTTCGAAGGTAGCTCTGTGTCTCGGGCCATCCGATTCTATATCTATTTTATATAGTATAAATCAACTATATCGTTTCGGGTTCCCGGGAATATCAATTCCTGGTGAAGATTGAACGAGGTGTTGTTCATGGGAAATGCGATGAAGATAGTTGGTATTTTAGCCATAGTGATCGGTCTGGTACTTGGTGGAGTAGGAGGCTTCCTCATGTTCTCCTTTGTCCCCGGGATGCTGGACGATGCCGAGGTCCCCGATGACCTGGACAAGCACTTTTACTATGGCGGCTGGATGAAGAAGCTGAACACGGCCACTGGTGAGACGGACGAGTTCACATTCACGGCCGACCGTCATGTTACATATGAGGGAAAAGCGGATGACGGACATATCATCCTTAAATCCGCCATTTCCGCAACGGATAACGAGACGGATGAGGACCTTCCTGACCTTTACAGCGATACGAACTACGAGGTCCACCCGAAGAAGCTCACTCTTTACAAGGTGGACATCGTGGGAGGTTCCAAAGAGGGTTATACAAGGGATATCGCCGAATCCGATGGCGTGAACTATGTGTTCCCGATACCCACCGAGGATGAGGACTACGAGATATGGAGCTCAGATATACTCCACTGGACGACGGCCGAGTATCTCGGAAAGGAAGACAGGGGCGGGGTGGAATGCTACGTTTTCAAGGGAACCGTGGGCGACCTTGACGATCCCGAGGACAAAGGATGGGAGGTCCCTCTACCATCATCCCTGGCGGATATGCTTGGCCCCTTTGCCAATGATACGAAGATGTATCTGAAGGGCTGGGAGAAGGCCTGGGCACATCCAACGACCGGCAGTATAATCGATTATGCAAAGGAGCTGAGGCAGTATCTCTACCTGCCAACCCTGCCGGATATACCCGAGATCATCTATCCCTCTGACCTGATGTCCACTTCCGGTTTCGACGGAACGCTGATGCTCTTCGACCAGGAGACCGGCATGTTCAACACGATGAACGGGATCACAGCCGTGAGGACGCTGGAAGTAACCGAGTCGGATGGATATATCTACACTGCAGACGACGAGGTAACGGTATACGCCCCGGATGGGACGACCGCGATAGACCTTCTCAGTTCTGCAGTTCAGGTGATGTTCAATGCTACCGATGGAAGCCATGCCGGCATGGGAAGGACCGGCTCCTATCTCTTCCCGCCCACCGGCGTCGAGATGAAGGACTACATGATCTGGGATGACGGCTTCGGAAAGGTCCTGACCGCCGAATACGTGGGAAACAAGTCCTTCGGAGACCTCAATGCCTACGAATACTTGATCGATGTCGAGAACGAAACTTACCTGGCCGGGGGCGTTTCATCAATGGAGATGACCTACTGGGTGGAGGTGACGACCGGCATCGTTCTTGATGTGGACAAGCACGTCATCAATTGGAGGCCGCAGCCCGCAAGAAGGCTTCCGACGGACACCTCGATGATAAACAAGACCGTCCACATGAACGCCACGGTCACCCAGTCAAATCCGATCATGCCGGGAACGTCTGCCCCTACGGATATCGTGATCGAGCAGATGATCAACTGCACCGGATACACCGACATGACGTTCTCCGTCGCGAAGATCGAGGAGACCATCACCAAATATTACGAGGGGACACCAATGGGGCCGCCGATGGTCTCGAAGTTCGGTGTGGACGCGGTTACCATGGAATATGTCGAGGTCGCGAACTGGTCGACCGTGGACAGGACCGGGGCGTTGTTCACCTTCCCCGTGGGAATATTGAACGAGACCGGCGAACTTCCCGAGATGTTCCCGATGTACAACTCCGACCTCGGGATCGTCCTGCCTGCAGTTTTTGAAGCAGAAACGGACTTCGATGGTATTGCCGCGGCGGTCTACACAATGGAGCTTAGCGATCAGCCGCTGACCTATGCCCAACTCGTCATGGCCTTGAGCGGTCAGGACCCGGGAATACCGGGAGCCACCGGTCTTTATACCGGCAGTACCTCCTACACGGTCGATATCGATACGGGAACGATACTCGATGTCCAGAGGATGATGGAGATAAGGATCGTTCCTCCGACCTATGAGTATCTGTGGGACAACATGAACTCGACGATGGCGATAAAGGGAGAGTTCATGTCCCAGAACATAACAGTTGTCCAGACCATGGTCGGCGCCGAGGCGGGTCCCGGAACCACCCAGCTGACCATCAGCGAGACCACGAAATATGACAACGGGACGGACTTCCTCCCGCCGGACGAGTCCATAATACTGATCAACACGACCTCCCATGAGATGCTCTATCCCAACGGGACCGGAATGGGTCTCTATTTCCTGTTCCCGCCGGAACCCGCGGAAGCGGCGTATCCGATGGCGCAGACACTTGGTCCATATACCATGGTCGCACCAGCAATAAGAGGGACAGAGACAACGGGAACGGTCGCCTACAACTGGACCGGAACGACAGTGGCCGACGGTGCCCTGATTGGAATGCCGGGAGTGAACCTGAACGTTACCATGGATTACAATTTCCTCGTGGACAAGTATTCCGGCATGGTCCTTGACGTCATTGTGGACCTCATGCTCGAGAACATGTCGATACCGTTCATGGCGGAGATATCCTTCCCGGCGACCGATGAGACCAAGGAAGGAATGGCTCTTGGAAGCGCTGTGATGGGATGGGCCTGGTCCAAGGAACCTGCCCTGGTCCTTGATGTCGAGATGTCGCTTTATGACATGGAGGTCGTCTACAATGTCGGCAAGGCCGCCTACACACAGCAGCTTCTCATGGTAGCTGACGGCAAGAAACCCGCCGTTGACATCCATCTGATGCTGAACGAGACGACAAAGGCCGAAATGCTCCTGAAGGTCGAGGGAACCCTGGCGCTGCTGGGCCAGCTTGAAGGCCTCAAGACCCTCCACGGCCTGAACATGCTGCTCATGTCCAAGGAGAACATGGTCGCACATGTCTACTACAAGCAGCTGGATGAGGAGCCAGAAGGAGCGGAGAACGAGGGCTCGGTGAAATACCACGGGGATGAGGCCAAGAAGGTGGACGATGCGGTCGGCGCCGTGGCGGTCCACGGCTATGCCGGCTTCTGGGGATTGGTGATCGCCGGCTTCGTCTTGTGGGGGCATCCATCCTCGCCCTACGAAGGCTTCGCCACGATCTCGCCCTGGGGTCAGTTCATCGGCGCGATCATCATGTTCTGGGTGCTGGGCTT
>JBLIRH010000014.1:0-46442 GCA_049472215.1 Thermoplasmatota archaeon | reverse complement strand
ATCAAAGAGCAGGTCTTGGGTATATATCGTTTTTTCTTATCCTATCACTCTCATGGAAAGATAATTCACGATCTTCTTCCTGCATTCATCCCGATCGTCCTTTGCACAAAGGGACAGCGCCTTTCTGAGGATCATCTTTGCTTGCTTCATCTCGATCTCGGTCGAGGTCGACCTGGCATACATGGCGGATATGATCGACATGGTGTCATCGATCCTTATTGCTTCCTTTTCAAGGAGATCGATATAATCCATGTTGGGACCCTTGAAATGTTTTGAAAGGGCCCAGGAGAACGAGGATACGGCATCCAATATACTGGTGCCCTCGAACTCCGACCTCAGGTGATCAAGGTGAGCCCCGATGAAGTGACCCATAAGGTCCTTTCTGTCCTTCAGCGCCGCGCTCATGACCTCCGAGTGGACCTCAAGGGACCTTACCTCGGAGGAAATATCTATCCTTACCCATGGCAGTATCGACCTAAGACCGCCCCTGAATTCCCTTCTCATACGCATTATCGCCCTCTCGGCCTTCCTGTTCTCTCCGGATTTCAAGGCCGCCGATACCAGGCCCAGGAGGGACCTGTAGGTGTTCATGATATCCCCGGCCTGACCGAATCCAAGCAGGGACGACCGGAAATATGGTAGTGCTTCATCCGGCTGCATGACCGTCATGTAAAGTCTGCCGGTCCAGTAATATGCAAGGTGCCGCGATCTTTCGAAACCGCCCTCTCTGGAAACCTTTGCAGCCTGCAGCAGCTCCCTCAAGGAGTTGGCAAGCTCCAACTTTCTATAGTAGACTATCCCGAGGTCGGTACGGACTTCGGCTATCCCCCGATCGTTTCCCATATCCTTGTAAAGTACCAGGGCTTTTTTCAAATGTGATATGGACCGGTCGAATTCCCTCATACCAAGGTATGCCATGCCCGTTCCCGTATAGACCCTGGCCATCTCCTCCAACTCGCCGGAGCTTTCCACGAGCGATAGGCTCTTTAAGTAGAGTTCCAGAACCTCCTTCCCGGTCCCCTCGATACCCTTGAGCTCGGCAGACCTCCGCAGTACCTTTGAAAGCAGGTAAGGTCTGGATTCCGTCCCCTTCATCGCTCGCACGGAAAGGGCGATCTCCGAAGCCTCATCCAGGAGCTTGCGGGCGTTGTGCAAATTGCCCCTGATCCTTTCCGAATCCGATCTCAACAGCAGCAGCCGGACCCTTGCCGCAGGATCGCGGACCTGCCTGGACATCAGGTCGACGGTCTCCACAAGCTGAGGATAACCTTTTCCAAGGAGGTACTCGCCATGGTCGGAGATCAGGTCAATGACCTCGTCCATCAACTTGAGCTCAAGGGCGAAGTGAAGGGTCTGGATGAGATCGATGTCCCTTCCCCTCTTGGAGAAGTGATCATAGGCTTTCCTTCTATATTCCATGAGATTCTCCGCTGAGATCCCGGGTTTCACGGAATCCGTTACCAGATCGTGAAGGTCCACGGTGCCGTTATCGTATTCTCTGAGGAGGAGCTTGTTGATCAGACCGATAACGGTATCCCGGGTTACGCCGTCCAGCGTGAACAGGATGTCCTTTTCGACCGGAACTTCCATTATCGAAACCAGTTCCAGTACCGACATCTCCTCGGGACCGAGCTTAGAGAGGACCTCATCCTCGATCATCCTTTCAAGGGCGTTCCCGATCTCCTCGACACCTGATTCGGGTTTCATCGATAGGAGGGCGATGGACATCGGGTGTCCCATCGTCCTTGTGTAGTAATCTTCGTGGAAAGCCTTGGGGATGCCCTTCGAAAGAAGGAAGGAGGAGACCGAATCCCTGTCAAGCCCTTCAAGTTGAACTTCAAGTATATCGGACCTTATCTGCGCTTCTGTCCTTCCATATATGCGGGGCCTTTCCCTAGAGGCCAGTACCAATCTGGTGGGGGCCCTCTTTGCGATGGAGCGCTCCCGGATGAGACGGATCATCGATGCCAGCTCATCCGAGACAAGATGGGAATCATCCAGGACAAGGACGAGCCCGGTATCTGCCAGCCCGTCCACGAGCAGGTCCACCTCCTCATGGAGATCCATCGGAGAGTCCGTGGTCCCCAGGTCCATCGGCGCCTTGAAACCCAGTTCCCGAAGTCTTGAACCCAGGTCGGATCCGAGCTTCATCGGCGTCAGCCATCGGTTGACCTTCACCCAGTAGCATCTCAGTTCCTCTCTGGAAACGAACCTGGATACAAGGGTTGTCTTCCCCTGGCCCGCGATGGACACTATCGAAAGAAGCAGCGGACCCTCTCTCGAGAATGCCTCCCTGATCATTGCAAGTTCCTCGGACCTCCCGTAGAACTTCCTGATCATGGGTGCACCCGAGGGTGGCGCTTTTCTCTCCCTTCCCAGAAGCTTCTCCAGGTCTGCTTCGCCCCCTCCAACCACATCCTCTACGACCTCGTGGAGGCTAACCTTCCGATGGAGTTTGTCGGTAAGCAGATCGGTCAATCTTCCAAGCTGCCATTCCTTGACCTCGCCGTCCTGGTCCCGGACTATGATGAATAGCTTTCTGAGCTCCTTGGCAAGGCCATTGACCTCCTCGATACCCTTTTGAGAGAGGAAGTAGACCTTTCTCCTCCTCTGATGGCCTGTTATGTGAGCGGACCTCGAGACCAGGAGCCCCCGAGTGGTGAGGGATTGGAGCTCCCGGGATAGGTTGTTCTGTCTAACGGAAAGGATGTCCGACATGCCCCCCTGGGTGACAGCCTGGGGGACGGAATAGCTGTCCTGTTCCCTGATATGGTCCAGGAGGAGAAGGAGGATACGGTTCTCCACCGTTACCCGTTTTAGATAATCCCGGCTATCATCGGTCAACATGTACTGGATGGGAACCGGACTTAATATATTTTTAATCAGAAATGATATAATTTGGGAATATTTGATATAATTGATAACATAGTTCCATCTTACATTAATAACCGGACAGTTCCAGTATTCCATGGTGATATTATGGGATCCTGCACACCATGGACCATTGCGGTATCGATCGTGATATTGACCGTACCCCTTCTGTATCCTGACATGGCTTCGGGTGATGATATATCCTTCATGGGGAACACTTCGCCGGTGAACGACAATTCGGACCAGAAAGATCTCGATATAGAGGTGGTGGGATCAGGCAATTCAAGCGTTGTCTTCATCTCGTATACGGACTACAGCTACGGGGTCAATTCTCCGCATGTATGCGTGAAGAGGTCCCGCAACGGCGGCTCCACATGGGACCCGATGATCGACCTTCAGGACAACGCTTCCAGCGGGAACCGGCAGATCCAGCCATCGATGGATACATATTCGGACCAAAACGGTACCCTACTGGCCGTTGTCTACCTGGACAGCCAGTACAGACCAATTCCCGGTCTTCAGGAGTATGTCATCGTCTGTGCGTTGTCCACTGATAACGGATCGACATGGAGGAGAAGTCTTGTGACCCCTCTCGCCATGCTCGAATATCCCTCGGACAAGATCCGTCACCCAACAGTGAAGTTCGGACCCGAGGGTTCGCTCTTCGTTGTATGGGAGAGCCTTAACGGTCCAAACAGGATACATATCTCTTATTCACTTTATCCAGGGAGGAACTGGTCCTTACCTCGGAAGGTAGCAGATCCCTATTATCCGGACAATCCCGATTCTTCTCAGAGCTACCCCGATGTGGCAGCTGACGGTAAAATGGTGTACGTGGTTTGGCAGGGGGACCCGGAATGGAAGATATGCACTTTCCTTTCCAAGGCTCCTTTTCCGAACAGATCTTCAGAGGGCCTTAGCTTCGATACACCCTGGAAGATCGCCGATCCCGTCGTATATCCCATGTACACTCTGTTCTATCCCGTCATCGAATCGGACGAGGAACGGGTGCATCTCGCATGGTGGGATTTCTCGACGGATGCGAACGGGGCCAACAACGAGGACATCCGAAGGGACAGGCCATGTATCAAATATACCACGTCTTCGGACCATGGAGGTAACTGGACAGTGAACGGATCGGCCAATGTGATGGTAAACAGAACAACACCGAGTGTATGGCATTCCTCGCCCGACCTTGCGATCGGAAACGGCATTGTGGCCGTCTCATGGATAGACATGACCGTCAATTCAACCAGGGTATTGGCTTCATTCTCACATGACAACGGGACAAGCTGGTCCGAACCCCTGAAGGCAAACGGCTACAGGAACAATTCCCTCGCATGGGAGCAGAAGGTTTCCATTGACGATGAAGGGAACATCAACTGTGCATGGTTCGAATCGATAAATGGCGGGGAGAGGGATATCTATCATTCGAGGACAGCAGAGAACATTCCGCCAGCAACACCCACCGAAGCCATAGCGATACCGGTGGACGAGTATGGAGCCATAATTATATGGTCAGCCAACACGGAGCCGGATTTCGACCATTACGAGGTATTCCTTGGAGAGGGGGAACTCAGCTTTGACAGAAATGAATGGCCCATAGGTGAGCTTTATGCAACATTGACAGACCAGTCTGTGAAGGGGATCGAGATCTCCGGTGAGCTCGATGACGACACACTGTATTCGTGGGCCGTCAGGGTAGTTGATGAGAACGGCCTGACTTCGGAACCCGTCAAAGGGACATTCAGGACCTTCCCCGTCAACCAACCGCCATCTTTCACTATCCTGCTGCACGACATTCATATGGAGGAGGACAAGAACCTGTACGATGCGATCAACCTCAGCGAGCTGGTCGCCATGGGCATCGTGGTCGATGATGCCTATTCAGGGCATGAGGACCTTGAATTCATACTCGAGACGAACAGGTCCAACAGGAACATCTCCGTGGTCTTTGCGAGCAGGAACGGATACCAATATCTCGACCTTGTCATCAACTTCAAGGATTGGCACGGCTCGGAAGAATTCCGGTTGGGGGTACGGGACACGGGTAAGGATGGATCGTTCAACACTACCGATGATAGAACCGCTTGGTCCAACTGGTTCAGTGTCGTTGTTTCACCGGTGAACGATCCCCCCACCTTCCGTTCGTTCATGGACCTGATGACTGGTTGGAGATGGAACCTCCTGCCCGACCAGACATCGTTCGAGGTCCAGAAGAAGGATTCCGGGTGCATTGAAGGTCTAGAATACTCCTTTTCACTTACGGGATGGGATGTAGATGGAGATTTCATCTCCTTCATCATTGACGATCCGAGGTTCGATATCGAGGTGGACGACCTTGACCCGAAATATACATCGGTCTTCTCGTTCACACCAACGGCCGAGGATATCCCGCGGATAGATATACCCATCAGGATGACCGATGGGAAGGGCGAAGTGAGAGGTCTGACGCTTGAACTCTGGGTCGAGGATGTCCCATCGCCGCCCTTTTTCATATCAGTCAATGACATGAAGGTAAACTCCACGGGTGATACGGTCCACTTCGAGGTGGATGAGGGGAAAAAGTTCGAGTTCTCGGTGGTGGGGGGGGACAGGGACCCCCTCGACCCTCTCGACCTGCGATCCCCTGCAGAAGATGATATCATCGTGATCCGAAAGACCGAGGAGCATGCCTGGAACGTTACCGTGAAAGAGGGGTGGACTGGAATGAACGGCAAGTTGTCGTTCGATCTTGTCCTCTGGGACAGGGCAAAGACCGACTATACGGTTCTGACAGTTGTCCTCAACGTGAAGACAGTTCCCCCTTACCTCTCCTTGCCATTCGGCTGGCTGGATATTGAATACGGATACGACAGGGAGGATAATGAACTGGGTCAAAATCCAACGATCGGACCGGAATGGGGGGAAAAGATCTCCCTGAGGGGCCGTTCGATGAATTCGAAGGGGCTGATCACATTATGGAAATGGGAGGTCAGGGACGAGAAGAACATGGTGGTCCAGGAACATATCGGCAATCCCATCGAAATTGAGTTCCTGCCATCAACTGGTGAGCTGGGATCCATCATCCAAGAGAATTTCACCATATCGGTGACGGTCACGGCGAATGACGTAGAACCTGCGACCGGTCGAAGAACCATCACGGTCACCACCGACGGTGATGACGATAATGACGGTCTCCCTGATGGTGAGGAGATAAGGTATTTCGGGTCCCTCGAGAAAGGGCCCCACGGTGACACCGATGGGGACGGGTACAGCAACCTGATGGAAATGATGAATCCCATGGGTGCCCCTACGGATCCTACGGATCCATCTTCGTTCCCAGGGGCCGGTGATGATAATGACCCGCCAGGTCCGGACAGGCCTGGAGATCCCGGTTGGTTCGGGATATCGCCGATCCTGATGGTCTCGGTCCTGTCCGTTCTGGTCCTGATCATCATCATCATTGCAGGTGTTCTGATCATACTCAAGAGAGAGAGTAAACGGGAAGAAGCGGAGGACCAGGATATCGAAAGAAGGGTAGATGACATGCGGAAAAGACAGGAGGAGATCAACGGACTCTACGGCATCCAGCGGGCCGGGGATGCCTTCGGTCCCGACCAGTCAACAATGGATGACCTAGTTCTCGACCTTGGAGGATCGATATATCACGGTGAGGAGAGCGTGATCGTACATAGACCGGGAGGTCATACGGGAGGAGAGATATCGGGAGGGCCATTACCGATAAAGGACGGTGGTGGCCCTCTGTTCAAGGAAAAATTGGAGATCGATGATACTATTCCTTGAAAAGGGCGGAGAAGATCGCCCTCTGGCCTTTCTTCAGGTGCTCGAGAACCGTCGCGTGAGAAAGGTCAAGCTCAGCTGCAAGCTCTCTTGAGTTCACCCTTCTCGGAACGTCATAATAACCCAGCCTGACCGCTGCTTCCATGCAGGTGTACTGCTTGGGGGTCAAAGCCGAGAGGGCTCCTTCGACCCGGGGCTGGTACTTCTTGATCGAGATTATCTTGTACTCGGCCCCCCAGGCATTGGTGAACGCAAGGAACCTGTTGAGGTCATCCTGCGCACCCACGATGGAGCCTGTGAGCGTCCTCTCTGTAAGCCTCGCCGGGAACTCGATGAAACAGTGGAATGTGTCGAAGAACTTCCTGATGACCTCACGGTAATGGTCAGGGAACTGCCCTGAAACGATCACAATGGAGGTGCTCTGGTCCCTGGATATCTCCTCTGCCCTCTCAACGAGCATCAGGTTCTTGAGCTCATCCGGGTCCGGCTTGTCTTTCCAGATCACCTCGCAGACCAGTATGAACCTCTCGAAGGTCTGCATCAGGGGGGTCAGGATCGTGACCTCCCTGATCTTGTTGAAGATGTCCCCGTAACCGAGCTCCAGGATCCCTGGTGGGTTATAATCCAGCCTCAGGATCTTCAGGTCCATCATGTCCCTTCAATGGCAGGCGTTGGATTAATAATGTTCGGAGCCTCCCTTCCATGTAAGGCTTTAAAGGGACATCATATCTCGGGGATCAGGCCTTCCTCGTCCTCATCCTCCAGCATGGACGGCTCGATCGGTTCCGGGGGCAGAATATCCTCCGGTCCCTCGTCGTCGACCACCTCTGCAACGACCACCTCTTCCACGGGTTCTTCGACGGGCGCCTCTTCGACAGGAGGCCCTTCAAGATGCATCTCGACCAGAGGCTCCTCCTCAAGTCCGCCCTCCTCGACGGCAGGTTCTGATGGAATAGCCTCTATGGTCGGACCCGCTTCCCTGGGTCCCGGTGCTTCCTTCCCTCCAGGAGGCGGGGAGATCGGAAGTCCGAACTTCCACACGTAGAGTCCGATCCCGACCACAAGGACCGCAACTGCCACTCCGATGATCCCGAAGAGGACATAGTTCGTCTCCTTGGGAGGCGTTCCCTCTATCTCCACCTCGCCTGTAAGCTTGTTGTTATCAAGTTCCCGTTCCTCGGAATCTATCAGCGATACGCCGAACCAGATGGTTGTTTTTCCCTCCTCTTCCGGAACAGAAAAGATCAGCTCGACCTCGGCGGTATCGGTCCCGCCCGCGTCGACGTCATCATCGAATTCTCTGGTTGCGAGCAGGTCTCCCTGGGCTCCGCCATTTCGGACCTTGAGCTCGAAACCCTTCGTGATGTCGGCATTCCCGGAGTTCTTGACGACCACCTTGGCTATGACCTCTTCACCTTTCTTGACGATCACTGGGTCTATGGAGACCGAGGCGATGGATATATCGGGAAAGAAGGAGAACGTTTTGGAGGCTTCGTTATTCTCCTCTTCCTCCTCAAGCAATTGGTCCTCGGGATCGATGACGAAGAACACCTCTCTCTCGCCCGTTCCCGAAGGCTGCCACTCGACACCTGGAGCTGTTGCCTGCTCCCCCGGTCCGAGATAGTCGACCGTGGAGCTTCCTATCAGCTGGACCCCCTCGTAGAAGGAGCAAACGATGGTCTCCGCCTCGACCTCGCCTTTGTTGAACACGGTCCCCAGCAGGGTGATCCTGTCCCCGAGTATGGGGTTGGGGTCAGCAAGCTTTATCACATCGTCCGCCTCGAGGTCCGGGAACCTGCTTTCTATACTGATCTCCCAGGATACCTTCTTGGGGGACCCCGATGTCCTCAGTTCGATCGTCCCCGAAAGTCTGTCCTCTGAGGGCGGCATCGTGATGGTTACCTCTGCCTGTGATGATTCGGAGGGAGCAAGGGTCTCGTCCCCTCTCAGGATCTCAGCGTAAAGGAGGAGGGATGAGGTAACGGTCAGGTTGTAATCCACCGCTATGTTCCCCTGGTTCAGCACATAGACCTTGAAGGAGGCCTTGGATTCCTTGTTGGCATTCAGGGTGACGTTCTTTACCGAATCGAATTCGTAGTATATCCTTCCCGACCTTCCTATGGTGAAGGTATAGTCAAGTGAAGCTGATGATGAACCGTTCCCCGTAATCGAACAGTCTATATGGAGGAAGGCAGCCTTGCCCGGTGTCTCGTCAGCGGGGACAGTGAAACGTATCGAGATCTCAATTCTCTCGGTCGGTTCAAGCGAGAACTCAACAGGGGATAGGAGGACATCACCGGTTGTCATCGATGTATTCCCGGTTACGACCTTATCCAGGGAAACATCACCCGGGATATTGCCGGTGTTCTCAACCCAGAACCTCAGATTGTACTCGGTCCTCGGGAGAACCTCGTACTCCAGCTGACCGTCCGGGATCAGGTCGACCGCCATGGTGGGGATGTCCGTCAGAGCGAGACCGACAACATCGGAGCCGTCTTCGGAATAGATCCTGGTCGAGTTCTGGGCCCATGATGTTGTCTTCCTCCCGTAGAGCTCCACCGTATCTCCATCGAGATAATCCGTCTCCGGGAAGTATATCGAATAATCACCCTGGAAGTTGGTCTGGTCCTCAAGGGCTGCCTGGGTCCGCTTGTTGGTGGCGATAACGCGGACCTCGGATTCTCCCTGACCCTGGCTGTTTCTGACCCGTCCGCTTATCTCGAAGCCGCCGACCGGCGTCATTGACTTGACAACGGAGATGTTGTACCCGTCATTGTTGAACTTGTCCAGCTCGTCCATCCCCTGTGTGTCCGTATCTATGACCGCAGTGACATTGTAGGTCATATCGGACCCGCCTTCCGATATCTCCGGCGGGGTCCATGCCACGGATAGATTGGTCAATTTCCCGGGGACCACCGTACCAATTGGAACATCACTGCCCTGGGGTCCCGGAGAAGATTCGTTAATGAAGATGTCCAGGAGACCCACGTAGGACGGCCCTTCTCCGATGTTCGCTATCTGCACCATTATTGTGGAGGGATCCCCTCCCACGAGTCTCTTTCCAGCGTCCGGACCTGTAAGGACCAGACCGTCCCCTCTGATGAATTTGATGTCATGAACAATAAGGTCTGGTATGGCCTCTCTGACGGGGATCTCCGTCGATGCGGCATTGTTGGCCTCGTTCGTCTCGATTATTGTACCGTTCGGATCTATCGTCACGTCTATCCTGTGGTTTCCGACCCCTTGTGGGGTCCAGAGAACCATTGCCTCGAATGTGTTCACAACCTCCTCAAGGACCGTTGTCCCGATCACCTCCTTCTCTCCGCCGGGAGGTGTGGCCTCGAACAGCACCTTGACATCGCGAGCTGCAGATGTCCCGAGGTTCTCCACTATGCAGTGAAGGGGTATCTGGACCCCGTTGACCGGTTCTTCGCCGGGATATATCGATTCCGAGACCGGTTTCTTCACCGTCAGGTCGATGACCTCCTGGGAGATCATGATGCCGTCGAAGAAAAGGTCAGTGAACTCATCCCTGCCGAGGTCCCCCACCAGTCCCTGGAATCCGAACTGCGGAAAGGTTATCTGCAGGCTCCATAGCATGCTGCCCGAGAATGATACGGCATGCACCCAATCGTTGGCAATGAATATGGAATCCGGAGCATCGTCCCCGTCGAGGTCGCAAAGGAGCGGAGATGAATATAGAGGCGAGGTCCCCACATTGACCGCATCCCTCCACCACCTGACGTTCACCGTCAGGTCAGGCCCAAGGGGGACGATATCGTAACAGCTCATGTTTATCCATGAACTGGTCGTATAGTACCTCGAATGGATGAAGATCTCCATGTCGCCATCGCCATCCGCATCCGCGACCGAGGGGGTCGATTCGAGCAATCCCGTTATGGTATCGATCTCGGCCAGGGCCTCCAGACCGTAGGAATAGACCGTGATCCTTCCCTCTCCGAACCTTGAGGGGTACGAGATCAATATCTCCGGTTGTCCTGTCCCGGTTACATCCCCGACCACAGGCATCGTGATCCTTCCGGTGTACTGGTAAGGGACGGTACTTCCGAGTGGGACGGAAACGTTCACAAGATGTGTCCCGTTGAAGTTCACAAGCGTTGTCCTGAGACTCTGCCGAGTGGCCGAGAGCGAGTTGATGGCGATCCGTCTCACGCCTCCTGCGCCGGGATAGATCGCAGGTGTTGAAAGGGTCTCCCCCAGCTGTCCCACGGAGAACACCCACATGACCGTCCCGTTGTTCCCGTAGAAGGCGGCAAGAGAGTTGCCGGACCCTACAAGGGCATCTTCCACACCATCTCCTGAAATGTCGTACAGGATGGGGGACGAATGCGGGTCCGGTACGCTGGGGACGTTGATGGAGAGCCAGACCCTCTCGTCAAAATAGGCGGTCGTGGACCATTGATAGCCCGTCGAGTTCCTGGTGATGATCGGTTCGAAGAGACCCAGCTGGAACTGGTTCAGGTCCCATATGTATACGAGGACCTCCACCTTTCCGTCCGAATCCATATCGGAAAGTGCCGGGGCCATCCTCAATCTGTTGGTAGCCCTGCCTTCGACCTTCCTCACATCAACCTGCCATAAAAGTTTCCCGGAATCCCCTTCCCTTATCCTGATATGGGTATTGTTCGATTCAACGATCCCGAAGACCTCGGTCGTCGGAACTCCGTCGAAGATAACGTTACTGGTGAGATCGGCCCCGACAGAGGCCAGGGATGTTGTATTGCCGTTCCAGCTGACGATCGGATCGACCAGTCCTCTGAGGGCCCTGGACCCGGCCGACGTGTGATAGGGGTCCTTTCCTATCATCGGCCAGTATATCGATGACAGGTCCAATGCATCCTGTCCGGATAGCCCGTCGCCGGGAGTATCCGACGCCCCGATCAGAGATATGGGCATGGATACCAATGATATCAGGACCATCATGAGTATCGCTCTATCGGGGTGAAGGCTAGTTGTTAAGGTCAATTCCGACCACATCCCAGATGGATTGAAAGGGTGGACTGAGGTTATAATTTTTACCCGCTTTTCCATAGAAACTTCTTAAATAATCAGTCGGAAGCCTCATCCCGAAGGGCCAATGTCCTGGAGATAACTGTAGCTGGGAGCGGTTCGGCCATAAAGAATTTAAATACATTCGCGTTCATTCCCCGATATACATCGGACCTCAGGGGTGTTTCCGAAATGACCGATGACGAACTCAGACTGGCCAAGGAGAGGTTGATGAAACTCTGGGACGCGTATGAATCCCAGGAAAAAGAGATGGCTGTAGCCAAGGCAAGGATCAACGAGCTCGAGGAGAAGGAAAAGGACAAGGAGAGGGTCATCTCCACCCTGAGAGAACTCGTGGACGCCAAGGATACCGAGCTCAGAAAGCTCGAGCTCAAAGGATCATCCCTGGACAAAGAGACCGTTGACTGCAAGACCAGACTCCAGGAGACAAGCGACCTCCTGAACCTCGAGAAGAACCGATACAAGAAGCTCTACCTACTATCCCAGGAACTCGAGCTGGAAGTTGACAGGCTTGGCAAGGAGGTAGAGGCACGCGACAGGTGGTTCAGGGACAACCTCTCGTTCCTCGAGGAGTTCCCCCAGAGAATGACTAAGAGGACGGAGATGATCTCATCGGCAGCCCAGAAAAGACCAATGCTCAAGGAGCTCGGTGCGCCTGCTGAAAAGCCAAGACCGGCCCTTGCACCCTCCGTTGAAGAGGTTGCGACCTTCGAGAAGGTGGACCCCAAGGACGAGGCTATGAAGAAGCTCCTTGAGATCCCCGGGATCGACCAGAAAAAGGCCAAGGTGCTTTCCGATGCCGGATACGGCGACATCGACAAGCTCAAGAAGGCATCTCCTTTCGAACTCGTGAAGCTCGAGGGCATCACACCGACCCTTGCGAGAAAGATAACCGACCATGTCAAGGCATGAATGACGGTTCGAAAGGGTCGTTGAACGCTGAAACGACATTGAAAGGCAGTCCTCACTCTCACTTCTTTGCCTTTTCCCTTCCCTCTTTGAATACCGATGGGAGATGGATCAGGTACGAACCGTCCTTCTGGATAACGATCGGATTGTCCTCGAGGAGCCTCTTAACGTCTATCTCGTAGACGCCCTGTTCTATGATGTTGATGACGTCAACATGTTTTTCCTTCTTTCTTCTTGGAGCTCTTCTCTTGACATCAGGAGTCTCGGCAGCCTCTTTCTTTGGTTTTCCGGGACGCCGGCCTTTCGTTCTCGGTTTGGCCTTCTTGCTCGGACCTGCCTCGATGACCTCTTCGTGTTTCTTCTTCTCCTCGAGCTCCCTGTCGAACTGGGAGATAAGGTCCTTGGCCGAGGGTCTTTCCCCGGTCGGGCGAACGACCTCGAGACCCGTGTCGACCTCGCCTTCGGATATCTCCAATTCGGGAGCACCGTCAAGTTGGACCCTGACCCAATCGTCCCCGAGCTCCTTGTCCATCTCTACCTTGGCGCCGTCGAGGTTGCCGATACCTTTCTCCTTCAACATCTCTAGAAAATGAGGGTCCGCCTTGCGTATCATCTCATCGCGGACCCTGTCCGCTTTCCTCTTGAGGTCCTCCCTCTCCTTCTGCGGAAGGGGGGCATCGACGAACATGAACTTCTTTCCGCCGCAATCGGTACATCCCTTGAGTATCTCCTTGGACCCTTTCTCGATGATCCTTCCACAGTTCAGGCATTGGTGCGGCATCGTATTCACTCTGTGAAATATGGAAAGGTCTACACCATTAATAATTTAATTGGACCCGGGGACTCATTCCTCGTACAGCTCATGTTCATCCGTCACCGGAGGTTCCCCCAGCATCTCAGGATGCAGTTCGGGGCCGATCTCCTCCCGGGTAAGGATCAGGGCCTCGATCGTCCTTCCGTCCTTTTTGATCGTCTTGAGAAGATGTGCTGGACCTACGACCATCATCCTTGGGGGTGGGGACCTGCCGAGAAGCCTCTGGATGAAGGTCCTTCTGTTCAGGTTCCCGGTGAAACCCGGTGTTTCGACCCCGATAAAGGAATCATGGTCTATCTCCGTCATGGTCACCCTGATCAGCTCTAGTTCCTCGGCGGAGGTCAGACCTTTCTCCAGAACAAGGACCTTCCCCTTCTTTACCTGATCAAGAATGAACCGGATCTTCTCCCTCCCAAGCTCCTCCAGCCTTTCGGTTGAGATCAGATCTATGGAGATGCCGCTCCCTTCCTCGCCCCGTTCCCTTATGACCCTTCTCCTTATCTCCATCCGATCACCCGAAATACTTCACCATGGCCTTGTAGAGGTTGTCCATTCCGTATCCCTTCAAGGCCGATATGGGAATTGTAGGATGCTGGGGGAAGGCCTCTTTTATGGTGGCGGGGGAGGCCTCCTTCAGGTCGAACTTGTTCGCAACTATGATGGTGGGGAGCTTCCTCGCCTCCAGATTTCCAAGAAGTGTTACGTTTACCTGGTTAAAGGGGTCAACGGCTGAATCCATGACCAGGAGAACGCCGTCCACATTATCTAGCCATTTGATGGCCTCGATGACACCTTCGGTGGCCTCCTTGGCCCTTTCCCGGGCATTCTCCTCCTCCATCCCGAACTCCTCGACGAAATT
Organism: Thermoplasmatota archaeon; assembly: GCA_049472215.1. Classification (GTDB taxonomy): domain Archaea; phylum Thermoplasmatota; class Penumbrarchaeia; order Penumbrarchaeales; family Penumbrarchaeaceae; genus JAFGLL01. Next base: position 32,175 of record JBLIRH010000014.1, on the reverse strand, counting down.
GTGAAAATCTATCTTGGTTGCAATACCCGGGGTGTCTATGATGTTAAAATTGATCTTCGATCCTGCGGCTTTGATTATGACCTCTTTCCGTTCCTTGGCCCGTCTGGTCTCGTGGGGGATCTCTGAGGTCTTTCCCATCGGTTTTCCGGTCCAGTCCCTTGTTATCCTGTTGGCCAGGGTTGTCTTGCCTGCATTTGGCGGACCATAGATGCCTATGCTGAGCTGCTTCTTTCTGAAGAGGGACTTTATTCCCTTGAACAAGCGGTCCAGTATTCCCATCCGCCTCTGGCCTCCGATTTCGACAATCGATTAAGCAATTCCTTCTTATATAAATATCTTGGGTATTTGCATGAATGTATATGAAAAATTAAAAAAAAAAGGGAGCACCACAAAGGTGCTCCCCAGACATTCCAAGCTCGGCTTACTGCTGTCCCCCGTAGGGTGGATTCTCTACGGGAGCAGGTGCCCCCTGATAGGCCGGACTTTCCGGGGCAGGCTCAGGAGCGGATTCTGGTACAGGAGGCTGCTGGTATCCTTCCATGGGTGCAGGGGCGGCCTCCTGCGGGGCAGGGACCTCTCCTTCGATCATGGGAGGTAAGGCTTCCGTATCAGGCTGCTCGGCAGCTGGTAATGTCGGAATGCTCGTGTCGATCATTGGCATCTGAGGCATTGCGGGGATGTCAAGCTGCGGGGTAGCGAGCATAGCTTCCTCCTCGGCCTCCTCTGTCTGCTCATGCTGCTCAGTCCTGTGTATCCTGAGATATCCTAACAGGACGATAATGGCACCGATGATGATCGCTGCTGCGATGATGGCCATGAACAGCCAGAATCCAAAGGGCGCGTCGATTATCGTGTCATCCGGGGTTACCTTTATGGGTCGAGGATGGCTTGTAGCATCCTGCGGATCATAACCCATGTTGTACTCCTGAAGATTGGTCCAGCCATCACCGTCAGCATCTTCCTTTGAGTCATCATAGCCTATCGTGAGGAAATTTTCCTGCTCCCACCAGTCCAGCATTCCGTCAGGTTCGATATCCTGATCTATCGGGATCTCGAAGATGTCTATGTAGATCCTGACCTTGGCAACAGACCGGGTGTCGGTCTCACTGATCGGATCAAACCTGTGGACGGAGTCCCCGACATAGAGGGTGATATTGTAGAAACCCTGTGCAGGGAACCTGATGTCGGTGAGGACTTCATCATAACCCAGGGTCTTGTTCAGCTCCACGCTGAACCATTGGAACTTCAGATTGCCCGCGTCGACATCGACATCATATGAGTCGGATGCATCGAAGGTTATGCGGTCCGTTATCCAGAACGTTTCCAGGGGCTGCGGTTCCTTGATGATGGCCACAGGCTGGGTGTTGACATAAATATGATAGAGCGGGGAGACGGTCATCATCTCTCCAAAATAGGCCATGTAGTTCCCGTTCCCGGCCTCATCCCTGAACATGAGCTGGATGAAGTTCTGGTCTCCCTCCTGGTACCCATCGTAGGGTATCGAGATATGGATCCGTTTGTTCCCGTCCACACGGTCCCACTCACTGGCCAGCATTTTTTGCCATCCCTGCTGCTGCGGGATCCCGGTCGCCCAGGTATAGGTATCGGTCTCGGGATCGTACCCGGTGCCTATCCTGTAGTAGAGGGCGCTTGTCCTTATCCCTGAGGTCTGATCATAGAGATAGCATTCGATGTTCCTGTTGGTGATGACGTTCTGGTCGTGCCATACATCCGGGATCGGGAAAAAGTCCTGGACCTGGACCGGCGTTACATCGATCTTCAGGTTGTAGGTGTCGGAAAATGCGTATCCGTTGCCTGCGTAGTCCTTGGCTCTGAAACGGATGTAATTCTCCCTTCCTTCCACGAACCGGGGTTTCAGTTTGACCTCGACCACATCGATGGGATTCACGATCTCCTCATCGAACAGGTCCGCAGACACCCATTCCTCGAAGTTGTCGATACCCGAGGTGGAAATGGAATACTCTACCGTTGAGGGTCTGACGCCGGTTGCCGCACCGGAGATCGTGAGGTTATCCTTCACATCGATGGATATATCCGGAGTCACTGTCCTGAGCCATGGGAAATCCAATTGGTCCGGTGTGAACTCGGTGAAGAAAACATCCTTCTTGTCGATGATTATGGATGCTTCCTTCCAGTCTCCCGCATGACCTACGCCATCCTCGGCCCATAGAAATATCCTGAAGACGCCCTCGGTGGTGCCATTCCAGATGTATTGGGTGACCCTGGAATCAACATAGGGAACATTGACATCACCGGGGGCGTAGGTTGTCCAGATCCGATATCTTGCAACACCGGACCCGCTGTCCTTGACCGAGGACCATGAGATATAGAGCGTGTCATCGTTGTCGTATTCCCTCTGACCATCCTTGAAAGAATCCGCTCTGATGACAAGCGATGCGGGAGCGATCGGGGTTGAATCATCGACCCTGAAGGCCCAGGTCTTGAATTCACTCAGGAACTTTCCAGCCGGGAATGGATCCCCATTCCCGTACCTGAGGTCTATGGTGAACACCTTCCTTATGGCAAGTGTTGGCATGAGAAGCCAGATATACATTTCCCTTCCGCTGGCGTTCATGTCGAGGAATTCCATGAGTTCGTCATCTATTATCCTGTAATAGAACGAGCTGTTGGGGGGATGGACCTGATTTGTGGAATTGTAGACAAGGGTCACACCGGTGAAGGTGAGGTTCTCGCTCTCCTTCGTGAACGCTTCGTTCTTGATCGGGGTTCCCATCTCATTGAGCACCACAAGTTCCCCGTCGAGCTTCACTTCGCTGTCCAGGTAGAATGCATCCTCGACCTCCACAATGGATGGAAGCGAGGTCTTGCCCCTTGACCATAGCCATACGGAGATATTCCCGTTCAATGGTATGTCGAACATGAACTTGACGAAGATCGTTAGTTTGATCCCGGTCAGGTTACTAAGAACTTGGGTTGCGTCAATGGACTTGCTTGCATTGAAGTCCATGAACTGTGCTCCGCCTCCGACCGACCAATCCGGAAGACCTCCGGTCAGGACATATTTGAGGTAGATGCCCGCGGACGGCGGTCCGAAGTAGACCTTTGCAGAGGAGACATCCCCGTAACCCTCGGAGTCAATGACCTCGAAGGAAAATTGGTAGTAATCCAATTCGGCGAAGGCGGTGTGATTGTAGGGGCCTCCGCCGTTGACGATATCGAAGTGGTCGGGGTCCATGGTCATGGAGCCGAAGGCGAACTCGATGGCCATGCTTCCGCTCATTCCGGCACTGGCTCCATAGCTCGTATAGATATTGTTTATGGAGGAGTCTTCGTTATCTATTCCAACGTTTGCATAGGTCCCGTCATTGTAGCCGGAGCTTGTTCCGAGATTGTTGTACTGCATCTTTATGAGGCCGGTCTCCCAGAGTATGAGTTCGTAGGTCTGGGAGTAGGAGTTGCTGTTCCATTCGATGCATACGTACTTGCCTATGTCGTCAGTTCCAGTCAGATAATGTACACCACCATAGGAATTGTAATCGTTGTAAGGATACGACCAGTACACCGCAATGGTTGGTGCCGTATCATAGACAGGGTACGAGGAATAACCAGATGGTGCATAGTATATGTCCTCGAACCATATCAATCCACGGGACCCTACGTAGATGGTGTCGTAGTTGACCCCGTACAACGGGAAGTTCCACGGCAGGGCGATCGTATCGTAACCACTGCTTCCGTAGATCGCAAGCTCGGTTCCCACACCCCTTACATTGATCCAACTGTAACTGACCTTCGGATCGGGATCCTTGCTGTCCATCCAGTAATATCCGAAACTGTCCTTGTCATCGGCGACCTTCGCTTCAGTCACGTTACCGGTCCCGAAAAAGAGCAGTCCGGACAAGACCAGAGATAACATTATCAATAGAGCTACAACGCCCTTGCTGTATTCCCCACTTCGGTCCATTTACACACCCCTATTTCATTCGTATCGGATCTTCAACACTCACTGAGGAGGATTCCCTCCCGTCATATCTATCGGCTGGGGGGCAGGGGCCGCTTCCATTGGCTGCGGCTCATAAGGAGCCTGCATCGGCTGAGCGGTCATCCCCTCTGCCTCCATGGGAGCTGCCGGAAGGGCAGCTCCCTCTTGTACGGGTGCCAGAGCAACTGGTCTACCCTCGGATGCTGCTTTCAGAGCGTCCAACCTCGCAGCACCGCCGGCAAGCATCGCCTGCTCGAGAAGTGCCTGCTCGTTCTCGGCATCCTTTGCAGCTTCCTCCTGTATCTTGTTCTTGATGGCCATGTTGTTCAACATGAGCAAGGCCAGGACCACGATGATAAGGAGGATCGATATGATAATGGCAATGAGAAGGAGCAGGTCCAGCTTAGCCTCTTCCTCGGTTCCCGCAAGCTTGTAGAGCGGGAAGTCCTTCTCGTCGGTCGGGTCGGTATTGGCGAGGTACTCCTCGAAATCGGTGTGGCCGTCGTTGTCGAAATCGTTGGCGGTGGAGACCTGCGCCGTCTTGTTGGCATAGTCGGATTTAAGCAGAAGCCAGAGCTCCTCCCTTGATTTCGAACCATGGTTTGTCGGGATGTACATGCCGTCCTTGTTCGAGTCGTCGTCCCAACCGAGGTTGAACTCGAACTCGTACCAGTTGGGCATTCCGTCCCCGTCCTTATCCTCGGCAGTCTGCCACTCGGGGAATATGTATTCCTCGATACGGACCATCACCGGATCGGAGAAGACCTCATGCAGCCCGTCCATGGCCACCAGTGTAATGTAGTGATCGCCCGGACCCAGGGAGAACTCGAACCTCTCGAAATCCTCTATGGTCCCCTCGCCGATCGTTTCATTAACACCGTCCAAGGTGGATATCCATTTGTAAGTGAGAGCATCGCCGTCATAATCGTTGCTCCTGCTGGCGTCAAAGGTGATAAGGTCCATTTCGCTGAATTCCGCGCCGTCCTCGGGGGAGCTTATGACAGGAACAGGGTCCGTATTGACCCAGATGTTGAATATCGGTGAGTATACGAGCGGGTTCTCCAGAAGGTCCCTTGCCCTGAACTGGATGAAGTTCTTGTCACCCTTTGCGAACATCACGTCCATGTCAACATCGACCGTCTGGCCGCTGCTGTAGCCCTCCACTGGCATCCAGGGGGAGGAACCAAGGTCCGCCCTTCCCCTTGTCGTCACGCGGTATTCGAGGGTCCCTGCGTCCACCCCACTGTAGGTATCGGCGATGCCGAGATCGAGTGATAGTGTCTCGGTTTCGAACCATATTCCCTCCCAGTCGGTCTCTCCTTCCACGGTCAGTTCGGAGAACTCCACGCTGGAGATGTCGATGTTCACCGGGAAGGTGTCGCTCTCGAGGATGTTGCCTGCTTCGTCCGCGGCCCTGAACATGATCATGTTCCCCGACCCCTCCATCAACATGGGCTCGAGATACACGTCCAGAACCTCGGCGTTCAACACGAAACCTGCCGACATCCATTCGCCGAAGGTGGCGCCGCTGTCGTAAGAGACCGCATATTCCACGGAGTTTCCTATCACAGCCCTTCCTCCCAGGTCGGTGATGGTGATACCTACCTCGGGGTTCAATGTGTTGAACCACTCATCCGGTCCGGGATAGAAGTTGGAGAAAGAAAGCGTCTCCCGGTCGATATAGATGAAGCTTGAGCTCCATTCTCCCACATGCTCCACCCGGTCGACGGCCCTTACGGATACCGTTATCTTGCCGGAACCCGTGGTGAAGACCTTTGCAAATGTCGATTTCACAATGGTTATATTCGATTCGTCCCCGTTGACTATGACCTCATAGTGCTTGATACCAGAGTTGTACTCCCCGGGTATCCGCCATGTGACGAAGAGCTCGCCGTCGTTGTCGACGATGGTGTTCGGATCGTTGTAGTTGTCCGCATGCACCTGGATGCCGGGCGGCTCCGTGGGCCAGTCTGTATCAACATAAACAGAGAAACCAGTTATCTTGTTAAGGAGTTTGTTCTCCGGTATGCCTACCTGTCGAAGCTTGTAAAGGACCTGGATTGGCATGCCCTCTGACCCGAGCATCATGGTGAAGTTCCTTCCGGAGGAGCTGTTATCGATGGTCAGGTTCCCCAGATTGTTGGTTACCTCCATGTGGAACAGTTCGTTCCTTGGATAGTATGGCCCGTCTGCGAGGGTGTCGGTCCCGTTGTAGATGAGCTTCATTCCGGTGAAGCCGACTTCGGAATTCGCCGGCATCCATGAATCCCTTTTCAAGGGAATCCAATCGTCTCCCTTCACCCAATAGGTTTCGAGGTTGCCCAGATACTTGAAGTTGTTCCTGAGATGACCGACTTCCTCGTAGAAGTCCGAATAGGAGATGTGCTGAGCGTGGACGGAGAAGTCCACATCGATGGCGCATTCCTCCCGGGTGTTGAGGGTGAAGGTCAGGTTGAAATGTACGAACATCTCAGAAAGCGCTTCGTTTGTTGTGATGTAGGAGTTCGGATCGAGCTCTACATATCCTAACGGGTCCTGCAGTATCTTCATACCGTCGGCCTGGGTATATTCAACGATCACGTCATAACTGCCAATATGAATGTTGGCCACCATCCTCTCGGTTCCAAGAGTGTCCCACTTGTTCCAGGCTGACATTACGAAACCATACTTTCGGTGCTCGGCGAAGAAGGTGTCCTTGTCCAGACCGTCAGCGGGTTTGGCCCTGAATGTGCCGATCCCGAACATGTCGTAATTTGCGATCCCCCATACCTTACCAGTTCCGTAATTATTATTCAACCGGTAATAATAATCCGATATGAACACATCGTCGCATGCATCTTTATTGTCGCGGTTCCATAGAACAATAGGGAAATTTGGAGAATTCCCCGCGTAGTAATATTGATTACCAGCATCCGCGAAATATTGTGTACCAGAAGGAGCATGGTATGTGATCATGGCAGCACTCGATGAGGTAACGGACCGCCCACCGGTGAAATTGTATTCCTTGTTCTCGATAACGTATACCTTGCTCCTGCCTCCGACCGCGATATCTACCTTCCCATCACCATCGTAATCGCCGAAAGCATGGGAGCCACCATAGGATACTCCCGAAACCGTAATGCCGACATCGTAGACAGAAGAGGAAGTGATATCCAATTGGCCTGTATCATATGTTTTGTTGCCCTGCACGAGGTAGACCATACTATTGTAATACGGGGCGCCAACCGCAAGGTCCATCAAACCATCCTGGCTGAAATCGTACATCGAGATCGGGAACCCGACGTAATAGTATCCGTTCGGACCCTTGTAATGCTGCCAGTCCCCATAGTTATTATTCCCGGCCTTGTAGTATTCCCTGTAACCGGTCTTGATCCCCGAATCAGGGTGGAGCACATAGACAGAGCCGGGTATGTAATATGAATTGGAGCCAGGATAGGTGTTCAAATAATCATACGGAGTTCCGAAGGCGATCTCGTCCCTGCCGTCGCCGTCCATGTCTCCGGTGGCATAGTTGCCAGCCGAGAAATAATTATAGTAATAATTATAGAAATATGACCCGTAATTGTATTTTATCGTTGCTCCCTCTCCGCCGACACGCCCGTCGAAGTCCTGGCGGGCGTTGTCAAGGTAATGGTTACCTGAGAATGTTGCGGACCCAAACCAGTAATATGAATAGGCCTCGTAATGCCAGTCGTATCCCCATGGACTTCCTGGGGTATAGATATACCAGTTGGCGACCTTCGTGACGAAGATCTCATCGTACCCGTCGCCGTCCATATCGCCAAGGCCGACGGCCTTTCCGAAGTAGTGATATTGCTGGTCTCCCCAGAAAGAAGCGTTTGCATTGGTCGCGGCTATTGTTGAGCCGCTGCTGTCCCGGAATGGTCCGCCGTAGAACAGGAACGCTCCTCCGGCCCCATAAATGGTGCTTCCCCCGGACTGGTTGTCCGCAATGGCATATGGAGCACCGACGAGGACATCGTCATACCCATCGCCGTTTACATCACCGATGTAGAAATCGTTACCAAAATAGGTTGATCCCGAACCCACACCCGAGCCGGAGAGCTTCCATCTTGCGGAGCTTCCATCTTCTCTGAGTCTCGGGAACGTGATCTGATACGAACCGTCGTAGATGTAAACCGCACCAACATAACTGTCTGCAGCATAAGCACTGATGGCAAGGTCTTCGATCCCATCACCGTTGAAATCGAGTTTCTTCATATGCTTTCCGTAATAATTGTAGGAACTGTCACCGGTTAGTTCGAACTCGGGGGGATTGTCCTGAAGGTAATAATCCCCTGATCTCTCACCCGGTTTCGGGGCCAGGGGCTGGAAATCGAAGGTCTCGGTCTCCGCTGTTACAGGGATGCCGAAAACCAACATCATTGAGAGGAATCCTCCCATTGTCAGCATCAGCATCATAAGCACTGAAAATGTTCTGTTACCCTTATCTAAGAGGAAAGACGGCAAAATACCCATTATGTTCACCTCTAGTCGGGATCTGAAAAGGTCACCCGTACTTCGAAGTAGCTTCCTCTTATATAAAGATTTATTCGGACGCGGTTTTTCCAATCTTTATATTTTGCGGTAGCCAGTGGATGTTCGCAGAAAGGTTTTTTACCAATGAAAATCAAGTGGTGCGATTCAGCGAAAACAGGGATCATTCTTCGGCGGGGCCTATCCTGTCGATCCTCATCAGAGGGTAATGAAGCTCTTCTATCCAGCCCAGGGAAGCCCTCACCTCGATGTCCTCATAACGGACGGTAACCTGTGCGTTGAGCATCCTCTCGTTCAAAGAACAATACCCATAGGGGCTGAGGGAATTATTGAGGACATGCCGGTCGATGGCAACCTTCGCCTTCCTGACATAGGGCTGGGCCATCATACCCTTCTCCATTGCTTTTTCAAAATGATCGACGCTTTCGGGATTCACCGGGGATCCTATATACTGATGATAAAGAGATGCAAGCTTTATCCCGGCCTCGAAGGCAGCCCTTTCCCTTGGATCGCAGTTGAAATATTTCCTGGAGTTCATTAGATCACCCATCGTTCTTAATCTACGGTATCGTCATCCGTTTCATCATCGTAGGGGTCCACATCTTCCTCGTCCACCAGGTCCGCCCATTTCGACGCCCCCCATATCCTCCCCGGACCTCCGAAGATCGGTGAGATCAGATAGAGGAAGGCCGGAAGCGAGAATGTCACCGCCGCCGTGAATCCGATAACGGGAAAATGGAGGCCTATCAGCAGGCTCAATATCATCAGCAGTATGACGGTTCCCTGAAGGTACATTATCCCTCCCCTGAACTTGCGGTACCTCAGGTCCGCAACCATGAGGAAGGAGATGATGAAGAGAACGATCGGGATCACCACGACATACCCTTCGGTGACATATTCGATCTTGAGCCCGATCTTTGTGGACCAGTAATAGAAGGAGGAGAGCACGATGACCACGCTGGCCATTGCAGGGGTCGGAAGACCGATGAAATCCTTCCACTTGTGAGCGTAAAAAGAGAACCTTGCCAGCCTGAGGATGCCGAACATCGATATCCCCACGCTCGAGATGATGGCTATGAAACCCTGAACGGAGGAGAAAAGGTTTCCCGACGGGTCCTTGAACATGTTGTATACCAATATGGAGGGCGCTATGCAGAAGGTTGCTGCATCCGCAAGGGAATCCAACCATACACCGAACCTGTGGGACGAGCCGAACTTCCTCGCAATGGGGCCATCAAGTCCATCGAAGATCAATCCGAGGGCGATAAGATACATGGCCTTCCTGAATCCGTCCCCTCCATCCACCGAGTTCATCACCGCCAGGACACCGCAAAGAAAGTTCATTAGGGTGAATATATCAGCTGGTGAGATCAATTTCAAAATGGGTTTTGGCACCCTTTCCTTCTTCGGTTTCCTGCGGAACCTTCGGGGTATACGCTCCCTCAAACGGCTGACCCTTCCCCTCCCCCTGAACCTGGGAAGCTTTCTCCGTCGGGAACCCCCTTCGATCAAGAAGGCGCCCCCATTTTCCTCTTATTTGTTTTCAGGGAGGCGATCTCGGAGGAGCCGGCTCTGACCTTCTGGCCGATCTCAACGGTCAACTCCATTCCCGGAGGTATCGTGAATTTTAGGTCCACCCTCGATCCGAACCTGATCAGACCGAACCTATCTCCCTTTTCGAGCCGGTCTCCAGGTGAGATGTACGGGACGATCCTTCTTGCCACCGCCCCTGCTATCTGGGTCATCTCCCAGGTCCCGAACTCTGTCTTGAACCTCGTGACGGTTCGCTCGTTGTTATCGGAATCCTTGTTAAAAGCGGGTGCGAACCCCCCGGGGTGGTGCACTACGTCCAATATCGTCCCGCTCCAGGGCATCCTGTTGACATGGACGTTGTGGACGTTCATGAAGATCGAAACGAAACAGGTCCGGCCTCTCATCATCTCGACCCTGGTCACGCGGCCATCCGCTGGAGATACGACACCTTCCCCGACGATCCTTTCAGGATCTCTGAAGAACAGGCCAAGCACAACCCCTGATATTAAAAACAGGAAGCCAAGGACGATAAGGGCGAAAGCGGGAAAGGCCAAAATGTAAAGGGACCCGCAGATGATCGCGGCAACCGGGAGGGATCCCAGCCAGAGAGGAGTACCTCTTGCAAGCAGCAGCTACACACCCCACAACAAGGTCGCTGCTGAAGTGGGCATCAATGTTTAAAGGCTTTCCCGTCCTTTATGAGCCATGGCCAATATCAACATCGTCCAGGGAGACATTTCCAAGTTCCAGGCCGATGCCCTCGTTAACGCGGCGAACAACCATCTCTGGATGGGGAGCGGGGTTGCCGGAGCTTTAAAAAGAGCGGGCGGCCCTGGGATCGAACAGGAAGCTATTGCTAAAGGACCTGTCCCGGTCGGATCGGCAGTGGCAACATCTGCCGGGATGCTTCCTGCCAGATATGTCATTCACGGAGCGGTCATGGGGCAGGACCTGAGGACCGACCCGAAGATCGTGGAGAGGACGACGGCCGCATGTCTCGAACTCGCACTGGAGCTTGAGGTCCGGTCGATAGCGTTCCCGGCCTTCGGCTGCGGAGTTGGGGGCATGGCGTACGGGGATACCGCAGAGGCCATGAAAAGGGCGATATCCTCACTCGATGACGGACGCCTCGACGACCTCGATATCTCCATAATCCTCTTCGGACACGATGCTCACAGGATCTTTGAGGGGTTCTTCAGGGGTCAATGACCTCGAGGCCCCCATTTCCGAACTTGACCTTGGAGCCTTCCGGGACATTAAAAGCAGCATGACCACCACAACCGCTGCGATCAGAACAACGCCACCTGCTGCGAATACGATCCAGACCGGGTTCGGGATCGAGCCTAGCATACCGCCACCTCCTGTGGTGTTGGTACCAACCAGATCGTCCGTGATCTGCTCGACCACCTCGAACTCGAATGATGCGTACGATGAAGAATAGTACCCGTCCCCGAAGGACCGGGCATCGATCCTATGGGAGCCAATGCCTAGCTCGCCGCAATCGATCTCGAATGTCCAGTCGGGCACCGTCCTCGTCCTTTCCCAGGGTCCGGAATCTATCCTCACCTCGACCATCTCCACCCTGTCCGGGGGTCCGGAAGAGCCCTTCAGTTCCAGTTTGCCGGAATACGGCCCGGATACTGCCGGAGGCGCTATTTCCACCCAGAGCTCCACGATAACGACCGCGGTAATCTCGACCTGGCCGACGGCGGGCTCGCTCCATTCACCATCCGAATCCAGGACGGCGAACTGTATCTCATGAACACCCGGGGACAGGGTTTCAACGGCAAGATACGAAGTGTCTCCCAGGAGACCATCGATGGACGAGGTCCATTCATAGCCCTCGATGGTCCTGTCGCCGGATGGCGTTCCGTGTCCCTTCATCCTCACCCTCTCTCCCTCTTCGACCACATCGGGCCTTATGTAGTCTATGACCGCAACAGGGGTGGTCGCAAGCTCCCCATGGGCCTCGATCGTGATGATGGCATCGTCCAATGATACGGCGCCTCTGTCATCCTTGACAGAGAGACGTACGTCGTAATCTCCGGCGACAGTGTATGAATGGGAAAATATGGTTTCATCCTGCCACCCCGATACCGTCCCGTCCCCCATGTCGAAACTGTAACCTGATATCGAACCGTCCGCATCGAAGGACCTGGATGCATCCACTGAGAAAAGGTCACCCACCTCGACCTCCGATGGTCCATCTAATATGGGGACAGGGAGGATATTGCTTAGAGGGTCGTACCTTATTGAATCCGAAGTACCTGATGAAATAGGGGGGAAGGAGCGAAGGACCTCCACAGTGACGTTGGCAACGATATCCTCCTGCAGTCCAGGCGTCATCAGGGTAATGTCATTGTTACCGGGCGATATCCGTTCGGTATGGGGTATCACATAATTGTCCAGACCGTCGAGGCTCTCCACCGTCACCTCGAATTCGATGTAGGATATGGGGTATACCGACGGGTCATGGACCTGGAGCAAGATCTCTGTACCTTCCCCGGAGGGCTCGAAGTTCGTGATGGTCAGGTTCAATCCGATGTCCTCCGTGGGTTCGAAGTTCTCGAGCCTGGTGTTCGGCTGAACATCGTCCATGACGACTTCGCGGCCCATTGGCCAGATCGTTGTGACCCTGATGTCCTCCACCGGGTTTCCGAGACCGAAATGCAGGACCATGGAATCCTGCTGTCCGTGGGCAGCTGTCCCCCCCTGGACCTCTCTTATCATGGAAAGGTCGAAGCTGCCGTCACCGTCCCTGTCGACCTCCACCTTGACCCTGGCACCGATGGCATCAGAGTTCGACTCACGACCTACTAGGTCGACCTCCAGCCACAGGTTCTCGCTATTGGTCGAAGCCCCGTCGTTGCGGTACAGATGCACCATATGATCAGTTGTCTGGCCAAGATCGCCGTTCCAGGTCCCTCCTCCGGTCACCAGGTCGATCCAGCCATCCTCGTTGTAATCACACCAGGCTGACCCGTATGTGTTCCATACACGTATCCCGACATCCGAGGACACCTCGGTGAAGGTCATGTCGCCATCATTGCTGTAGAAATAGGAATATGCATAGGAGACGTCACCGTAGATCTGCGGTATGAACAGATCGAGGTCGCCGTCGTTGTCGTGGTCGGCAAGGGCAGATGACACCATGAGCTCGTCACCGTCCCCGAGAACACCGCCAGGGATCTGTTTTATGGGTATCCCGCTCCCGTCCCTCACATCGATGAAGGAATATCCTTCCTCCGGACCCTGGTTCTCGAAGAGATATGAATCGTCGCAAATGGGGCCTCTCCATGCATCCTTGTGAGCGAGATTGGTCACCCAGAGATCCATGTCGCCGTCGTTATCGAGGTCCCCCCAGCTCGAACCCAGGGAATGACCATAGTAAGGTCCGTCCTGTGTTATCGGATGGTCATTTCCATGCCCTTCGACACCAAAGGCGGCAGCAGATTCCAGCATTGTCCCGTTCCTCTGGTTCCTGTATAGATAGTTGGGAACTATCCTGTAATTGGAAACGTAGGCGTCAACGAACCCGTCGTTGTCGAAGTCCGAAAAACTAATTCCCCTTCCCTGAAGGGGTGATCCGTACTCGTCCATCCCCGAGGAAGAGGTGCCGTTGCTGAAGGTGCCGTCCCCGTCGTTATACCAGAAATTGTCCGGGTAGCCCTGATAGGTCCCGTTCTCGTAATTGACCATGTAGAGGTCCAGATAACCATTTCGGTCCACATCGGCCCATCCGCCTGCCACTGTTGGAAAGGTGTCGGAGAGCCCGCCCGCGGAGGAGGTGGCATCGGAGAATGTCCCGTCCCGGTCGTTGTGCCATAGGACATCAGGCAGCTCGGGATGGTCGGAGGAGCCTCTTCCGCCGCCGCAAAAAATGTCAAGCCACCCGTCGTTGTCATAATCAGCGAAAACCCCTGAGTTCACCGGCCTGTCTATTCCTGACCTTTCCGTCACATCGGCGAAGTGGAAATCCGGGGGCCCCGTATTTCGAAACAGTTTTTTCCCATCAACAAGAAGGTCCTGATGACCGTCGTTGTCGAAGTCCCCCCAGCTGAAGAAGTTTCCCCTTACGTCGGAGAGCCCCACCTCGGCTGATACGTTAGTGAAAGATACCGGTCCATCCCTCGTGGGGGGAACAAGGCCTCCGGCTGTACCCGCCGGTTCGGCCTTCATCGAGATGACTGGCAGGGATACCAAAAGGACGACGAGACCCAGAACGCAGAACCTGCTGACCTCCATGCTGACCCCGAATAGATAATCGGTCGTTTGGTAGAAAAGGGTTCCCTTGGGATACTCTATATATCGAATATGGAGTCGTCGACATCCGGTACCTCGAGGTCGTCGATGGCAGGCGGAGGCGGGACCTCAGCGGGTTTGGATAGTTCTTCAGGCAGGGGAAGAGGGGGGCCGTCATACTCGAGATCATCGTCATCGGGTTCGGAAATGTTCTTTTCCGGCCCCTCTACCGGATCCTCCGTTTCTCCGGCGTCCTCACCTTCTTCCTCAACCTCATCTTCATCCTCTACCCGGTCGTCCTCCTCCTTTTCCTCCTCCGGTTCGGGTTTCTCCGGCGGAGGAAGCTCCTTCGTCCTCTTGGAGATCTGATAGACACCCATTAGGATCGCCAGAAGGAACCCGACGAGAACGATAAGCACGAAGGTGGAGAATATGCGGTCAAGAAGGTCAGAAAGAGAGCTGGACTCGACGACCTTGAACTCGAGCTCGACCTCGGTGAAGTCGCCATCGTCGTCAACGACCCTCAGCTTCAGAACATGGGTCCCGGTGCCAGATGCTTTGACTGTGGCATTTCTTCCTGTCTGGTTCCCCAGGGTTTCGTTGTCAAGGTACCACTGGAACACCAGGGTGGATATATCGGAAGGATTGTCGGTCGTCCTGTATCCCACGGCGACGAATGAGCTTCCCTCCTCGATCTCCGCAGGGACATTCTCGAGGACGACCTGGGGTTTGGGATTCCTGATGGTAACGACAAGATGGGCAGTGCCCACCTCCCCGTCATCGTCGGTGACCTTTATCGAGATGTTCCGGTCCCCCTTCGTGCTCCACATGATGGAAAAGATGTCCGAATCCAAACCGGTCTCGATCCCGTCGATACTCCAACTGTAGGCCAAAGACGGGATGTCAGATGGGGTATCGATATCCTGCTCCACCGTGAACTCCATTATCTGGTCCTCTTCTCCAGCCACAGGCCCGGATATCACAGGCTCGGGTTTAAGGTTCCTGACCTCGACCACGACGGTGTCCTCATCGAAGCTCCCATCGTCATCGGTGACCCTGAGGAGGACGGAGTATAGACCGCTTTCATCCCAGGAGACCTCTATCTCGGTGCCGGACAGATCGAACTCCCCGTCGAGATCGATGTCCCAGGAATATTCCATGACGGCGAGGTCCGAAGGCGTGTCGACGGATAGGTTTGCAGACAGGATGATCGGCGAGTCCTCCCAGGTGGTGAGACCCTGGGGAGGGGTGATGATCGCGATGGGTGCCTCGTTCACAACGGAGATATCCATGGAATCGATATCACTGTAGCCGTCGTCGTCGATCACCAGCAGGTCGAGCGTATGGCGGATGCTTTTCGGGAAGGACAGTGTGACCGAACCGTTCTCCGAGAACGGTACCTCGAAGCCATCAAGGAACCATTTGAACTCGAGGGAGCCGACATCCGAGGGGGTATCCGTACTCTGCCGACCCGTTACGGTGAAGGACTCGTCCTCGGAGACCTCTGTGGGTCCTGATATGACCGCTTTGGGTGCAACGTTCACAACGTTGACATTCTCCATCGCCGATGCTGTCATCCCCTCGGGGTCCTTGACCTGAACGCTGATGGAATGCCATCCGCTGTCGGGGATCGATAGTGTGACATGGCTCACATTCGTCCAGTTCCCGAGTGGGATCCCGTCCAAACTGAAATTGTAGACCAGCAGCGAGAGGTCTGGCCACGAATCCCACGAACCCGCCGCTGAGGCCACGAACTCCTGGTCCTCGTCCACCACCAGCGGGACCTCGATGTCGGCCTTCGGTGGTGCGTTTATGACCGTTATAACGATGTCGAGGATCTCCTCGAACTCCGTGTCGTTCACCCTCAATCTGACGGTGTACTCGCCCTTTTCCGCAAAGGATAGGTTCACCCACGCGGATGTGGAATCAGTCCCGTTGAGACCATCGCTGCTGTCCAGGTCCCATCTGAAGATCAGACTATCCCCGTCGGGATCATAAGAGCCTCTAGCATCAAGGACGATATTCTCGCCCTCGAAGACCAGGGGAGAAGCTGGATCGACCACGGGCACGGGCGGGCGGTTCATTATCTTCACCGATGCCTCGCCCACATGGGAGCCGTTGTACACCTCGAACAGGTAAAAGCCCGGGAAAAGGTCCTCAAGCAACAGCTCGCCAAGAGTGTCCGTGTCGGTCAGGTATGAACCGTTCATATGAACACGGGCGTTGGCCAGGGGAGAGCCATATCTCGGATCTGTCGCCTTGACCAGAAGATCGTCCTTCAGACCATCACCGTCAAGGGCCTGGACGGTCAGGTCCACATGGACCCTCTCAACGGGATCGTGGAACTCATGTACCAACTCGTCCCACAGGGTATCTGCCGTGAAATTGAGGAAGCCGGTGCTTCCGTCGTAATCGGACCTGTAACTTCCGCTCGGCGGGAGATATATCGATATCCCGGTCGCCTCCGGATTCCTGCCATCCGGCTGATGCCATTCATTCAGGACCGTCCGATTGTAGGCTTCCAAGGCACTGGCAGAGCTTTCCCTTATGACCCCGTGCATATCGCCCTTTGCCAGATATCCCATGAGGCTCCCGAGGTCGACGTTCTCGAAGCTCAGGGCCTCCGAAATGCCCCTTGCCTTTCGGAACTTGTGGTTAAGCACGATCTCGTTCTGATACATCCTCTCGATCAGGTGGCCGGAAAGAAGCTCGAGTCTCGGGGACAGTTCGTTCCTCAGAACCTTGAGGTCAATTACGGATATCGTTGCATACGTGTATTCTCCGGGATAGAGATAGAGCAGCTCGAACTCGGAGACGATATGGGAGGCGAGCTGAAGTGCAGTATATGGGGCTGCGCCCCCCATGACAGATACGAAGGTGTAATTGTAACCGTACCACGGCTGCTCGTCCTCGGACCCGATGGCAAGGTCGAACCAGGGAGATATCTGGTAGAAGACCTCCATCATGCCCATGGAGCAGGTGTCGAAACCGATAATGTCCATGTTGAGGTTGCCAAGCTCGCTTTCCGCGGCGATGAAGGCGTCCCTGAACTCGTCAAGGAACATCGCACCACCCGAATTCGAATCGAGGGCAAAGCCTCTGGACGGTTCATCCGCTCTTGAACCCGCAGCCGAGGGATCGCTTGAATACCATCCTGCTCCGTGGTTCCATAGAACGAACATCACCCTTTCCGCGGATCGGTTGGTCAGGGAGAATACCAGGAAGTCCCTCAGGGTCCTCCAATCCGACATGTCCACCTCATCGGTCCAGGCCGGGTTCACGTCCGATAGAGGGATGGTCGGAGACGATATCCCGCGAGCGGGGGCCGGAACCAGGTCATAGAGGTATGTGTTGTTCGGACCTTCCATATCCGCAAGGGCGAGTATGTCCAACCCGGTATCTGGCATGGTGTCCTCCATTTCCTCAAGGTCCATTTTGACCGCATTCCCCCACTCGTAGCCATCTCTGCCAAGATTGTTGTCACCGGCCATGTACAAAAGTAAAAGCCAGCTGGAACTATCATCGGCACCGGTATTCGCAACGGTATCGTCAATGGACGGAGGTTCGTCAACGAATCCTCCGGCGGACAATGGAGCCGCTCCGATAAGCAAGAGCAGAGAGATGATCAGACCCAGTTTCATTTCCCCGTTGCATTCACTAGTATGTTTATAACATTGATGGTAACATGTGATATGGACCTGGGTCCAGTCCTGGCCCGCGACAGCTTATCTATAATACGTCGAAATCCAAGGGCTCGATGCCATCGATCCCAGCCCTTATCCTATCCCCTGAAAACAAGGGTCCGACCCCTTCGGGTGTACCCGTCATTATTATATCCCCTGGCTCGAGCGTCATGACCGCCGAGATGTCCGATACTATGCGTTCCACCGAAAATAGCATCATGTCCGTGTTGCTGTCCTGCCTAGGTTCTCCGTTCACCTCGAGCCAGATCCTCTTCCCTTTCCAATCGAACTCTTCGGACCTGACAGCCTGGGGGCCGACAGGTGCGAAAGTATCGAATCCTTTTGCCTCGGCCCACGGAAGACCCTTCGACCTTGCCTGGTCCTGGAGGTCCCTGGCGGTGATATCGAGCATAGGAAGGAAAAGGCCTACATGGTCCATGGCCGCTTCGTGTGATATGTTCCTTCCTCCCTTTGAGATCACCAGACTGAGCTCCACTTCATGGTGAAGCTTCTCGACCCCCGGGGGAATGATGATAGTTGAACCGTTCTCTATCATCGCCGAAGGAGGTTTCAGAAAGAACTGGGGCCTGCCAGGCACCTCGTTCCCGAGCTCTCTGGCATGTGCAGCGTAGGACCTGAGGAGGCATACTATCTTTGTCGGTCTCAGCCGGACCATCTCACCTTCGACCCTGACACGGACCATTTCATATCCCCGCCAGGCAATGAGCATTTGAGTATAAAAACAAAGAGGGGCGACCCAAAAGTAGATTTAATATCTTCCCTGTTCAGCGACGATGCGTCTGACCTTTCTCGGAACAGGCGGCAGCTGGCCTACCCGGAGGCGCGGGTCCCAGTCAATTGCGCTAACCCACGGGTCCGGTTCGATATTGATCGATTGCGGAGAGGGGACCCAGAGGCAGTTGGTCCAATCACAGGTCTCACCGATGAAGGTTCGGGATATACTGATCACCCACCTCCATGGGGATCATTTCCTGGGATTACCAGGTCTGGTCCAGACAATGGCCTTGAACGACAGGACCGAAGTTCTGAACGTTTGGGGTCCGAAGGGCATTTCCCGGTCATGGGAGATGGCGATGGGGATGTGTCCCTTCACCGAGAAGTTCGAGACACGTGTCCATGAGCTTGAAGGCGGCGAGACCTTCGAGGTCATAGGTCTGACAGCCTCCTGCATGGTGGTGAAGCATTCCGTACCAACGCTCGCCTACAGGATCGACGAGAAGGAGAGGCCAGGCAGGTTCCACAGGGAAAAGGCCCTGGAGCTTGGTGTTCCCAAGGGCCCTCTTTGGAGAAAATTGCAGAGCGGGGAGAGCGTGACCTTTAAATTGAACGGCGAGCAAAGGACCGTTGTACCTGACCAGATACTCGATCCGCCCAGACCCGGACGCTCGGTGGTGATATCCGGTGACACATCCCCATCCGCGGACCTTATCGATCTTGCCAGGGGAGCGGATGTCCTTGTTCATGAAGCGACCTTCACCTCCGACCTTGAAGAATTGGCAGACGAGGTCACCCATTCGACCGTGGCCGGGGCTGCGGGGATCGCAAAGAAAGCGGGGGTCGGAAAACTGGTCCTTGTCCACTCCTCGCCAAGATATACCAAAGATGAAAGCTTCCAGAAGTACATCAAAGAGGCAATAGATTCCTTTCAGGACGTGCTCGTTCCGGAGGACCTTGATGTCCTCGAGATCACCCGGTGAACCTGGCCCCCCTCATCGAAAGGAAATACAGAGGCAGGAGGACCTCGAACCTGCCAAGGAACATTATGCTTACAAGGACCAGCTTCACGAAGGCATTCAGGGAGGCGATCCCTCCCGGGTCCGCATACTCACCGAATGCGATCCCCGAATTAGCAATGGACGTGACGCAAAGCGATATGACCGAGAACATGTCCCCTCTGAATATCAGTATCAGTCCGATCGAGATCGCCATGAGACCGAAGAGGTAAAAGAACGTCATGTTTGCCGCTTCAAGGGCTTTTTCGGAATAGCTGCCTTCACCCCTTCTCAATGTCACCACAGCGTTCGGATGGGAGGAGCTCTTCACCTCGTTCAGAAAGCCCTTCAGGAGAAGAAATACCCTCTGGACCTTGAAACCGGAAGCAAGGGAAAGCGAGGAGCCCCCTATGAGCATCAGTACAAGTAATAGGAACTTCGAAGAGTCCGGCCAGTCGTTCATGCCATCGACCATGAAACCTGTTGTTGTGATGGCGGAGACAGCAGCGAAGGAGCCCTTCCAAAGAGAAGGAAGTGAGGCCAGACCGTCAAAGACCAGTATGATGAAAAGAATGGTCGGGGCAACCAGGATGATCATCAGGTAGGAGATGTTCTCCACATCCATGATGGTCTTCTTCCTCCCCCTTGCGGAAAATATGCTCATGTGGACATAATATCCCATTCCGGTCAGGAACATGAACGCGATGACCAGAAGATGAATGCCGGACCCTTGGTCGAGGGTCCTGCCCGTGGAGGTGAAACCTCCGGTGCTGACAGTGGAAAGTGAAAGGCATATCGAATCGAAAAGGTCCATCCCGCCGATATAGAAGGCCAGGAAGGATGCGAAGGTGAATATTCCGTAGATGATCGTGAGGTTCTGCAGAAGGGTCGACAGGTTCGGAACGAGGCCGATCCTGGAGAAGATCTTCCTATCCGCGGACCTCTTCGCGGTATCGGCCAGATCCGACAGGAACATGAAAGCGAACACCAGATAGAACAACCCGCCGACCCATTGAAGAGCGACCCTGAAGAACATCAGTCCGTGACCCCTTGCAGTAAGTTCGGCCGGTTGGAAGGTCGACAGACCGGTCGTTGTGAGTCCTGCCATCGATTCAAAAAGGGCATCAGCGGGTCCGAGTATCCCGTCGATCACGAAGGGCAGCGAGCAGACGATCACGATGTAAAGGAATGATGCGATGGCCGAAATGTACCTCTCTCTCCTGGTCAGTCTCTCTCTTTTACGAAGGACCATGACCGCCGTGATGTAGACGACCGATGAAAGACCGAAAGGGATCGAGAAACGGAGGATATTGACAAGGCTGAAGTCACCGTAAAGAAGATCCACCAGGAAGGACAGCATGGTGAGGACCAGGATGATTATGTTCATCCGGGCCACTATGACCAGTATCCTGTTGATCTTCAAGGATGACCCCCTAGAAGTAGTCCTTCACCCATTTCAGGGTGTTGCTCTTGGTGAAGATCAGAAGCTGGTCCTTGGGATGTATGAAGGTGTCCCCGTGGGGGATTATGACATTCCCTCCGCGGATGATGGCACCGATCAGCATTTCCCTTTTCTTGAACCTCATGATGGAATCTAGCCTCCTGTTGGCGGCCTTCGATCTCTCCTTGACCTTGATGTCGATCACCTGGACCTCCCCCTGGAAGAGTGTTGCTATTGATTCGAAATCCTCCTGGTGGAAGTACCTGAGGATCGTTGACAGCGTTACGAACCTCGGTGAGATGACCAGGTCTATGCCGACCTCCTCGAGTATCGATTTCAGCCCCGGTTTGTCCACAAGCCCGATCGACCTCGTCGCACCGTACTGCCTGGCCAGCAGCGAGGTGAGGATGTTCACCTCCTCTTTGTCAGTAACGGCAAGGAAAGCATCAGTTTCGGATATTCCTTCCTCCTTCAGGAGCTCCTTGTCCGCAGGAGAGCCGTTGATGACAAGTACCTCGGGCAGCTTTTCCGACATCTCCCTGCACCTGTCCTCGTCCTCGTCGATCATGATAACGGACAGGTCCTTCTCGGAAAGAAGCCTCGCCATGTGATATCCCACCCTGGACGCACCAGCGATCATGACCCTCTCTATGGGTTTCTTCAGATCAGACCTCCTAGGCACTCCCAGCATCTTCGAGAGGGTCTGGAAGGATTCATCGCTTGTTTCCAGCGAGGCGACGGCGATCACCCGGTCGTTCGGTTCAAGCTTGACGTGTCCCTTGGGGATGACCACCATCTCATTTCGGAATATGCACACCAGGTTCACATCAGCCGGATATGACAGCTTTCTGAGCTCCTTTCCGGAAGCCTTCGAGTTCTTGTCCACCCTCACCTCGAGGACCCTCACCTTCTCCTTCATGAAGATCGGGGAATCCAGCATGATCGGGATGGTCAGGATGTTGGCTATGTGCTGTGAGGCGATAAGTTCCGGGCAGAAGGAGATGTCGACACCCGCATCCTTGAGACCTTCGGTCGTCACCGGTGCCTCGATATAATCGACACTGTTGATCCTGGCCATCGTCTTGCAACCCCGGTTCTTCGCGATGGCGCATGCCGCGATATTTATCTCATCGATACCGGTAACCGCTATGAAAATATCAGCGGAGTTGATATAGGCCCTCTGCAGGACGGACGGTGAAGCCGCATTACCGGTCACGACCAGGATATCGAGGGCCTCCAGCTTTTCAGTGATCTCGTCCCTCTTCTCTATTACTGTAATGCTGTGTCCTTCCTCTGAAAGGGTCTTTGCCAGGTGATATCCGACATCTCCCCCACCGGCGATGACGATGTTCTTCATCCGTGCACCTGACTTGTTATCAGGATAGGGTTTCTTAAAGTTTTACATTCCGACGAACCGCACTCGAGGTCTTTCTTGGAACGCAGGTCATTTGGGGGTGACCATCAGGTCGATGACAATATGGTCTATACGCGGCGCGAACGATTTCACCTTTCTGTGCCCCAGAAGCTCCATTTTCCATCCCAGGCCATCGAGCTTTCTATCAGCCTCATTGGAAAGCCAGGTATGGCCGTCCTCCACCTTTACAGTATCATGAAGATGGATTATGGCCCCCTCGGACGATATGAGCTCAACAGCCCTGTCAAGGAATTCCAACGTCCCTCCCACATATCCCATTACAACCCTGTCCGCCGGATCCTTGGGCTGGACCTCCCTGTTGTCACCCAGAACAGGTCTGATCTTGTCCCCGATGGAATTGAGCTCGATGTTCTTCAGCAGATAGTCGTACGATACAGGATTCTTCTCGATGGCATGCATCACCTTGATCTGACAGCCTAATGCAATGGGTAGCGAGAAATACCCTATCCCTGCGAACATATCCACAACGACCTCTCCATCCTCCGTCGAAGCAGTTCTTGGAGGTTTGGGGCCTTCATTGATCAGTTCCACGATCCCCATCCTCTCCTCGACGTTCCCGGACGAGAACATGATCTGCCGCGGATCGAGCTGGTATTTTATCCCGTTCTCGGTGTGGATGACATCCCAGTTGCCGTCCTCGGGTTCGCAGGCGGTCATGAATTCCGGCTTTCTCAGCTCTCCCTGGATGCCTTCCATATCAACAAGGGTGTACCTCGCACCGAGAACCTGCTGATAGACGGTGCATACCACATCGATGCTGTAGAGGAGGCCCTCATCGATCTTCAGCACGAGGCAGTCGCCGATCATCTCCCATTTATCCGGTAAAAGCTGAACCTCCTGCGGCTCCAGCTGGGCCTCCAGGACCTTTCTGATCTCCTGGTAAGGCGTCGTCCTCCTTTCCCGATGGGATGTCCCCGCTCCGGGTTCCGATACCTCGACGATATCGGCCAGGCCCTCGATGAGCCAGACGAACCAATCAAGATCGCGGCCTTCCGGGAGCTGGACCGGAAAATGAACCTTCACATCCCTGCCGATGGACCGGGTCGGATCGAAAAGGTCGTTCTCCATCAATACTTTCCTCAAACTCTCCGCCTCCTCCATCGGTACAGAGGCGGTGAACCTGCCCCCGAAAATGTCCTCCTCGAGCTCGGTCATCGGAATCCCACGGTTTCTTGGAGACAAAATGTGACAGCAAGTATTTTGTAATTAGGGTAGAATGTTTGGATATGAAACAGTCCGGATGGGTCCGTACTCTGCTTCCGATAACCCTTGCGGTCCTCTTTTTCCCCGCTCTCTTCCTAGCGAACAGTACAGCAGGGGCCCCCACGAGGGGGGCCGAGGAGGACTTGAGGATAACGATAACGGTCGAGTTCGATGGCCTGACGCATTACTTTCTGCACGCTGAGGTCGATATCTACAGGATAACCATCGAAGAGAAGACCTTCAATTCCACCGAGCTCCGCTCGCTCTATTCGATCGATCCGAACAATACCTCTGCGAACCTGGATGTGGAGATGATGAACCGGATCCTCAACCTTGCATCGTATTCCTTCAGCGGCGACGAGGTGGTCGTCACGGACCTTGTGCTGGACACCTCCTCTCTTCAGGAAGGCAAGGATGAAACCATCCCTGTGGAGTATGCTCTGGAGGTTTCCGGCGGAATGAACCTGAGCCGGTTCCTCGACCCTGCCACTCTGGAGAAGCTAGAAACGGGAAGGACCGATATTTTCATACTCGGGATGCTGATGTCCGGGTTCGAGTTCACCAGGACGGCAACCCTACGTGCCGAGCTTGGGCAGTATATACAATACAGGTTCCCGTCCGAATGGAACCCTCTTGGATACGGTTTCGTCGATGTGATACTCCGAGAGCCCGGTATGGACCCGGTCCAGGGATACTACACCAAGACGCTGGACAGCAGCAAAGGAGAGTTCGTGGACCATTTCACCTTCAAGTTGTACTCCGACCACATCACCTCGACCTCCGAGGAGGTTATCGATGGGGACCTGGACATCGACTGGTTCCGACTTGACAGGATGAACATCTCGGGAAATATCGGCCTCGGCCCCCTTGACAAAGGGAGGTCCGACGCCCTCGATGCGATCCCCCAGTCGATGGCCGTACCTGACACCCTTCCACCGGGCTTCATCCGATTTGCAATAGGAGAGGGTGTCATCGACGAAGAGGATATCGCAGATCTGGAGGATCAGGTCTCCGACGAGATCGAGAGCAGCCTGTCGAACAAGTTCGACGGGACCGAGGTAAGGATATCATCGACAATGTCGATCCCTGGCTATACCTCTCCGGTCACAGGGGAAGACCTGGAAATTATAATATCGGACTCTGGCATGACAATGGTCGCTGTCAGGACGACAGCACCGATCGAGCTCGATATACTCGAGGGATACGATCTCGATGATGTGGTCGGACTTCTGAACGGGGGCCTGAGGATCACTAGAATGTTCGAGGCTATAACGGATGATCGGCTCGCGGCAACACTGACCATGCCCAATAACCTGATCATCGCCGAGGAGACGCCGCTTTCAACTTCCGATGGGAGGGCGAGGTACGATTACAGCGGAGGTTTCAAGGTCATAGGATCGGAGCTCGCTCCAGTTTACAGCGATGAGAAGATCGCCATGGAAGCCCTCATCGACCTTTCAAGCGTAAGGTCTCATTACATCTCGGACATGGAGATCGATGTGAAGATGAACGGAACCATATCCGTCCATCGTATACGGTACAATCCGGATGAATACGATGTGACGACCGAACTGGACTACGAGCTTGATTATCTCACCAGCGATCTCATCAGACTTCTCGACAGGATGGGGATGGTCAATCGATCGGAGGTGGAGGATAAGGTGAGAAAGGAGGTCGTGGACCTTATTGACACCCTCTTTGATGAGGAAGGCAGGGAGATCGCTGTAACATTGGTGGATGGGTCCATGGAGTTCGATGGCGACCCTGAGGATGTTAACGACGAGGACCCGATATTGATCGAGGTCAATGCGAAAGGAATAACCGCACCCTTGACAGGATCGGGGTCATCGAATTCGATGGGCAGCAAGGAGCTGAGGTTCCTTCCCCCTCATCTCAACCCTCTGATCCCGGTCCGTACCGTGACAAAGACCATTGATACCAGCGAGATCCGGGGATGGGAGAACCATCTCAGCATAAGGTTCCCTTCCGGTTCAGGAGTTCGGGCATGGATGGGTGATGGCAGCAGGGACAAGATCTCCGAGCTCGAGGTGAAGGTTATTGACGGTTACCCGACGCTGATGGTGGGTCCTGAGGACGGAACCGGGGACCATATCACTCTGGAATTGACCGTCGGGACGTATTTCGCATTCAACAATGTCAGCGCCTGCTTCTTCTCCACCCTGGGGGCTCTAGTTCTCGTCATCTTGTTGATCGTTCTCCTGATCATCCGCGGTATCGTCCGCAGGAAAAAGAAAAAGGCCGCTGAAGCTGATGATGACGCCAGCGACGAAGATACAGGGGCACCCGAAGAGAAGGATACGACAAACTCCAGGAGCGAGGGGGCCGAAGAAGCTCTCAAATGGTAGCAGGCAATGTTGTACCTGGATGTGCATCGGGATCATCCTGGCCATTTCCGAAGGTCGGAAATGTTTAAATAATGGAGCGATTATCAGCCCTTCCACATCCCCTTACTAGTAAGGTGATGTTCGCATCCAGATATCCGGAGGCCAAAGATGACCACCGCATATGACGTACCGGCAGAACCCCTGATCAAGAAGACCGCGGAGAAGCTCAAGGGCTTCGACCAGTGCAAACCACCCGAGTGGGCTGCATTCGTGAAAACAGGTATACACAAGGAGAAGGCTCCGATCAACAGCGATTGGTGGCATATCAGGGAAGCTGCCATACTCAGGAAGGTCTATATGAACGGACCTATCGGCACAATGCACCTCAGGGCAATGTTCAGTGGAGCAAAGGACCGGGGCTCGAAACCTGATCAGGTCGCCTACGGCTCCGGGTCCATTGTACGAAATGCCCTCCAGCAGCTGGAAATGGCCGAACTGGTCCGGACCGTCAAGGGAAAGGGCAGGGAGATCACACCCAAGGGGAAGAGTCTCCTGGACAACTCGGCCCGCGAGGTCCTCCAGGATATCATCAAGGCTAATCCGGAACTAGGCAAATACTGATCCGGTCACGGAGGTCAAGCGAGATGCCGGAAGAGGATCCCGAACTGGAAGCCCTCAGGCAAAAACGACTCGCCCAGCTCCAGATGCAGGAGCAGCAGCAGAATGTGATGAAAGATGAGAATGCCAGGATCGAAGCAGAGAAGAAGGCTGTATTGAGGAAGGTGTTGACGGTTGATGCGAAGGAAAGGCTCGGGAGGCTCAAACTCGGATATCCGGACCTTGCCAACGCCATCGAGAACCAGCTCATCATGCTCTACCAGTCAGGAAGACTGCCGGGGCCCGTCGACGACGAGACGCTCAAGAAACTGCTCAGCCAGGTGCAACCCCAGAAGAGGGAGATAAACATCGTAAGGAAGTAGGGACCATGTCCAGCCGAAAACCCTTTGGAAAGAAGAAGAGGCTCATAAAGGCCACGAACCGCAACCGCAGGGTGCCCGCTTGGGTTATGCAGAGGACCGCAAGGAGGTTCACGACCCATCCCAAGAGGCATACCTGGCGAAGGAGCAAACTTCAGAAGTGATCCATTATTGGAGAGTGGTGTTAGATGGCCGACGATATGGAAGAAAGGATAATGACCGTCCCGCTCAGGAAGGTCGTTGACGCCCCAAAGACGAAACGGGCGCCGATAGCGATAAAACTCATCAGGTCGCACGTTGCCAGACATATGAAGATCGAGGAGAAGAACGTGTGGCTGGACACACCGATCAACGAAGCGGTCTGGATGCGCGGCAGGGAGAGCCCGCCGAACAAGATCAAAGTGAAAGCTACCAAGTTCAAGGACCAGGACCTTGTCGAGGTCACCCTCCCCGAGGAGTGACACTTTCCAGGGCGGGTGCCCAATGGCCATCAGAATGGCAGACATCAATGGTAATCCCTTCATAGGGGTTTTTTGCCGGCAGGTAGGTTCCCTGGTACTCTGTCCCATGGATACTCCCGAAGAGTTCTCGGAGCATGTCAGTGGGATCCTGGGGCTGCATGCAATAAGGACGGCTTGCGGCAACACGAACCTTCACGGTTCGCTGATCGCAGCGAATTCCAGGGGAATGATGATACCGTACTTTTACACGAAGGAAGATATCGTTTCAGCACTCCAGACGGCCGGAGAGGACTATGAACAGCTCGAGATAGTGGTGTGCGACGACCCCCATACCGCATGGGGAAACAACATACTTCTATCCGAAAAGGTCGCCCTCGTGAATCCGGACCTGAGCACGGGAAGCCTGAAGCTCATAGAGGATGTCTTTCAGGTGGAAGCCGTGAAGGGGACGATCGCCGGTATAAAGACCGTCGGATCGATCGCCGTCGTGAACTCGAAAGGAACGCTTGTTCACCCCAAGTCCACTCAGAAGGACCTTGACCGTATGAAGGAGCTGTTCGGTGTCGAGCCATACATCTGCACGGCAAACTTCGGGTCCCCTTACCTTGGCGCCTCCATGATCGCAAATGACAGGGGAGCACTGGTCGGATCGAAGAGCTCAGGGGTCGAGTTGAACAGGATCGAGAACTCCCTGGATATCATCGATTGAGAACAGAGCTTATTTTCCGTAACGCCTCTGTCTCAACTGATAGGACCTGACCGCCTTCAGGAACTCGGAAAAGGTCAGGCCTGGCCAGTAGATATCTGTGAAATACAGCTCCGAATAGGCCAGCTGCCAGAGAAGGAAATTGGAGATCCTTACCTCGCCCGAGGTCCTAAGCACCAGGTCCGGGTCCGGGAAATCGGCGGTGTAGAGATACTTCGAGACCAGGCGCTCATCTATGTCCGTCTCGTCGACCTTGCCCTCCCTGACATCATGGGAGATGGACCTTATGGCGGATATCAGCTCCTCTCTCCCCCCGTATGCAACGGCAAGGTTGAAATAATAATCACTGTACCCCCGGGAGGTCTCCTCCGCCTTCTCGATCGCCTGCTGGACTCTCTCGGGCAGCAGCTCCTTCTGACCGAGCACCGTTACCCTGATCTTGTTCTTGTGGACCCTGTCGTCCCGGGCGATCTTGAGGAAGTTCTCCTCGAACAGGGCCATCAATGATTCGACCTCTTGCCTGGACCTTTTAAAGTTCTCGGTCGAGAAGGCATAGACCGTCAGGATATGTATGCCAAGATCAACGCACCACTCCAGTACGTCCTCCAGCTTGTCCCTTCCGGCGAGATGTCCGTCAAGTGCTCCCTTACCTTCAAGAGAAGCGAACCTGCGATTTCCGTCCATGATAATGGCTACATGGTTGGGTACGGGATTCTGAAGCACCAGGGCCTTCAGCCTTTCCTCTCTGGCCTTGATGAGGCCCTTGGAAATGGAACTGGAATAATCCGTGATATCCTACCCCCATGCCCTGTTAATGATGTTGACCTTCATCATATCCCTTCCTTCGACAAATACTTTTTTATCAAGTTGGAGGGAAGGGTATGTTTTTATCAGAAATAGGTGCTTGAGGGTGCGTAATGTCCTCTTACCTGAAGGACGACATCGTTGTCGTCGATGACCGCTCTGCTGCCTCCACCCTGCTGAACAAAGGGTGCTTCGGCAGTCCGCAGACAGGAGGAACATCGATCCTAACACTGGTGGAGGCCGCCTATCTCCTCGAGACCGGCAGGCTGGAGGTCAGAAGGAGCCGGAAAGGAAGGAACGCCGATCTGCCCGAGCTGCTTAAAAGAGGCCTTTCAAAGGATGCGAGGTTCATGGAGAACTTCCTGGTGTTCAGGGACCTCAGGAACAGAGGTATAGTTGTTGTCGGGACCGGGCGAAGCTCGTTCAGCACTTTCCCGAGGGGAAAACGTCCGGGGTCCGGCAAGGCCGATTCATGGATCACCGTCCAGAGGGAGCACGATCCGGTGACACCCAAGGGCCTATGGCTCGAGGCGAAGAGCAGGGAGAACATGAAGATGAGAAGCATCTCCGCGGTGGTCGACAGCGACTGGGACATCACCTACTACAATGTCAGGACCTCTCTGGACGAGGTCATCGAGGAGGACCGGACCGTCGATTCCACCGACCGGGGGTGGTCAAGGATCGATATCGGCACCGGAGGAGCGATCTTACACGACGGACCCCTGAAGGAGCTCCATTCATCCGATTTCGTCGGAACGGAACTGGGAGGCGCCCTGATCATATCACCCGAGGAGGACAGCATGCTGGGTAAGGGCCGAAAGCATGCGGATGATCCAAAATACAGGACCTACCTCGATCTCAGAAAGAGAGGGTGGTCCGTGAGAACAGGCTTCAAGTACGGAGCCCATTTCCGGGTCTACACCCAGAGAAGGCCGGACAAGCATTCGACCTTTCTGGTGCACTGCGTCCCGGAGGAACAGAGCTTCACATGGGAGGAGCTCTCACGCCCCTTGAGATTGAGTCATTCGGTCCGCAAGAGGTTCCTCTTCTCCTTCGAACCGACCGGGATTTCCGAACCCCATCTGAAAAAGGAAGGACCTGCATACCTGGAGATGGGATGGGTGAGACCGTAGTGCGGTCCAGTGATCAGCTCTTCACGAACCTCACATAATCCAGCTCGTCCTTCCCTCTGAACCTGGATACAATGCTTTTGACCATCTCCGCCTCCCCTTTGACAATGAAGACCTCCAGGCATTTCTCGTTCTTGAGGTGGGAATGGATCTGGGTCGTGATTATTTCCTGGTAGCTATGCCTGATATCGTCCAGGTCAGTGTCCCTGTGGGATTCGTGGACAACGATGAGGACCCCTTCCACATTTCCCGCAAGTCCCTCCCTGTCCCTGATATCGTCCTCGGCGGTCCTGAGACAGGCGCGGATGGCTTCGCTCCTTCCGGAGAGACCGAAAGCTGTCTGCATGCGGTCCAGAACTTCGAGGTTCTTCTCGGTCAATGAAACGCTGACGATCGGCATTTTCGGGCCTCCGGACCCTTGGGGTGGTTATTAACTTCAAAGGGTTTCAGGGCTATTTATTATTAACTCCTAAACAAGTTATTGATAAATTTTATTAATGTCTTATAGTATTGTTATTAAGATGTCTCCCCCAAGACGGAACCTGAAGATCCTTGTGACGATCATCGGTGTTTTTTTGTTGACTACATCAATTGTTCTGCTGACCGGATGCTTGGATACCGGTCGAACTGACGATCTGGACCTCGTCGTGGTCTCCATCGCCCCGCAGGAAGAGGTGGTGAAGAGGATCGCGGGAGAGGGCATCGAGGTAGTTGTGATGGTGCCGCAGAACATGGACCCCCACACCTATTCTCCAACTCCAAGCCAGCTGCTCAAAGTTGCAAAGGCGGATATCTACTTCATGGTCGGGTCCGGTGTGGAGTTCGAGATCATCAACATGGATACGATAAAGGAGACAAATCCGGAAATGACGATCGTGGACATGTCAGAGGGTATCGACGTGGTCTCATTCGAGGACCACGGGATAGAACATGAGCACGAGGATGGGGGTGACGATGACCATACCGGGACCGATCCTCATATTTGGCTCGATCCCGCGAACATGGTCATAATGGCAGATACCGTCCTTGCCGCCCTTATATCCGCGGACCCTGACCGCGAGGCAGTCTACCGGGATAACTCTGCGCCCTACTACCTGGACCTCGAGGCCATGACCGTTGAAATTCATCAGGGACTTTCACCCTTCGAAGGCAGGAAGTTCCTTTCCTACCATCCGGCCTGGGGATACTTCGCGGATGCCTTCAACATCACCCAGCTCACGGTGAAAGAGGAAGGGAAGGAGCCGGGGCCCCAGGGGGTCGCATCTTTGATAGACCAGGCACGGGAGAACAATATCAAGGTCGTATTTGTCGAGCCCCAGTTCGACACATCGGTCGCGAGGCAGATCGCTGAGGCCATAGAGGGCAGGGTCGTCACCGTTGACCCCCTTGCCTCCGACTACATCGACAACCTTCGAGAGGTGGCAGAAAAGATAGCGGATGCCTTTGGTGAAGGAGAGTAGTACCAGATTAGGAGTGGGACAGGATGCCTATTAATGAGACCGCACTGAAGATCGAGAACCTCTCAGCAGGATACGATGGGGAGATCATCATCAAGGACATCGATCTCGAGGTGGAGCACGGAGAGTTCTTCGGTCTCATCGGTCCCAACGGCGGCGGGAAGTCAACACTTCTCAAGGCGGTCCTCGGACTCATCCCGCCTTCCAAGGGAAGCATCAGGATCTACGGTCAGGAGCCGTCGAAGGGAAGGAAGTATATCGGTTACGTCCCGCAGTATTCCATCTTCGACAAGGATTTCCCCATAACCGTCCGCAGCGTAGTGATGATGGGCAGGAGGACCAAAAAGGGAATGAGGCCATGGTACTCGAGATCGGACCTCGAAGTTGTCAAGGACACACTTTCACAGGTGGATATGCTCGAACACCTGGATCGGCATATCAATGCCCTGTCAGGGGGCCAGAAACAGAGAGTGTTCATAGCCAGAGCGCTTGCCTCCCAGCCGCGAATGCTCCTTCTCGACGAGCCCACGGCGTCCGTGGATGCCCATATCGAGGAATCGATCTACA
>JBLIRH010000013.1:0-50311 GCA_049472215.1 Thermoplasmatota archaeon | reverse complement strand
AGAAAGAGCAGGCTGTCCCAACCGATCCAGAACAGGAACAATATCCAGGCATGGAGTCCGATCACTGAGCCTACCAACCATGCCGCAGTGATCGACAATATGACAATGAAGGGGAGGATGTCATTCCTTTTCACGATGCTCGGAGTTGCATCATCGGCAGATGCTACAAATAGATATCCCATTCATGCCAAGAGGAATAATATCATTGAACGCCATTCATGATGGTCGGGAGACACAATAATGGGAGTGGTGAGAGAGTGGAGATAGAGGTATTTGCAACAAAGGAGGATTTCATTCAGTTCAACATCGATACGACGAACGCCTCGAAGACCATCAAGAAACAGAAGACGAAGACCTTCCTGAACTCGGTGGTGGGGCTCATCATCTCCATCCTGTTGATGCTCCTCTTTCTCGTGATGATGAAATACGGTTACGATATGACATTTCTGCTCCCTTTCGCTCTTTTACTGTTCATCCTCTCGGCAACAATGATGTTCTTTCCCTTCATTCAAAGAAGGGTGACAAAGAAATTAGCGAGGTCCATCGTCGACGAAGGGTCCATCAAGTCCTATCTAGGGAAAAATACATTCAGGTTCAAGGATGATTATCTGGAGAGGAGGAACGAGACGAGGCTGGAGCGTGTGAAATGGTCTGCGTTCGTGAAGGTCGTCGAGACCAGGGAACATGTCTACATCCATGATACGAACCTGTCGGCGTTCATACTCCCGAAGAGGGACCTGAGCAAGGACCAGTACAAGGAAATGATGAAGTTCCTGGCTGGAAAGATAGATAAATTTGAAAAAGTGGATGAAGGGTGAGTTGTAGGCAAACCTCACCATTCAATGACGGGTTTTATTAACTCAACATGGATACAATGCTCATGGTCAATTCATCCGTTATTCCTTCCAAGAAGGAGCTGACTCCAGAAAAGCGGGAAGAACTGCTAGGGGTATTGAAAGTTCGTTTCGAGAAGAATATGGCCCGCCATGAAGGAATTGATTGGTCCAAGGTCCAAACAAGGCTGGAGGCCGATCCGGAAAAACTCTGGTCACTCAATGAGATGGAAAGGACCGGCGGTGAACCGGATGTCGTCGATCATGATATCGAGACAGGCGAGTTGATCTTTTATGATTGCTCGGCGGAAAGCCCCGCGGGTCGCAGAAGTCTCTGCTACGACCGGGAAGCCCTGGATTCGAGAAAGGAACACAAGCCTGAGAGCAGCGCTCTCGAAATGGCCGCTGACATGGGTATAGAGATCCTGACCGAGGAGCAGTATCGGCAATTGCAGGAACTGGGAGAATTCGATCTGAAGACCTCCAGCTGGGTGAGAACACCTCCCGGGATCAGAAAGCTCGGGGGAGCCCTGTTCTGTGACCGCCGCTACGACAATGTCTTCGTATATCACAACGGTGCCCAGTCCTATTACGCTGCCAGGGGATTCCGCGGCTCGCTGAAAGTATGAATTGGATCCATACCTCGAAGGTTCAATGAAGCTCGGATATTCGGACCGAATTCATGAAAGCTCGATATGATCGATGACCCAGGGTTCGCTGTCAAGTAGTTTTACCAGGTCTTCCCTGCCCACGGGGAGCGCATTGAAGAGGGTGGCGGCCTTCTTCTTTCCGACACCCGGGAGTCCCTGAAGGTCCCTGAAGGACATTTTGTTGATCTTGATGGGGGTCGCGAATCCCGTAACGCTCCTTCCCGAGAACTCGCTGACCGCGACATCGACGAAGGCTCCCATGTTCACCGAGTGCTCGATCCCGACGAGGATGGGATATGAGCCGATCTGCCTTCCGAATGTAACGTGCCCCGAGACCGCTTCCGTGTAGATCCCTTTCAGTACACCGCCTTTACCGATCATCCGCTCGAGAAGAACGGGATCGAACTCGTTCCGTACGGTTTCCTTGAATTTCACGAACGCTTTTTTCAGCTTCCCCGTGAGATATCTGGCGCTTGCCCCTCTCTTCTCATCTGGATACAATGCCCCCCTGATGTTGGTCCTGCGGACTATCAAACCTTCATCGAGGATGCTTTTTAAAAGGTCCAGATCATGCCGGAAGCTATCCGGGGTCTGACCGGGGAGCCCCCCCAGGAAGTTGATCCCCGGCAGGAGACGGGGGAGCCCGTTCTCCCCCCGTTCCCCTCCGACCTCGTTCATCATTCTGACCGCATCGAGGGTCTCCTCGGGGCCAGAGTTCAGATTATTTATCCTCCTGACCTCCGGGTCCGAGGACTCGAGCCCCAGGGCGAGGACCGTACCGGCGGTGGTGTTCTCTACGATCTTCTGAAGGGCTTTCCTGGAAAGCTCGGGATGGGCGCCTACGACCGCAGCGTTCGCATTGTCGGTGTGGACGATCCCGGTATCGATCCCGATCCTCCTACCTTTCTTTGCTCCCCTTTGGACCCCCTTTCCGGAATGAAGCTCTCTCATCGCCCCGGATAGAAGTTCTTCGATAGCTCCCGGGTCCGGGGCCGGAACATCGGTCTTCCCGACTTCCGGAGAAAGGTACGTAAGGAGGTCCGACTGCCCCCCGATCCTTATGTTTTCCACACCGAACCCGGCAAGTGCTCGGACCTCTTCAGCGACCTTCTCAGGTTCCCTGAACTGCACGGGGCCCTTTCCCGGCTCCGAGCAGAAGGAGCATCCACCCGTAACGTACCTAGGGCATCCCCTGGAGGTCTCGATCTCCGCGATCAGGGGGGACGGATGGTCAGGATGCATCCAGGTAATGAACGCACCGGCTATCAAATGCTCATCCCATTCGACCTTCGTCCTGTCCCTCTCATCGAGGTTCCCCGAGGAAACGAAGGATTCGCCGATGACCCCGGCATCTCCATTGGCCACCTGGATCCCGGGTTCACGCAGAGAAACGGCCGAGGGACCAATTCCGATGACAGCGGCACCCCGGATCTCTCTGAAAGCCTCCGCTGCCTCCCGACCGGAGATCGGGGTCCCTCTTAGGTACCTGCCCGGAACGATGCAGCCCTTTATGATGAAAAGGGCTTCCAATCCTCTTATCTTTCCGATCTTCTGCCCCTCTCCCCTGAGCTCTCTCCACTGGTCGACGGTGAGATATCCAACATGGTCCGGGTCCGCCCCCCCTGTCACAAGGCCCCCGGCCAGGGACCTGACCTGAGGGGAAACGTAGGGGGGAACTCCCAAATTAGCAGGCTCGTCGACATACCCGTCGAGGATCAGATATCTCCATTTCGGATCGATCCTGCCCGTTCTCTGGTGCGCCGCCGGACGGCTCATGGCTTTGGAATGACCTGTGTGCAATTATATCTTTGTAGCCTTTTCCCTAGCAGATGCGAAGCTTCTCGACACCTTGGTTCATGCTCGTTCATACCAGGCTCTATCTTCACTTCGGAGAGCCGAACTGGTGGCCCGGTGAGACCCCGTTTGAGGTGGCGGTAGGGGCGGTCCTTACCCAGAACACCGCATGGGGCAATGTCGAAAAAGCGATAGACAACCTGAAAAGCAAAGACATGCTTGATCCTCGGTCCATTCACAAAGCACCCGACGACCGTTTGGCTGAGCTCATATACCCTGCGGGATATCGCAACCAGAAGGCACGGTATCTGAAGGTTCTATCTGAATTCATCGTGAGCGATCTGAGCGGCGATATCGCCACGCTTTCGGAGTGGGAAACGGAAAGGGCGAGGAGAACCCTCCTCTCCCTTAAGGGCATAGGTGAGGAGACCGCAGATTCCATCCTTTGCTACGCCGCATCAAAGCCCGTGTTCGTTGTCGATGCATACGCACGGAGGATACTATCCAGAATGGACCCCGCACTCCTGCATGATGGAACCAATGGTGTTCTCCGGAGGTATTCCGCTTTACGGTCCCTGGTCATGGAAAGACTGCGCGGAGACCATCTCCTTTACAACCGCTTCCATGCCCTGCTTGTTATCCTGGCCAAGGAGCATTGCAGGTCGGACCCGATCTGCGAGAACTGTCCTGTACGGGACATATGCATCACAGGGAGAACTTCCTTCTCTGTGAACGAATAAAGGAGAAATAACAGAAGGTCCTTATCTCTGCGGGTCCAGCCCGCACGAGGTAGATACATGACCGTAAAGAGAACAGAGCTCACTTCAGTTGAGGCAAAAAGGATCGGGGTAATGGCTCCGAAGATGAACATCAGGATAGATGTGAACTCCAACGTCTCCCAGATCTACCTCACAGACAACGACGAGGCAAGGGTCGATTTCAGGTTCATAGCGACCTACAGCGGGCTCGGGACCGTAGGGATCGAGGGCAGGATAACCTATACGGAAGGAGCCCGGGAGCTCAGCGAGCAGTGGTCCGAGACAGGGAACATGCCCGACAAGGCCGCCCAGGAGATCCACGGGGCGATAATGAAGACCTGCATGCCGGTCGCTGTCCTTCTCTCGAGGGAGGTACAGCTCCCGCCGCCGATGCCCATGCCTCCGGTAAACATCAAGGGCAAGAAGAAGCCGTCCAAACCCTCCTCGGGGATGGAAGTGGCCTAGAATATCGTCATCTTTCCTTTTCTCTTACCTTCTTCCAGGGCTATTTCCAGGTCGTCAAGGTCCCTTCTCATTACAGATGTCATCCGGTACCTTAACAGGAAGAAGAGACCAAGGTTCAGGATCGCGCCCACGCCCCCTATCAGCAGAGCGATGAGGAAACCATTGAGCTGAAAATTCCTGAGAATGGCCATGGCGATGATGAAGAACTCGAATCCGGTTACCGTGCAATTCCTGGGAAGGAATCCCCAGTGAAGCTCGACCGAGATCTCGTCATTGTCCTTTTTTACGAAGACCTGGAGCTTCCTGTTGAGGCCAATAATGACCTTGTCAAGGTTGTTTCTCCTACCTTCAATGGTACCCTTCTTGACATCGTAATCATCGATGTTGAACCGATGCTCGACCATCCTCTCCTTGATCGCCCCGAGAACGGGAGGGATATCCAGCTTCTTTGCGGTCTTGGTGATTTGGTCCTTCATGACTGATCATCCCGGATCTTGAAGATCTTGAGCTTTTCCTTCAGACGGTCGCCGATATTGACCACTTTAGAGAGGGTGACCTTGTCACCTTCCTTCACCCTCAGGGCTTCCATGTCCTTCTTTCTGAGCGAGATGCGCCCTTTCGTCATCAGGTTGTCCCCGACCAGTCTCAGAACCTTCTTCTGCTTTCCGAACTCGATCAGTGCGACCTTGCCTTCCGTGAACTCGGGGAGTTCCAGTATGGAAAGGTGTACCCTGGCTATCCCGGAGCCGGATATTGGGCTCTTCTTCACTACGAGTTCGATCCCTTCGACTGATCCTTCTCTATCCTCTCCCATTTTACCATCTCCCGAGCTTCTTCATCGCATCATCGATCCTGACCTTGTATTCCATCGCTGCCTTCCTGGCGGCAGTAGAATATTCGCCTCCCTCCTTGAGGAAGGAGAACATTATCCCCCTCGAGACGTTCAGGAGGACCCCCCATCCGTTCCGGTCCGTCCCGTATTCCAGAACTTTTTCGAGGTCGCCTCCCTGGGCCCCGATCCCGGGAACGAGTACAGGCATCCCGTATCCGACCCTCTCCCTGACCATTCTCAGCTCATGGGGATAGGTCGCACCCACGACCATGCCGAGATTATCCCTCTCGTTCCATGAGGATATCAGTTCCGACATCTTCAGGAAAAGTGGCTCCTTAGGAGAGGGTGTGTCCTGAACCTCTCCGGCCGAGGAATTCGATGTTCTGCAAAGGACGAAGACAAGTTTATCTGGATAATCGGAGAACGGTGTTACCGCGTCCCTTCCCATGTAACCGTTCACCGTGATGGAATCCGCTCCGATACCCTCGAAAGCAGCTTTCGCGTAGGCCCTGGATGTATTCCCTATGTCTCCCTTCTTTGCATCAAGGATCACGAGGGTCCCGGGGTGCTTTTCTTTTATGTAGGCGACGGTCCTCTCCATCGCCCTTACACCTTCAGCTCCCTGGACCTCGTAGAATGCCTGGTTCAACTTGTAGGCCGCAGCAATGTCCGCGGTGGCATCTATGAGCTCCCTGTTCCTATCGAACTGTGGATCGTCACCGCCCCTCATTTCGGGTGAGAACTTGTCCAAGTCGGTGTCCAGACCGACGCACAAGAGCTTATGGTCCCTGAGAGCTCCTGTCAGTTTGTCCTTCCAGTTCATCGGATTTGGATTGTGAAGGGATTATTATAGCTTTGGGGGAAAACTGACACTCAGAAATAATATCATACTCCAGGTAGATATGGGTTCCATGTTCCTCGGCGTCGACGAGGCAGGACGGGGGCCGGTACTGGGCCCGCTTGTGATAGGAGGGATAGTTTCCAGCGATCAGGAGGGGCTGAGAAAAGCAGGTGTGAAGGATTCCAAGGAACTCTCCCCCTCGCAGAGAGAAGCCCTTTTCGAGAAGCTGTCAGATAACCATTACCATTGCATTATGGTGGTCCCTGCGGCCACTATCGATTCATCGAGGAAGGTGATGACCATGAACCGTCTGGAGGTGGTCTGCTTCTCGTCGGTGCTGCTCTCGATGCTTCTCGGCCGTCCCTTCACACATCCCGATATCAAAGGTGAGGTCAAGGCCTCCCTGGGCGGAAAAAGGACAGAGGTCGGTGGAATAATCCTCGATGCCGCCGACGTGGACGAGAACAGGTTCGGAGAGGCAGTGCTGTCCGAGGTCTCGAGATTCGCGGATATCGGTGGGATAGGCATCCTCTCCCGGCATAAGGCCGATAGGGACCACCCTGTCGTGGGAGCCGCCTCGATATTGGCAAAGGTGGTGAGGGACTCCGAAATGAAAGGGATCTCAAAGGAAGCCGGTCACGATGTTGGGAGCGGATATCCCAGCGATCCCGTCACCCAGGAATACCTCTCGGAATATGTGCAGAAGAATGGCTCTCTTCCACCACACGCGAGAGCCTCCTGGGAGACCAGCAAAGCCCTTCTGTCGAAGAGGCTTCAGAGTACGCTGATGGATTTCTGATCATCCGCATCGGACAACGAGAGGTACCAGATCCCTTTCCGGTGTCAGATTCAGGATATTATCCTGGTCAATACTGAACTTCTCCGCCAGTAGGTCCTCATCCTTCCCGTGTTTCAGGATTATCCAGAGGTCCCCTCTATTTGACAGAAGTTCGATGAGTCTTTCAATGCGGTCCATTCTGACCTCTTCCTTCTCCCAGTAGA
The DNA here is from genome assembly GCA_049472215.1 of Thermoplasmatota archaeon. GTDB lineage: Archaea > Thermoplasmatota > Penumbrarchaeia > Penumbrarchaeales > Penumbrarchaeaceae > JAFGLL01. The sequence goes on along the minus strand of JBLIRH010000013.1, from coordinate 43,136 downwards.
TTATTATGTCGAAGAATGAACATTCCAGAAGTTCGTCCGGCTCCCCGACGATGCAGGAATCCGAAGGGAGCAGCTTCTCCATCCATCGGACGAAATCCGGGTCGGCATCGACGAGGGCGATCCTCCTTCCCGTATCCATATTGACCTTCCTGAGGATCTCTGCCCTGGATGTGAGATACAGATCTACCATCGGTTACCGTATCGAAAAGCTTGAATGAAAACGTTTTGCCAAAGAATACTGGAAAAAGGCTATCCGCCTCTGGATTCCTTGGCCTTCATACGAAGACCCTTGTACCCGCATTTTCGGCACTGCTTGGCCTTGACAGCGTTCCTGGCATAGCAGTTCATGCAGATCCTCTTAATCAGTCTGCGCTTCTCGACGATCGCTCTGATCTCGGGGTCCAAGCTCTTTGCCATGGGTATCACCAGGTGAGGGGGCTAATCTATCAACTTATATAAAGCTTATTGGGAGCGTCTGTGTGCAACCCGCAAAAAACCAGAAGTACCTTCAGAACACTGGAGGTATGTGGAAAAGGGAGAAATGCAGGATAGAACCGATATCTTAGAAGGATGCTTTCTTGATCGCGGGGTGATCGGTTGAAGGTCCGCGGATCATGGATCAGGATCTCCATAATCGTTACCATTGCTGTGTTCCTGGTATTCTCCGGAAGCATTGTGCTGACCGTGTCCACACTGGCCAACAGCAGGATCGTCCATATACGGAGCGGTTCGATGGTGAACGGCGACAGAGCTTCGATAGGTGAAGGGGACCTTGTAAGGATGGCATCCGTAGGTTCCCTTGACGATGTCAGGACATATGTCGAGAGCACGGAGGAAGATTATCGGAAAGGGGGCTCCTTCGGCGACGTGCTTTTCTTCAGACCGAACGGGGATCGCGATGCAACGCTCATCGTTCACAGGGCTGTCGTTTGCATCTATTTCAATTCCAGCACGTATGATCCGGTCTCTAGGACCGGAGGTGGGTTCGACGTCCCCTCGCTCGGCTACTATAATTCGGACAGGGTCCTGGTGATCGATGATTACGAATGGCCGAAAAGCCCTACATCCAGCTCCCTCGGGATAGACCTCGGCCTCATCCTTAAGAGCTTCAGGAACAGGGGTGTGAGGCCTCATTCGGGATTCATAACCAAAGGGGACAGCAACAAGATGGTCGATCAGACGGCGGTCTACACCGATGAGGGGGTACTCCTGGAACCTGTTACAGTTGACTGGATAAGGGGCAGGCTGGCGGACAAGCTGGAACCCGGTCCGGCTTTCATATCCATCGGAGTCTCCTCCCTGATCCTTGCGGTCATGGTTGCGGTCACCATTGTCCTCATCATCGCCAACAGAGCGGCCCATAGAAAAGACTCCGAGCAAGAGCACCAATACAATGAGGCGGGGCCTCAACCATCAGAGTCTGAAAATAGGCTCACCGCTGTAGAGCTGGACCGTTGGATTGGAGATCAATCCTAGAAGGAGGCTCGCCCAGGCCAGTTTCTTGAACTTGAACTCGTTCTCCTCAGGGTCGAGGGATTCCATCCTGATGCCGCCTTCTCCGATCTTGGGGCCGACCTCGTTGAAATTGAATCCCAGAAGTGTGATGGAGCGGGCTCCGAAGTGCTGGGCCAGGAAAGCCGCCCTGTCTCCATCGGTGAAACCGCCGTAATTTTCCAGACCTCCGCCTTCTTCCGGATCGGCCTGGGTCGTCCCGAGGACGCTCCCGTACAACCTCGGGAGAACCTTCTGCAGCGTCCGGATGTTGTCACCGTGGGCATGGACGATCATGATCGACCCCCTGGACAGACAGTGTATCTGGTCCTCGACCCCTCCATCCAGGTCCGTGACGATCACATGGGGGAAAAGGGACCGTCCCATGAGGACGGAGGTCGCCCCGTCCGCTGCTATCAGCGTATCGCTTCCCGTGGAGCTCCCCTTCCATTTCCCGGACGACCTCCTGTCCTCGATGAGCATGTCGAGTTCCATCTCGAGATCGGGGCCTGCTCCCAGAACGAAAACGTTCCTGCCCTCGAGGGTACGATCGAGCTCGAGAACTACCTCGTGCTTCTGGTGGATCCTTCTGTTCTCCTTGATCAGATCGGAAAGCATGTTGGCGGCGAGGATGTCGGATCCGATGTCGATCCCGAGGTCTCTTGAAATTTCCTGGTAATATGGAAGCCAGTAGACAGTTTCCATGACGGACCCCCTTCATCGAAGCCAGCTGGTTTTACCTCTCCCCCTGGTCTTGCCCCTGTTGTAAGTGTATACTATGCCTCCCATCAAAAGGAGAAAGACCCCGATGAACATGAAAACAAGGTTCTCGGTAATTTCGAAATTCCTGTTGAAGAGGATGAATCCCATGAAATCGAATGCTGTGTTTGCGATGAAGTAAATGGCCCCGAGCGACAGGAGGATAACCCAGGTGGACCGGATGAACCTGTTGGTTCTGACGTATGTGTCCATTGCGCTCCCCATGGTGTAGGAGAGGGCTCCGAGGACTATCCATATCCAGACCGTTTCGAGGAACTTGAAAATGAAGTTCAATACCCCTTCCTCGTTGCGGGCTTCCATGAAGCTCAGCACGAACCCGGTCATCACAAGGACCAGTGTAAGGAACACACCTGCGAATAGCAGGTAACGCCGTGTACGTAAGGCGTCCCTCGTGTCATCGAACACCCTGGCGACCTGTTCCTCGAGGTTCAGGGCCTTGACGATGAGGAGGGTGGCGAAGCCAGTGATCATAAGACCAATGGCCCATTCCCATAGTTTAAGGATCACCAATATCCCCAGCATAGCAAATATCAATGAAACCGGAACTATGATCTTCTTACCGATCTTCGGATTCTTGAACGCCGACATGATGATGTAGTAGGTGGATTCGAGGTTCTGCTGCTGCTTCACAACGACCCGGGCTATGTGTTCTATCTGCACCCTCTGGGAGATCAACGGCAGGATGACCTCGTCCTCCGCCCCGTCGGAGACCAGCACGACAGTGTCGGGTGCGAACTGTTCGATTACAGCATAGAACTGGCGGATCAGGTTCGCGTCCGATTGAATGCCGACCATCTTGTCCCCGCAAATGGTCGCCATCTCGACCTCCCTCCCCATGTCGTTGTAATGCTTGTACAATTTCAGCCCCATGAACATGACGTTAGCATCGGAATCCTCGGGGTCCTCGATGCCCAAGGCTATGACGGCCTTGAGGTTGTTCTTCCTCCCGATGACCGGACTGGTGACCTTGGCCTTTTCACCCAGGTCGTCGTCTCTGTCCACGCAAAGTATCAATGTTTTCATTTACATTCGGACAATATCAAAAAGCATATATAATCATATTCGACACAATATCAAATTTACTCCGGAAATGATACTGCTCCAGCAGAAGGAAATGTACATCTTCCGCCATATTTGCAATGGGCACCCCCGGGATGTCCCCGATAATCCCATTATATACACTCATAAATCTTTACATCATGGCTCCCAGGAGCATTACTATCTATAGGGTCTACCAGATATCGTCCCACCGGACCCTGGGTTTTTACACGGGGGATGAGGAGGCTGTGGTGAAGTTCTGCAACCTCAAGTACGATATCTCCCACGATGACCTTGCCCTTGAAAGAGTTCCTGTACGGCAGGTCACCAAATCGGAGGTAGTGTGTTTCAGCGAGGTCCTCGAACAGCTCCGAGAGCACAAGCAGAGGATCATGGAGCTCGAGGCCCAGGCGGACCAGGCTGGAATGAAGGAGGACGTGGTCCAGCTCCTCGAAGAGACCTGCGGACCTTGAGATATTTGTATTTTTTATCTGGAAAGGAAATCGACCAGTCCTTTGATCGCCATTATCCTGTGGCTGATGGAGTTCTTCTCCTCCACCGACATCTCGGCGAAGGTCCGGTCCTCCCCTCCCGGAACGAAGATCGGGTCGTATCCGAATCCCTGCTTCCCCCTCTCTTCCAGGGCAAGGGTTCCTTTGCATTCGCCCCTGAACAGGCTGATACCCTCCCCGGGCAGATACAGGCCTATCACCGTTCTGAAGCTAGCCTCCCTGTCTGTCCTTCCCTCCATGAGCTTCAGGATGCCCTTGTTTCCGATCGACCTGTGGACATAAGAGGAGTAGACCCCCGGGAAACCGGAAAGCGCATCGATGAAGAGGCCGGAATCATCCTTGATGAAAGCCCCTTCTATGCTCCCTTCTTTTTCCATTATCTCCATACCGTTCAGGATGACCTCGTCCAGGGAATCGGTCTGGGTCTCAATGAACTCACGGTCAAGAAGCGTGACCTCTATTCCCATGGGCTCAAGCCATCGCTTGATCTCCTTCAGCTTTCCCGTGTTCCCCGTAAGCAGCTTGATGTGTTCGATCCTTTTCATCCGGTCCACCTTTCCGTGATGTACCTTCCTCTCTGGTTGATATCGTTCAATTTGCTCCTGACCTCATCCGCATCCGGATTCTCCCGCCCGTATCCTGTCCAGAAATCGTCCTCGAGTTCCCGGAGCCCTTCATGCGTCGAATAGAAGACCTCGAAGAACAGTCTGAGATCGACCCCTTTCTTCTCCAATTCAGCAGTTTTTTCCGAAAGGGATGTGTCTATGACGCCAAGCACAGGTTCGGGCTCCTCCCGCATCAGTATGAAGTTCGAGGTCGTGAGGTCTCCATGGACAATATCGTTACGGTGCATCCTTCCGATGATCTCACCCATCGATCTCAGGAGCTTGCCCTGCTCGCCCCTTGGCTTTATGTTCAGGTGGGTTGCGAGCCTGGGCCCTTTCAGCATTTCGAGGACGAGGGTGTTATCCCCCATGTCCACGTCCAGGACATAAGGGGTCCTTATCCCGATCGACCGCATTGCGATCAGCATCCTCGCCTCATTGCGTATCCTTGAAGAGGTCAACCTGCTTTCCATCTCCGGAAGGCGGTATCCCTTTGGGAAGCGGAATTTCCTCACCGATGGAACATCTCCGAAATAATCAGATGTAATGACCGCTTCCGCCCCCTTCCCGAGCACCGTCCCCGGTTCCGGTACCTGTCCGATGGCCAAGGTCGTGGTCCCCGGGGTCTCAATGACGGACCTTTCCTTTTCCTCCTTCCACCGCACATCCACCATGTCCGTCCTGAACTTCTGGTCGATCACGGTCTCGTCCATTCGATGGGAGATCCCCGAGTGGTGCATCCTCTCGCCAAGATAGGCGATCATCGCGCCATTGTCAACGGCAAGGGAGTTCGGAGGAGCGAAGCTCCTTGCATCCCTTTCGGAGGCCATGATGTCGGCCATCTCCTTCAATCTTGAATTGCAGGCGACCCCTCCCCCAAGAAGCACCTCTTCACTGCCGATATGTGCCATGGCCCTCTCGGTAACCTCACAGAGCATTGAAAAGGTCGTTTCCTGCACGCTATGGCAAATGGACGGCAGGTGTGCTCCCTTCTTCCACAAGGCAAGGGCAGCGGTCATTATGCCGGAGAAGGAGATATCCATTCCCTTGACCGAGTAGGGAAGTTCAAGCAGTTCTATATCCTGTTCGTCGCCTCCATCCCAAAAACCTGAGATCCTCTCGCCCCTTGCCAGCTTTTCGATCCTCGGGCCAGCGGGGAAGGGCATTCCCATCTCCCTTCCCATTTTGTCTAGCATGTTGCCGATCCCTATGTCCAGTGTCTCACCGAGCACTCTGTATCTGCCTTTAACGAAGGCTATGACCTGTGTGTTGCCTCCGGAAACGTACAGGAGTACAGGGTCCTCCGCTCCGAGCAGGTTCCCGATCTCGAGGTGGGCCACGCAGTGGTTCGCCCCTACTATGGGGATAGAGTTCTTGAGGGATATGACCCTGGCAATGGTGGCACCGACCCTCAGACATGGACCTAGCCCCGGCCCTCTCGAAAATGAAACAAGGTCAAGGTCCTCCTCCCGGATCCCTGCTTCCGAAAGGGCCCTTCGAACGATGTCACTGCCGACCCTGACATGATGATCGGCGGCTTCCCTGGGATGTATGCCCCCCTCTTCCGGGACGTACATATCCCTGACATTGGAGATGACCGAGCCGTCCTCGACGACACCGGCTCCGAACGTATGTGCAGTGGATTCGATCCCCAGGGTTCTCATCCACCGAGCAATGACCGGAATGCTATTAAAATTACGGTGCCCCCTCCCAAGATAGGAAGGATATCATTCCGGTCGCCTATCATGGAACAAGGGGAAGGTTATTCCTTTTCCTTGCCGTTGAAGATGTCCCTTCCGGTCCTCTTCCTCCACCGGGTCCTCCCCTTTGCCCAGATTATCAATAGAACGGGAAGAACTATCACCGATGATATGAACGAGTAGATTATAGCAAGGGCCGTGACCTGTCCGAACTGCTGGAGAGGGGGCATCGTGGCGAAGGTAAGGAGCCCGAAGCCGGCAACGGTAGTTGCAGCAGCCCCGAAGAGGGCCGAGCCAGTGTTCATCAGGGTGTTCTTTGACGCCTCCATGAGGTCCTCCTCCACCCTGACATCCTCGACGAACCTGTGCGTTATGTGTATGCCGTAGGTTATCCCGAGACCGACCGTGAGCGCCCCTATCGTTATCGTCATGACGTTTAGGGGTATTCCCACCAGATACATCGTGCCTACGATCCAGATAACGCAGAATGCCACCGGGAGCGTAGCGACCGACCCTAGTATCAAGGACCTCTCCTCCACGAAGAACACGATCGTGAGCACGACCAATGAAACAATGATGGTTATGACCAGAGAGGATACCTGGGATTCCTGCATGGCCTTGATCATGACCGCAAGCAGTATGGCTCCACCGGTTATTGTCACCTTCTCGAGGGAACCCCCTTCAAGATTCTCGAGGGGAGCGGAGTACTCCTCCAGCTCATCATAGAGCTTCCAGGCTTCCCGGTCATTGTCCGTGTACACGGTTATCGCGATAGCGGACATCGTGTATTCTCCCTCTACGCGGTGGATCACCTTCCGCGCAAGTGAGGGCGCAAGGTCGTAGAATTTGTCGAAGACGAGCTTGACCTCATCCTTGGTCGTCGTGTCCATCGGAAGCCCGGAATCGAAATCGAAATATCTGGAGTAGTTCTGGACGAAGGGAGACGAGGGATCGATGATGCCGAACATCAGGGCCATGTCCTTCATCGAGTAGAGGATGAAATCGGATTTGACGCGGGCCACCGCCCCTTCTCCTTCGATGGAAATGTAATCAGAAGAGCTGTTGAGAATGTTCTCCATTGTCTCATCCATCGCTCTGAGGACCAATGGGTCCGCCACGTCCCCCTCTATGAGGACTATTCCGAAATCACCGGAACCTCCCAATCTGAACTCGGTGAGGATGTAAGAAAGGTCCCTGGATTCCTGGAGCCCGTCCGGAAGGAAATCATTGATATCGAATGTGATCTCGCTGTTCAAGGCGGCAGTGAACATTCCCGCGGTAAGCAATCCGACCACTACCAGTATGATGACTGGGTGCTTCTCGGCTCGGATGGTCAATCCGAGGAGAGCCTTGTTGACCAGTTTGTTCCTGTTCACTTCCTTCATGCAGAGGTCGCATTCCCCCTCCCTGAACTTCAGAAAGAGCGTCTTGTTCTTCCTGGCTCTCCGCACATCCCTAATGCGCTTCACGGATGGGACGAATATGAGCATGATCAAGAAGCTCGAGATTATACCCACAGCGGACATCACCCCGAACTGCATTATCAATCCGACAGGGGAGAAAAGGTTCGAAAGGAAGGCAAAGACCGTTGTGAAGGTAGCAAGCAGAAGGGCCATGCCAACCGACCTGCTCATCCCGAGGATGGCCTCTTTCACCGATCTCCCCTTTCTGATCTCCTCTCGGTACCTCATCGTCAGATGGATGCCGTAATCAATGCCAAGTCCGACCAGCAGGACGGGAACCGCCATTATCATCGGGTTCATCGAGAATCCCGCAAGTGAACCGAAACCGTACATCCAGATGATCGCGAATCCCAGGGCAAGTATGTTTAGAACGATATCAAAGATGTTCCGATATATCATCCAAAGTATGACCAGTACGAAGAGAAGCGCAAGAGGCAGAAGGATCTGCATTGACTCGTTCATTGCATCATTTATCTTTTCGTCGATCAACGCCTGGCCGATGGGATGCACTTCGAGGTCCGAGGTATCGTCGAACTCCTTGACGATATTTGCCAGGCCGGTCTCGATACTTCTCAATCCGGACAGGTTAGTATCCCTCATGTCGATCAATGAATAGTCCAGATTGACGATGATCATCGCCCCGTCCGCAGCGGCATCCCCGGAAAGGTCGAAATCCTCGGTAAGGAAGTTCAGAACGACGAACATGCCGAAATTGAAATTGTTCGTGATCTGACCCATTGCAAGTGGATTTCCAAAGGATCCTCCCATCCCAGCAAGCTGCGAAAGCCTTCCTTTAGTATCTTGAAGCTGGGTTCTGATCTCATCGATCTTTACCAAAGTTGAATTGGATAGCCGGGCTTTTTCTTCCTCAAGATCATCCAGGGCCCCAATAGCCTCGCCGATGGTCATAAGGGGCATCTGAACTGAAGAGGTGAAGACCAGAGAGTCCATAGAAGCTGTCCCGATAGCCGGATCCGAGAGATCGTAGGATATGAGGTCCTTTATCTCATCCTTCAGCCTTTGATCGGATTCCAGACCTGATATGTAAGAACTTGAGCTATTGTATGTTCGTTCATCCAGCTCCGGCAGCGAAACCTGCTCGAGAAAATCTTTCAGTGTTGTAGAGAGTTCTTCGATGTCATTGATCATGGCGGTCTCGTTCAGGTCACCCGTTTCCGAGATGTTCGATCTGAACGAAGAAACTGAGCTGTTGAGCGGGCCCAGGCGGGAATCATAGGATGAGAGAGCATTTCCCACTTCGATCAGGTCCTCGATCTGGTCGCGAGATGTCCTCATCTGATAAAGTGAGTTCGCAGGCGACATAGGAGTCTCGCTCGAGGCAGGATCCCTGTATTTCTTGTATGTCTGGTTTTCCATGATCCGCTCGGTTAGTTCGATCATGTCCAGGAAGCCATCCCTGGTAACGACATCCCCATCCGGACTTCTTATCAGGACTATGAAAACGTAATTCGAGGAAAAGGTTTCGGAGTAGAGGCTGTTGGCCCTGGCGACCTCGATATCAGGAAGAAAATCTTCCTGCTCGAAGGATGATTCCATCCCCTTGATCTGAAAAATGGCGAATGCGCTTAAAGTGACCACCAGGATCAAGGCGATCCCGATCCATGGGAACCTGGTTGTGAACTTTCCGACCCTTTCCGTCAGCATTAATATTCCTGCTCGGACCTATTACCAATGGATATTAATAAATTATGGCTATATTTTCCAAGATAGAAGCAATATGTTTAATGATTTTTTCCAAATACTTTAAAGGTTGGAAAATATGGGGGTGAAACTGTCAAAATACCGATAATTTTTTATTCCTCGGATGTTATCGATACCCCTTGACCTCGACCGAGCTTTCGGAGAGCGAGAAAGCGGTGCTTCTTTCGATCCTGAGGAATCCCGAGCACGGGGACACCGAACGTGCCTCATCTATAGGGATCAACCTCTTCACGTTCAACAAGATAAAGAACAGGCTCTCCCGGGAGGGTTTCATCAAGAGGGAGTTCGTACCCAACTACGGTCTTTTGGGATTCGAGATCCTGGTGGCGACCTACGGCACGAGGATGGAGCCTTATCTGGCGGAAGAGATCAAGAAGGAGTTGGGTCCGAACGTCATGTCAAAGGCCCCTACCCATCTCGTCTTCTTTCTGTCCGAACCAGGTATGGGTGTAGGATTCCATGTGGTCGAGGATTTCACTTCGATGAAGAGGGGTTTGATATGGTCCGAGAAGAGGATCTTCAACGCTCTGAACATGGACCGGAACGAAATGACGCTTGTCCCCTTCTCTTTCAAGGACCTGAAGGTGGAGAAGATGTTCGACCTGTACAATCTCGTATCCAACCTTTTCGCCCTTGACAGGGAAATACCATGTTTGGAGCCCTCCACCCCGGGGCAATGTGCCTCCGGTCTCTCCTGGGCGGAATACTTCGAGGTCGGAGCAAAGGAGCCAAGGGTGGAATTGACCGATGTCGAATGGTCGCTCCTGCTCCAGCTTGTGACCTATCCCGACGGTACTGATCAGTTCCATGTTGAAAAGAGCGGTTTGAGCCGCTACAGGTTCAAGAGGATCAGGGACCGGCTCTTTGACCTCAAGGCCATAAAACCCCTCCTGATACCTAATCCGTTCCTGATAGGACTGGAGGTCCTGATATTCTCTCACATGAGGTTCAAACCCTCGGTCGACGCGGTCGAACTCTGGAACGAAAGAAGATGGGAAATGCCCCCGAACCTGATATTGACCCTCCTGGACAGGCAGGATGCCATAGGGATCGGCCTCTATCCCAACCTTGCCGAAGGCTCGAAGGCCCATAACACCCTGATGAACATCATGGGAAGGATGAACATTCTGGAGGGGAATCCGCACGTTCAGGTCTTTTCCCTTGGGAACCTTGTATCGGACCTAGGTTGGCCGCTTACCTTCGGGAGTCCGCTAATGCAGATGGGCAAATGGGAGCTGCCCGCGGACCTGATCCGGTGGCTGGAGGGTATCAGTTCTTCGGTTCAAGGATCTGAACATCGCAACCAGCGATCTTCTTGAACTTCTCGGCATCTTCCCTGCCGCCGATGATGTCGCCCCAGTGCATGGGGATCGCTTTCTTTGGAGAGATCAAACCCACTGCCTCCGCAGCTTCCTCCGCGGTCATCGTATAGGTGCCTCCGACCGGGAGCAGGGCAACATCGATGTTCCTGATGTTCTTCATTTCAGGGATGACATCGGTGTCTCCCGAGTGGTAGACCCTGAAGCCTCCGATATCCGCCACGAAGCCCACCCATTTGTTGGAGCTCGGGTGAAACTCCTTTTTTGGATTGTATGCTGCGTGACACTCCACTTTGAATGTCCCGATATTCTTCATATCACCTGGACCGATGACAACGGTCCCCGGGACCTTCTCCGCAACGTCCGGGGGTCCAACGATCACAGTTCCGTCCTTTCTTATCATCTTGATATCGTCCTCGCTAAGGTGGTCCATGTGCGAGTGCGTCACGAGGATTAGGTCCGCTTTCGGTCCGCCCTTGAGCTTCCAGGGATCGATGTAAATGTTGCCCTGGTCGGATTCGATCAGGAATGAAGCATGCCCGAGCCAAATTATTCTAGGTTCCATCCACTAGCCTCCGAAGGATGGATACAATTGAGTCTAATGGTATTTAAGTTTAATTTACCCAGTTATTACAAAGTCAAGAGATCATGGCCTTATTCTTTTACCGCATCTTGGACATGAGGCATCCTTTCCGTCGAAATGCATTCCAGCACCGCCGCATTTTGGACATTTCGCTATGGCAAAGAACTCCTCAAGCCATGCATCCCTGACGTCCTTTTCGTCCGATTCCAGCGCCTTGTTGAGAAGCTTCCTCTGCTCCTTTGTTGCGGCCATCTCGCTTAGCTGCTCCTTTGTGAGAACGTCGAGTCCTTTATCCTTCTCCTGGTCCGGTTTCGGCCTGACCAGGAATGCTATGGGGAAGGAGCCGACGAGACCTGCGAAGTGGGCTATATGGCTCACGTCATCCTCTCTGCCAAGAAGTATGTATAGAGCGCTCATTCCCCCGTAAAGCAGGACTATCAGTGATATCGGCCACTTGCGGATGATGATCAGCGGGAAGAATATCTCGTCCCTGGGGTAGAGGTACCAAAGGGCTCCAAGGATGCCGAATATACTGCCCGAGGCACCAATGGAGACAGTGTCCATGGTATGGCCAAGATAGCCGAAGGGAGAGATGAAGAGCACAACAGCTCCAGCGATGATCCCTGAGCCGAAGTATATGACTAGGAACCTCTGCCATCCGATCCTCTGCTCGAGCTGTGTCCCAAGAACGACAATTCCAAAGAAATTGAACATCAGATGAATGAAGCCGGAATGGAGATATGTCACCGTTATGAACTGGTAGACCTTGTAGTCCTCGACGATCGCCCTGGGATAGAAACCGAGGTCCTCGAGGATCGTATACCGGTCCCATGGCGAGTAGCCTGACATGAACGGCATGTCATAGAACATCTTGGACGTCAGGAAGAACTGGATGACGAACACAACGATGATCGAGAACGAGACCACAGTGGTCGCAGAGGCCTTCTTCTTCCATGGTAGGACGATTGCAAGTACGAATGATACCAATATCCCGATGAAGAGGAGAAGGGATGGGGTCGACGAGAAGAATTCGACCATTCCTTTAATTCCCCCCTTTCTTGGAATTTGTCAGGGAGAGGAGGGCCATCCTGCACGCCTGTTCAACGAGGTCACTTCTCGAGAGGGTGCCTCCGCTGAGGTTCTCAACGAGCGAGGTCCGGGTCCCCAGTATATCCCTGGTCTCCCATGAGCGGCCTCTGTATACCATTATCCTTTCAAGGATCTCAGATGGGATCTCGAGCCCGCTCGAGATGCCAATTCCCTCGTATACCTCGTTCTGTATATGGCAACCGTGAACGAGGAACCAGCTTCCTTTCATCTTGACGGGACCCGCTTCTATCCCCACGAAGTAATCGAACGGCGAGATTGATACGTTCGAGTTCCTCTCCCGGATCGCCTGGCTCCGGTTTCGGGCTCCTTCAAGGATGTCCAGTCTGTTGTAAGCTGTGCCTTCGCCCACATTGTACTGGAGAAGCTGAATTCCGGCGGAGTATCTCCTGAACGCGGAGATAACCCCCTCCGCCTTGTCCTGGTTCTTCGAGCCCAGGTGAACGCAAATGCGTCTATGGTCCTCGTTCTGGGCTCCCATGTTAAGGATGTTTCCCTCCCTGTCGATCTCTCCTGCTGAGACCCTGGTTGAGGATAACTTCCTTCCGTTTCGGTCCGTTTCCATTCCTATTACGAACCTTTGAAGCGGGGGTAATCCCTCCCTTGCCCTTTCCTGATCGATCTCTTCAACGGTGCTTTCAGTCTCCTCTGAGACCACGATGGAATCGATCTCAGCCATGATCGCGAAACCGAACCTGTCATTGATCTCGGAGATCGAATAGGGGACAGAGTACAGTTCGGAGAGCCGGTCCATTACCGATTTCAGGTTCCTCCTCCGCGTCTCGAAGGATTCGACCTGCCTCTTCCTGTCCCTAGTGGCCATTTCATCAGAGGTCAGACCCACTGAAACCCTCTTCCCTCTTCGGAACGCCTCCTCGAGGAGTTTCAAGTGACCCGAATGAATTGGGGAGAATGTCCCTCCCAGGCAGATGTTCTCCATGAGCTCTTCCATTTGTTCACGCGTTCCTAACGGCTGGTCATTATCAGAAAATAGAAAAGGAGCAGAAGTGCAATGGCGATGAAAGGCAGATAGGTCATCATCTTCTTCCTTTTCAGCATCCTGTCCCATTCGGCCTGGCACTTATCGGAGCAGATGTCCCTATCTGTGGGTATGGAGATCCCGCAGTTGAAACAGTGCTTGTGAGTTGAGTAGGCAGACTGATGCCCGCCCGTCTCTTCGGACGGTACTTTCTTGACCGTCATGGGTTTCTTCTTCTTTCCCGACCTTTTCGGAGATTTACCTGGCATGACATTACCCTCCCGGGACCACTATCGTTGCGTGTGATCTTTCTCCTTTGATGCATGATAGGAGGTTTGGAACATCGCGTCCATCCAGTATACGGGTTTCCATCCCCGACCGGTGGATGACGGCAGCTGCAAGAGGGTCCATAACCGAATGCGATCCCGCTCCTCTTGCCGTAGCCGAAACAAGGTCCAGGAGCTCCTTCGAGGTCATTTTGGGGATCCTCTTTGCATCGCTGTCTTTCTTGGGATCGGAAGTGTATGCCCCGTCGACTGCCGTCATGTTCACGAACAGGTCGGCCCTCCACATCTCAGCGATCAGTGCGCTCACCGCATCCGTTGTGTGCCCCGGATGGGTTCCTCCTCCTACCGTGAACCTGAAGCTACCCGCTCCTATGAGCGCCTCTTCCAGATCGTTGAAGGGTCTTGGATACACACTGTGACCTCCAAGCCCCCCAAGAACAAGCCATGCATTGGTCCTTGTCGCCTGGATGCCGAGCATGTCCAGAGTCGCCTCATCGAGACCCAATTGCCTGCCGAGTTTGATGTAATTCCTGGCGAGCCCCCCTCCTCCCGTAACGATGATGAACCTCGTTCCCTTGTCAATTCCCGTAAGCCCTTCAACGAGCTGGCGGATAAATTCCGCATCATGGTCCCCACGAACTAGTATAGAGCCTCCCAGGGAAATGACGACCTTCCTCACGGTGGTACCTCCATCAGTGCTTCAGGCCCCAAAGAGCCTGAAGCCTTTATTAAAGCTTACCCTCAGTCCAGAAGGTCGGTCAGGTCGTCGCTCTTCGGTTGCTGAGGAGCCTGTGGTGGGGGAAGCGCTTCGACCGGCTCTCCGGAGGGTGCGATCTCTTCCTCGGTCGGGAGTACCCCTGCACCTCCAAAGATATCGTCCAGGTCACCCTCTTCACCCGGTGGAGGAAGCTCCGGCAGTGTCGGTCCAGCTTCGATCTGCGCTGCTTGGTCAACCATGGGCAGGTCGGAGTACAGGTCCTGGCCTTCGTACAGGCTCCTCTGCATCTCCTCGGCCTGCTTTCTCCTCATCTCTTCGTCCTCGGCTTTCTTCTTGTTCCGTTTGATCATCAGGAATATAAAAGCGCCGATCAGGACCAGTATGATGACAAGGATCAGGATCATCAGTATCATGAACAGACCGAAGTTCTCCTCTACCCATGGCTCATCATCAACAGGTTTGACCTGTATGTTAGGGTCCTTCGGTGAGAAATCCTCTCCGTCCTCGACGCCGTCATTGTCTGTATCAGGGTCCCTTGGATCGGTCTCGTTCCAGTATTCATAGAGGTTGCTCAGGCCGTCGCCATCCGCGTCTCCCTCAGCATCCGACGGGTCGTACTGGTCGAATGAATACTCCAATTCCCAATCGTTGGGCAGTCCGTCCCCATCGTAGTCATCGTCGTTGCGAACACCATCAACGGTTATGTTGACCTGGGTCTCCAGGCTGTTCCCTGCAGTATCCGTGACCCTGAGGGTTATGGTGTAGGTCCCTGCCTGCGGGAAGTCCCAGTTGGTCGTCATTCCTTTGTATTCAGGCTGGAAACCGTTTGAATAGTCGAAGTCCCACTCGTAGGTGAGGGTGTCGTTGAGATCGGTATCGGGGTCCAGAGCGGTTTTGGCCGAGAACGGGATATTGTAGAGTATGGGGAAAAATTGTCCTTCCGTCGGCTTGTCTATCCCGACATAGATGGGCGGATCGTTCACGTTTATTATCCTTATCCGGATCGGGAGTATGGTCCTTATCTCTGGACTTTCCTCATCTTCCAGGATGATCTCCGTATCGATGGGTAAGAATTCGGGCTCGTAGGTCGGAGGGTATCCGTACCTCTTCTCCGCCCAGAAATGGAGATAGGCCTTGGTCGGATCCTCCGGATCGACATCGAGGTAGGTATCATCCGCAAGGGTAAGGTTGCATTTGAAGAATATCTGTGTCTGCGCCCCGATGGGTATGTCAAGGTCTGCCGCCTTGATGGTCAGATTGAACTCGTCATGTTCATCCACGACGAAAACATAGCGTCCGTGAATGCCCCCGGTCAGGTCTACCCTTTTCGTTGCGTTTTCGACATAGAGGAAGTAGGGCTTGTCGATCACGTTCGAAACGTTGAACCAGAGGCCCTGCTCCACGAAGGAATCTTCGTCGGTGACCCGTAGGGTCACTCTGTGGGATCCCACATGATCGTTGGTAGGCCTCCAGTATATCTTGTCCTCCTCCATGTAGAGCCAGCTCTCATCCTCGGGATCCTCGTAGATAAGGGAGAAGTTCAGATGAAGCCTCTTATCCTCTGGATCGTCCGCGAGGTCCTTGGCCGTTATCCTCGTGAAGCCGTCATCATCCTGCTCGAGGAGATATGCGAAGTTGGGTTCGGGCCGTCCCTGCGGCGGGATGGTCGGCAGATCATTAACAGGCGCGATGTACAGTTTTATGACCAGTTCCTCCGACTCCAGCTGCTTGTCGCCGGGGAAGTTTCCGTGGTCAGTCGCTTTCAGGGTCACCACGTCCGGTGCGAATGGTTTCAGGTAGTGGTTGAAGTTCTTGTGGGGGGTGATCTTGAGGACCCAGTTCTCGGGGTCGAGACCCGAGGAGTTTACCAGTTCCGCTTTGTACGCTTCGAAATAGGTCACACCCGACAGCCACTGATTTCCGGTGGTCTTGATGGTGATGTTCAGCGGCTCATCGTCGAATCCGTCCCTTATGTCCTCGTCCCTGAACCAATCGTAGATGTCAGGGATATAGGTGACATGGTCCTCCAATATGGTAATGGTCCTGTTCTCCAATGCTATCAATGGTTCCCGGTTGAACTGTATCACCCTGAAAGTGAACATATCCGTGGATTTGATGTCGCGGCTGTCCGGAGACCTGTCGTACATGGATATCGGTACCTGGTAGTCTCCCTGCGGTATCCATGAGGGGACCTTGATGGTGAACTCGTAATAGCCGATGTTGATGTCGGTCTCATGGTAGCCAGTGGGTTCCGTAAGGGATTTGAACTGGAGCCCGAAGCCTGTGAAATCGGCCTCGATCTTCGTGAGGTCCCCTGCCTTGTCAAGGTCCTTTACGGTGATGTTGATCGTGCAGGTCTCGTTGTTGTTCCTCACGGGAGACGGGTTCATGGCCACTGCCATCTTCTCTGGCGGATTGTTCGGAGGGAACGTGGTCAATCCGACAATGATGTTGTTTCCCACATATACGAGGTCGTCGTAGGTCGTGTTTCCGTCGAACTCTCCAACGGCGACGTCCTTGATGATGTGTGATGATGGAAGTGAGCCGACCTCCGTCTCGAACACCTTCATGACATTGAACTTGACGGGTATAGCGGACCTTCCGGCGAGAATGGAAAGGCCGTATTCGCCCGGCGCGTTCCAGGGGTCCTCGTCGGACCAGTCGTCCTGCTTCGTGAAGGTGACCACGTCATCCGCACCCGTGTTGTCCAGGTTGCCAACAGCCATCCCCCTGAACTGGTAGTTGTAGTCCTCGGAATAAGCGGCGTCGGGCCCGTTGAAACCGAACTCGTCCGTAGTCTTCGGTTTCTTTTTGATTATGTAAATCTGACCATCACAGTAGGACGGTCCGGTGTTCCTGTTATCGTTGATCGTGATCGCGATATCCACCGGGAGCTGTCCTGCGAAGTTACCGACTTCCATTGCATAGGGGACAGTCGGGAAGGACCCGTCACCCAGCATGTTGTCATTGGGGTCGAGGTCGTTCGCGGCCCCCCAGTTGGCGCCCGAGCCGGTATGGAACCTTGCAAAGGCCTCGACCATCAACCACTGGTTGTTGGACACGCCGCCATAAGTGTAGGCGATATCGGGGTAACCGTCCTCGTTGAAATCGGCGAACCTGATGAAGCAGCCTATGTTCCACGATGATGGGGTGGCCCTGGAGAAAAGATCGGACCTTGAAAGTCCGGTTCCGCTGTATGTTAAAAGCGATATCTGAATGGACTCTCCGTTGCTTGCGGTGCTTGCATCGGTGTCCCTGTTGTAAATGACAATGGTGTCGAGGTCGTTGTCGCCGTCAACGTCCGCGGTATCGAAATCGTACTTTCCGTCGGTCCAGAACCAGGCCCCTGTGGGATTGATTGGTGACTGGCTGTAGAACACGTCGTCGAACTCGTAGTAGTTCTCGAGTGTGAATCCGGTACCGGTGTTCTCGAGGTAGTATATCCTCATGGTCCCGATCGTGGCGGCCAAACCGCCTATCTCTCCGACCATCGCATACTCATCCTGCCCCAAAGCAATGATGTCCATATCGTTATCGTTGTCATAGTCGACGATCTTGATCTTGGTGATATAGAATCCCGCAAAAGTGATGGTCCTGTATAAGGTCATTCCAAAGCTTGACCCGGACCCTCCGTTGTTCGTATATACATGCACCGCTCCGTTGACACCGACCGCGATATCGTCATTGTTCCTGGCGTCAACATCTCCCGATGCCACGCAGATCCCTTCAGAGGAAAGTGTCGCAATGGATTTGAGCACAGGCGTGAATCCGTATCTTGACGGCGGTTCGCTGTCATTTCCGCCATCAGCGCCGACACCTATTGATACGATGGGGAATGACATCATCACTGCTAATACAACAGCCAACGTAAAAGACGAGTTTAGTCTCATGCTGTTCACCCGGTCCGAGATCGCTCCTCCCTGAAAGAGCCTGGGAGGGGGAATGGTGGTTCTGGTTCATATATCATTATGGTATAATACTATTTCGCGGACCTGCAACTGGACCCGGCCCACTTGACTTCTTGAGTCTGCCCCCCTTATAACGAGCAAAGCTTATTTACCACCATCCTCTGTTGGGCCTTCCACGGCCCACGGCCAATCGGTGAAAGAGATGTCGAAACTTACCCCGATGCAGAGGTACGACTTCAGGAGGAAGATCGAGGAGATCGAGAGCTACAAGGGAAGAGCGACCGAGCTGATCACCCTTCTGATCCCTCCGACTAAGCAGATACCCGACGTCGCAAATTACCTCCGGAACGAACTTTCACAATCCTCCAATATCAAATCCAAATCCACAAGGAAGAACGTAATGGGCGCCATCGAATCGATCCTATCCAGGCTCCGCAACCTGAGGTTCCCGCCGGAGAACGGGATGGCTTTCTTCGTGGGGCATGTACCAATCGGGGCGGACCAGACGAGGATGGTAGCCCATGTCATCGAGCCCCCTTCCCCGCTTCCGACCTTCCTTTACAGATGTGACAGCTATTTCTACACCGATTACCTGAGCGACATGCTCACGGATGATGAGGTCTATGGCCTCCTGGTTATCGACAGGAAAGAGGCCACCCTCGGTTTTCTAAGGGGAAAACGGGTCCAGATGATAAAGAACATCCAGTCCTTGGTCCCGTCCAAACATGGAAAGGGCGGGCAGTCGAGTGTCAGGTTCGAGAGGCTTATCGAGATCGCGGCCCATGAATACTTCAAGAAGGTCGGAGACCTCTGCACCGAAGCCTTTCTTGACCAGGAGGATATGAAAGGGATCCTCATCGGGGGTCCCGGGTCCACCAAGGATTTCTTCGTGAACAACGAGTATCTCCACCACGAGCTTCAAAAGAAGGTGATCGAGACCTTCGATACCGGTTATACGGACGAGTCCGGTCTGACGGAGCTCCTCGATAAGGCGAAGACCACCCTACAGCATCTGGAGGTCTCCCATGAAAAGGAGCTCATGGAAAGGCTGTTCACCGAGATCCGCAAGGAGGACGGCGGTCTCTCTGCTTACGGGGAGAAGCAGGTCAGAGCCGCCCTCGTAGCGGGTGCGGTCGAGATCCTTTTGGTTTCCGAAGGTATGAAGATGCTCAACCGGACCTTCGAATGCCCCAACTGCGAAAGGAAGTTCCAGGTCCACCAGCGAAAATCTGAGGAGCCCGTTTATCAGTGCCCCGATGACCGCTCCACGTGCAACCTTGAAAAAGAGGAGGATATCGTGGAGGAGCTTGCAAGGGTCAGCGAGATGTACTCCTCCCAGCTCGAGCTCATCTCCACAGATTCGTCCGAGGGAAATATGCTGTTGCAGGCATTCGGGGGCATAGCTGCCGTGCTGAGATACAAGTTCAACGGTTAACCGCTTCCCTCTTCGTCAAGGATCTCCTTCACGGACCTGAGGCTCATCTTGGTCCTGGTCCTCTTTCGGTCCTTGACAAGCTCCATTATCTTCTCATCGAACTCGGATGGAGGTATTCCCGTATCTGCGATCTGCAGGCCGCCGCTTTCCTCCCTTTGCAGCCAATCGATCATGGCCTGCCTTATGATCTGGGAAGGATTGTAACCCTTTTCCCGGCAATAGGCAAAGAACCTGTTCGCATCATCCACGAACTCCTGAGTGACAACGATATGGATCGGGTCGCCTGGCCTGTAGCTTCTGTGACCGTTCTTGCTCCTTGGCATTGCCGGACCTTCTTCTATGGAGGATGTTGGACCGTCATATTTGATATTTCCTCTATTCTTCGCTTATGTAGAGACTGAGAAGGTGCTCTGTCTCGTCCCTTCTACCCTTGATATCCTCTAGGAACCTACGCAAATGTTCGATCGCTTCCTTCTTGCATCCTCCGCAGAGCCTTTCCCCGGAAATGCATTCTTCCCTGATCCTCTGGACCTCTTTCTCGTCCTCGACCGTGTGGAAGAGCATCGTCTCGAACACGGAGCAGATCTGAGGCTGCCCGCCGCTCCTCCTTTGTTCCTCCGCGGTATCCCTTCCCCCGGTAATGGCCTTCTTCAATTTCAAAGCAGCTTCATCGGGCTCATCGTCGAGGAATATTGCGGTCTCCGGTTTTGAGGAGCTCATCTTCTCACCGGTCAGACCTCTGTTGAACCGGTGGTACGTCGATGCTGGTGGAAGGAACCCGTATTCTCCTTCTCCTGCTTCGACATCCGCAAGGGTCTCATCAATGGAGATCAGGTCCGTCGCTGAGGCACCCAGAATGTAAAGGGCCTTGTAGTTGGGGATCATCTTGAAATCCAGGAATCCCTCTTTTTCAAGTGCTTTCTTCGCTTTCCCCAGAAGATATTCCACCCTCTCGTCCACCTTGACGAAGGCACCAACTTTCCCATCCGAGGTTAGCGTGCCATTGAACAATCGGAAAGAAGATGCCAGGTCCCTGCAGAGCCTCATGTGCGGGTCCTGGTCCACTCCGACCGGAACAACTACCGGGATAGGTCCCAGCTTGATCTGGGGATGTAGAATGTCCCCGGCCTGTATCAAGGGAGCGTTCATATGTCCCATGTTCGTCTGATCGTTGAATCCGTATATCCCCCTCATCGTAGAGAGGTTGACCTTCTTCCCAAGGAGCAGTGCAAGGTCCTTGACCTCTTTCCTCTTGGACTGGAAATAGACCTCGAAACCTTCCTTTCCGATACCCAGGGCGAGATAGTTACGGACGTAGGAATCGATCGCAAGCTTCCTCGCTCTGTCAAGCGGCATGTTCCTTGTCGCATATGATTCCAGGTCCGCGACCGCCACGAAAACCCTGGCTCCGAATCCCTGAAGGTACTTTATCTGGTCAATGACCATCTTGTGGCCTATGTGCATCCTGCCTGATGGCATGAGGCCGGTCAATATTGCGAACGGCTCACCCCTTCCTATCCTTCTCTCCACATATTCGAACCCTCTGTGGCCGAAGACTATCCTTTCCTTGAAAAGCCTGGGCTGCCGGTCGCCATCGGGAAGGACCGAAGGGTTGAAAGGAGCTATTCCGAATTCTTCCATGAGATGCGTGTAGTCATTGGTATCAGAGTACGACCACGGGTCGATCATGATATTTTGCCTCCATTCGCGGGCCTGTTCTCTTTTCAGTGGAATGATGAGGTCGATTATTTGATTTTTCCATCATGTCCACCAATACATCAATCGAAAACTCTTAAATATTGCTGACCATCATTTCAGTAAACCCACAGTACAGGGGGGCCTCAGTAATGGAAGACAACACGGTATTCATAGGCAGAAAGCCCTCGATGAACTACGTTCTGGCGGTCGTGACACAGTTCAATGCAGGAGCGGAAAAAGTCACAGTGAAGGCCCGTGGCAGGGCAATTTCCAAGGCCGTTGATGTCGCGGAGATCGTCAGGAACAGGTTCCTCAAAGAGACGAAACTGAACGAGATCAAGATAGGTACCGAGAACGTTGAGGATGAGGAGAAGGAGGGCGGCATAAACGTTTCTTGGATAGAGATCGTCATACAGAAAGGTCTCTGATACCCGACCGAACAGACAGATGTCTGGACCACATTCCAGTGGTTTTCTCCAGCCAATTAACTATTAATAGTGGTTCTAGGATACCGCCTTCCTGCATCGCCAATATAAGTGCAATCCAGGTGAGTAGAAATGAAGATGCCCAGGACCGTGAAAAGGTATTGCCCCTCTTGCCAAACACATACTGCCCACGAGGTGGACAAGGTCAAGAAGAGGAAGGCCAGTGAGCTTGCATGGGGTCAGAGGAGGTTCAGGAAGGTCACTTCAGGATACGGTGGTTTCCCCAGGCCGAAACCGGAAGGAAGGGAGAAACCGACAAAGAGGATCAACCTGAAATACAAATGCAAGACCTGCAAGAAAGCTTGGCAGAGCCCCTCTATCAGGGCCAAGAGGTTCGAGCTCACCGAATAGATGGAGAGATCCCGATGACAGGACCCAGGAGCAAGTTCCTCAACGTGAAATGCGGAGATTGTGGCAATACCCAGACCATCTTCGACAGGACGAACACCAAGATAAGCTGCACGGTTTGTGGGGCAACCATGGCCCTTCCCGGGGGCGGAAAGGCAGATATCAAGGGAGAGGTCCTGGGAAGAGTGGATACGGACCTGGAGTGAGGAGGAAACAAAGGATGGCCCCAGCCAACGACATGCCAGAGGAAGGAGAACTTGTTGTAGCCACGGTGAAACAGGTCAAGAACTTCGGCGTCGTCGTCGAGCTGGACGAGTATCCCGGCAAGGAAGGTTTCATTCACATCGCCGAGGTTGCCTCGGGGTGGGTCAAATACATAAGGGACCATGTCAGGGAAGGTCAGAAGGTCGTCTGCAAGGTCCTTGGAATAGACGAGAGGAGAAAGAACCGGACCGTGGACCTCTCCCTCAAAGCTGTCAACGAGCATCAGAAGAGGGAGAAGATACAGCAGTGGAAGAGCGAGCAGAAAGCCCAAAAACTGCTGGAGCTCCTCTGCGAGAACATAGGTATGAACTTCGAAAAGGGCATGGAAGAGTTCGGATACGAGCTGGTCCAGGAGTTTGGATCCCTTTACAGGGCGTTCGAGGTCTGCGCGATGAGGGAGGTTGCGCTGGAGGAAGCCGGTTTCGAAGGTGAATGGGTCCAGCCTTTCATAAAGATGTCCCAGGAGAACATTACCCCCCCGTATGTGGAGATCCAGGGAATATTGGAGCTGACCTCCCCGAACCCCAACGGGCTTAGCGATATAAAATCCGCTCTTGAGAAGGCCGAGGATCTGGCAAAGGGGATCGACGATGTCAAGCTTAATATCCTGTATATCGGTTCACCGAAGTACAGATTGGTCCTTGTTGCGCCGAACTACAAGGTTGCGGAGGAAATTCTCAGGTCCTCCGCACAGGGTGCGGTCGATCAGATAAACTCTAAAGGCGGCCTTGGCAGGTTCATACGCAATAAGGACGTCAAGTAAAGGTCGTGTTCGCCGTGAGGAGCAGGATACTCAGGTGCAGCAGCTGTGGCAAGTACACCATGAAGGAAACTTGCCAGGATTGCGGTTCCCAGACCGTCAATACGTTCCCTCCCAGGTATTCACCCGAGGACAGGTACGGAAAATACAGAAGAATGTATTACACCAGTGAGAGAACGGAGGACTGAACTTGGAAAATGTCACTATCAGATATTCTGAAAAGCCGAAACTTGAAGATGCCGTTCTCATCGAGGGGCTCCCGGGTGTGGGAAACGTCGGCAAGCTAGCCGCAGAGCATCTCGTCGAGCAGCTCGAGTTCCGCAAGTTCGCGGAGATCTTCTCGAAGTACCTCCCTCCGCAGGTCATCGTGGGAGAGGATGGGTCCGTTCAGCTGGTCAAGCATGATCTTTACTACAAAAAAGGGGCCGACGGAGTGCGGGATATGGTCCTGCTAACAGGAGACTACCAGGGGCTCACCCCGGAGGGCCAGTACGAGCTATCCTTCGAAACGATAAAGCTTGCGAAGGAACTCGGGGTCACTCTCGTCTTCACCCTTGGGGGGTATGGGGTGATAAAGCTCGTGGAGGAGCCGGGAGTCCTTGGAGCGGTCACATCCATAGACCTCAAATCCGCGCTCGAGGATGCTGGGGTCGTTTTCAGGAGCGGCGAGCCGTCTTCGGGAATAATCGGGGCTTCGGGGCTATTACTGGGATTGGGTGCCCTTGAAGGTATGCCCGGTATATGTCTGATGGGTGAGACCTCAGGATATTTCGTTGATCCGCGGTCCGCAAGGTCCGTACTTAGGGTGCTTTCAAAATACCTTGGCTTCGACATTGAGTACGAGAGCCTGGAAAAGAAGGCAACCCAGATCGATGAGATCACATCGAGGATAAAGGACAATCTTGAGGAATCCGAGACCACCGAAAGACCCGACGATCTCAGATATTTCGGTTAATGGCTCAACGCATGTTCTCGACGAAGACCATGTTCATTAGGTCTTCCTTTGTCTCGTAGTCAAGAGAACCCGTATGCGTATCTCCGGAGCAATCGAACCTCACGTCGATATCAATAATGTAAGTATCGTACTGGCTCCCGATGTAGGTTATCTTGATCTCCATGTTGTCCCCCGGAGCTAGCATCTCAGGTTCCATGTCATGGGAGGCAACCTTCCCACCGCCCTTCAATTGAACCAGTACGCTGCATTCCAGTGAGCTGATCTCCCTGTTGCCCATGTTTGACAGGAGAACATTGAAATGAATGGTTCCCCCGGTCCCTCCACCTCCGGGCGCCTCATGGTAGACCGTCCTTATCTCCAGATCGGTCCTGGGGACCACCCATTGGTACATCCCGAAGGAAATGAGCAGGATCAGCGTGACCGCGACCGGGACCAGCCAAACCAGTTTATCATTCCATTCTTCCTTCAGCATATCATATCACCCCCCACCTCCAAGAACCCACGCCCATAATGTAAGCAGAGGCGCTGGCAGTGTCACACCTCCGTCGCTGTTCTGTAGGTTCATGACAACCGTGTCCCGGTTCACTGATATGCCTGAGATGATATTGATACCAAGGATGTTCCTGGTCCTCAGAGTTATGAAGTAGATATGGGGTGAGTATGTCTCTCCGTTAAGGGACGCCTCTCCAGAGATCTTGATCTGAAAACCTCCGCCATCGGCCTCATCGAGGAAGATGACGGGGTACGTCCCGTATCCCATTCTGGCCGAGAGCCTGATGTGCCTGACATCGTCCCCAAGGATCGAGAGTGACGATAGGGCGAAGCTTTCCATGACCGGGAGACGGTCCAGTTCGATGGAGAGGAAGCCAATACCGTCGCTGTCAATGACATAATCGTCGCCGGAGTAGTACGTTGAGGTGTTTCCGATGTTATCGACATATATTTTGTATCGGCCGCGCTGGCCAAAGCCGGCGCCGTCGTACTCGATGAACATGTCCATCTCGCTGTCCGAGGTCTTGATCGAGATCTCGGGAAGCCCCTGCAGGGGGAAGGGTTTCTGGATCGTGAACTCCCTCGTCGGGGAAAGGGCCACATTGAAGGAAAGCGGCAGATCATGGAGGATCGCATATACCTGTGACCACCTTCCGTCCATGAACTTGGTGATCTTGAAATAAAGATATTCTATGGACATGGATGCCGTGTAATCTGCCGTGATGCCATCGCCGATCACAGCGTCAAGGTGAAAGCTCGAAGGGACCCTTGGAAGGTACATCTGCCTGATCGATAATATTGGGGCTGCTTTCCTGAGGGCGGCGATCGTTGGTCCAAGGTCCATCGGACCCCCGTCAGGGCCTTTCAGCTCAACATCCATGTTGATCATCATCGATCCGCCTATGTCGAGATCGGTGTAGATCATCATGTCCATCTGGATATCCATGCCTTTTCTCAATCCTGTGATATAGACGGAGATGTCCCTGTCCTGCACACCCGTCGTCCTGATAAGGAGCCATTCGAACTCCGGACTGTAGCCTTTGAAATCAATGGTGGCGGATACCGTCTCCTCGGAGAATGACAGGTTGACCGAACCGGTCGTTGGCATTCCGTTGAGATATATGTTGCCGTTGACAGAACTGTTTCCCCCTGATCCCATCTGCTCGATCCAGATCCCGTGGGTCCAGTGAGCCTGAGGTATCTCGAAATCGCCCGCCTTTCTGATGGTTATCAGAAGGTCGAGTGTATCCCCTTTCTCCGAAAGGTCCCAGGACAGGGAGAAACCCGTGGAGTACTTGCCGATCGTCTCGATCAGCCCCTCGGATATGCCCGAGGCAAGGAGAAGGGGTGCCCTTCCTATCTCCGATAACGATAGGATGATGTCGGAGTACTCGGAGATCGACTGGATCCCCATAATGTCCGGGATCGAGATCTCCGGGGCATCTATTACCGAAGGCGTGTCGATATGGGTCTTTGCCGGGAGCGGGACGAACGCTGCTTTGATCTCCAGGCCGGAATCCCTGTCATCGATCACGGCGTAGAAATTCGATTCCCTGACGGTCTCGAGTTCGATGAAACCCGCGCTCCCGTTGTTGTAAACGAAGGACCGGAACTTGTTAAGTCTGAGGCCGACAGCAGCCAGTCCTCCTTCCTGATTGACCGAGACGAAATTCCTTTCCGGAAGGTCGATCGGTCTGACCGTCGTGCTGTTCGCTGTGTACATCTCGATGGAGCCGATCTCCCCCTCGCTGGAGGTCACATCGATCTGCTCGGCGGACCTTTTCATCGTTAGAGAGGAAGGGATATCATAGATATTTACATCAAAGAAGAGCTCGTCGTCCCTGTATCGGTATTCCACACCTCCAATGGTCGCCGGTGTTCCGTTGTTCATGCCTTCGTAGGATATCAGTTCCGGGGATGTCCGCAGATGTATCTGGGAAGGAAGATCGATGAGGTCGACAATGGCGGTCCTCTCTCTGAAAACCGCACCGATCCTGATCCTTTCGACGTCATCGAGACCCAGCATGATGTCGCTGCCGTTGTTGAAGGACCCGCTGTAACTGGAGATGTCCTCGAGGTGGGCCGATATCGCGGGATTCTCTCCCCCATGCTCATAGAAGGCGATCCAGTTGCCGGTGTTGTTGAGATAGGGTCCTGTCGTGAACCTGTAGTCGAGCGAGCCGATGCTGTCACCGTAGCATTCCAGCCTTGTGGAGCCCTGCCGGCTGGGCATCTCCGCAACTGCCCTTGGTATCTCTCTTAGGACGTTGCCGATCCTGTAGAACCTGCCGGCTATCTGGCTCATGAAATTGTCGAAGACGTTGAGTATCCCGCTGCTGCCTGCATCCGGATCAGGAACAGCGGCCGTGGTTTCGAGCCTGAGGTTCTTGGGGATGTTCCTCAGCTCCACCTGGGTCGCTTCCCAGTCAGCAAGGGAGCCCGTCGAGCCCCAATCGGGATAGATGACCTCCCTGAACCAGAGCTCCCTGATACCAGAGGGGGTTCCCACCTCAAGGATGGTCTTATCCTTCCCGTTATCGGATGTGTATTCAAGGTCCAAGGTAAGGCGGTGAGGAAGCACGGGTATCTGCAGGTCCGCATCGACGAGGTCATCGCCGAACTCGGCATATCGAAGACCAAGGTAAAGCGTGTCTCCGAGGTTCCCGCTGCCGGTGCCCGCAATCCACTCCAGTTGGTCGATGGGCGATCCGAAATCCTGGATGTTCAGTACCAATCTTCCGGTATCTATTATGGAATCATGGAACCTGTCCTTTTTCAGGAGCAGTTTTAGATATGCCCTGTCCTCGAGAACCTGCTCGAACACCCTCATTACCGATATCGAGATCGATACCTCCGGCGGCGCCGTCCCGAACTCATAGGACAGTGTGTAGGGGCCCAGGACGTCGAGTATCCCGAGGTCCCTGATGTCGATGGAGCCTCCGGACGTGATGGCATTTATTAGACCGGTTACCGGATCGCTGACCCATTTTCTTGCCTGGACCATGACCTTCATGGAATCTGTGAACCTTTCCAGGTCGAAACCCACCGACCAGATGTAGTTCTTGCCTTCCCCGATGATACCTCCGTAGGATATTCCCTTTATGAAGTAAACGGAGCCGCCGATATCGGAAACACCCCCGCTTGTCTCGAGCGCCTCCACCTCGATCCTTACGCCAGCATTATTGAAAGACAGTGTCGGCGGGATCAGGGTAACGTCCCAGTCCCTGGCGAGAATGTCCTTCGCGAAGGTCATTCTGGCCCGGATGTCATTCCCGCTCCCGTCACCTGTCGAGGTGGATCCGTCGACGTCGAGATAGACCCACTTGTCCAGGGAAGAATCCACAGCTATCCCGATCCTAGGAACCATGGATCCGAGCCCCCAGACCTCCCGGTCCCCGCTCTTTACAAGGACCAGATAGTTCAACGTCCCCTGTTCCGAAAGCGGAGGAGGGAGTATCCAGTCAAGGATGTTAGTGTTGTTCACGATAGGGTTCCCGACCAATGCGTCGAAAACGACAGGACTCCTCGTTATCGGTTCGGGAACGGAGACGATCTCCTCCTGGAAGCCCCCTGAACCTATCTCCGTGAATATATGGTCCATCGGTGTGATGGCTCCGAGCTTTGTCTCCACATCCTCAATGACAACAGGATCGTCAACTCTGGAAGCTTCCTCGTCGTTGAGTTCCTGAATTTTGTCGAATATCCCGTAGTCGGCCGACCTGGTCGGAGCGTTCAGGTTGCCATTATCGGCTTGAATGGGGTAGACCAGAAGTGCAGAGGCGATGACCATGAGGCAGACGAATACCGTCCCGAACCTGTCGCTCCTCCTGTTGGTATATCTTCTGGAGACCGGCCGAAATTTCTCCCGTGGTCCCCCGAAGTACAGGGATCTGGACCTTCTGGTCCCGTTCGCGGCGGCCGGTCTCTGCGAAATGGTCATCTGTCGCTCCCCGGTTGTCCAGTCGAAAATCACTTACCCGATATAGATTGGTTTTGGCCAAATGATATTATATTGGAATACCTAACGCTCTACATGTTGGAAGCGTCCTCTCCGGCCAAGGCCATTCTGTTCGGGGAGCATGCCGTCGTCTATGGTAAACCTGCAATAGCCCTTTCCCTTGACAGAAGGATGTCAATATCGGTCTTTCCGGCAAAGGAGCCGAGGGTGGACAATGGAAGACTGGCTATAAGGAAGCACAGGTACGTGAAGTGGGCATACGAGAACCTGTGGGATGGGCCAACAATTGCCTTCAAGACGCGTTCCACCATACCGACCGCTTCGGGTCTTGGATCCAGCGCAGCTCTGTCATGCTCAGTGGTATCCGCACTCGACCTTCTCAAAGGGGAACTCTCGGAGGAAACCACTGCAAGAAGGTCCTTCGAGGTCGAGTACAACGTTCAGGGAAAGGCCTCACCAACCGATACTTCCTGTTCCTCGCATGGCAATGGGATCCTCCTTTCGAACGAGATCAGGGAGGACCATCTTTGGTCGATAACCAAGGGAGAGACCACTTGGAACATACATCATATCGAGCCACCCGAGCTCAGTCTTGTGATCGGGTATACGAAAAGACCATCAATAACCCCGGTCCAGGTTAACAAGGTCAGGAGCTATTATGATAGATCCGGTTTTGCCAGGGAGACCATAGACGAAATAGGTTCTCTGGTCGAGGACGGTCTCAAAGCCCTCCGCGAGGGTGATCTGGTCAAGCTCGGCGGACTGATGGATAAAAATCATTCCCTCCTGACGATCCTTGGTGTTACATCGAAGGAGCTGGACAAGCTCAGAGAGGCGGCAGGTCCCTTATCCTACGGGACGAAACTTACCGGGGCAGGGGGGGGAGGCTCCATGATCGCTCTCACCGAAAGACCCGGGGAGGTTTCTGCCGCCATAAGGAGACGTGGAGGTATACCTTTCGAGGTGAGGACAACCAGAATTGGGGCCCGGGTGAACATCCTGGATAAGGAAGCGTTCGATATTTTCACCGACGGCGTCCAGGGTAAAAAGGGTTAAATAAGGCAGCCAATCATTATCATCAAAGTAGGGGATCAATTAAAAGTACTGGGGTCTTGATATTCATGAAATACGGGGATAAGGACGGGTTGAAGGAGGTGTACGATGATGACGGAGAGCTGCTCCTCCACCCGAACGAGAAGGTCCTCGTCTCTGAGGAGAACGTGGTCCCGACCTTCAAATCCACATGGCGGTACTACGGTGGGGACTATCTGCTCGAGCCGTCAAAGGGGACCATATACCTGACGAACGAAAGGCTCGTATTCATCAATATTCCCGAAAGGATGTTCGCCATAGGGGGGGATGAGGCACGGGCTGTCGGATCGGACGTCGAGAAGAGCTTCGAGCTCGGGGACCTGACCCCTGGAACCATGACGAGGGAGTACTTTGACATACCCAACATAGAGGTCATGGCATCCGAAAAGAAGGAAGGGGCAGTGTCGGTGGGAGAGATGGTGAACGTGTACGTCCTTTCCTCGGGCAACCAGTTCCATCTTTCCATGGTCCTTCCATCAGATTCGGACCTTTTAAAGAGGCTCATGAACAAGAGGGTCGAGAACCTTGACCAGCTCGTGAACAACCTGAAGGACTACTTCCAGAAGGACGATTGGATGTTCACGGAGGCGGAGAAGAAGCTCTTCATCAAGGACATTCCCAAGGTTCCGGAAGGACCAAAGGGGCTTCCCCCTGCGGATGATCAAAAACCCAAAGCCGTCCCCCAGCTACCGGCCCATACTGAGGAATTCACTGTTTTCGA
The DNA here is from genome assembly GCA_049472215.1 of Thermoplasmatota archaeon. Taxonomy (GTDB): domain Archaea; phylum Thermoplasmatota; class Penumbrarchaeia; order Penumbrarchaeales; family Penumbrarchaeaceae; genus JAFGLL01. The sequence continues at coordinate 12,716 of JBLIRH010000013.1, read as the reverse complement.
TCCAACAATACCCAAGAGGAGGCTGAGCGATCCTCCCGGGGGCGGATCTATCGGATATTTTCAGAACCTCTACAGGAAAGGTCTGATCAGGGACGAGATCTACAGAAGGCTGATGGCCCAGTACGGGATCGATCCCAACGCTCCGACAGGTGATCATATCGGGTATCCCGGCAAAGACGGGGGGGGGCAGGATGACCTGATCGCAGCCCCTTCTGGAGAACCCGTTGAGACCGAGGCAGGGGAGGAGGGGGCCGGAGAAGCCCATCTGTCAGAGACCGACGACGAGCTCCTGAGCATGCTGGACGATACCCTTTCGGATTTCAGCGACGAGCTGGAGGAAGCCGAACCGGTCTCCGGTCCCGCAGATGAGCCCGAAGAGCCAATGGAGCCAGAAGAGTGACGGCCACCTTCATCGAGCATACTTCTCGAAGAAAACAGTGAAGGCTCTGTGCCCCATCTGAAGGTCCATTTTGGAGAGCACCTCGAATGGTGAATGCATGGAAAGCAGGGGGATGCCGATATCCAGCACATCCATGTTCCTCGAGGCTATGAACTTGGCTACCGTCCCCCCTCCACCTTCATCCACCCTTCCGGTCTCCTGCATCTGCCATATCACCTTCTCGGAATTAAAGAGCTGTCTTATGGAACCTACCATTTCAGCGGAGGCATCGTTGGCACCGATCTTCCCCCCTCTGCCGGTGTATTTGGTGATGGTGACACCTGCACCTAGACGGGCCGAGTTGAAAGGGTCCTGAACGCTCTTGAAGAGCGGGTTCATCCCCGATTTCACGTCCGCGGATAAGGCAAATGAAGAGGACATAGCACTCATAAGGCTCCTCCTGGTCCCCGTCGATCCTGACCAGGCAAGCAGGTCATAAAAGAGCAGTTCGAGGTACTGGGACTTTGCTCCGGTGTTGCCGTCCGAACCTATCTCCTCCTTGTCGAAGTTCATGGCAATGGACCATCTTTCGGGAACCGACCTGGCCAGCTTCATATCGATAAGGCCCTGGGTTGCGCAGAAGCTCGACACCCTGTTGTCGTGTCCGTACGCCCCGATGAGGCCTCTGTCAAGTCCGATATCCCTGGCCCCCCACGATGGGACAAGGGTCAGGTCGGAGGATATCAGGTCCTCTTCCTTTAACCCGTATTCACGATGCAGGTAGGATAGAACGCCCCCCACAACGGGGCTCCTCTCATCCTCATCCTCCGGTATGGGCCCTGAGCCTATCAGGGCAAGCATCTCCTCACCGTGTATCGCTTCCGAGATCTTTCGCTTGTTCTGAGCGTTCTTTGAAAGGTGAGGTTCAAGGTCGGGTATCAGGAAGACAGGGTCCTTTGCATCCTCTCCAATGCTGAGGTCCAGATAGCTTCCGTCGGACCTGACCACCCTGCCGTGAAGCGATAGCGGGATGTTCACCCAATGGTATTTTTTGATCCCGCCGTAATAGTGTGTCCGCAGGATCCCGAGACCTGTCTCCCGATCCCCGTCGAGCGGGAGCGGCTTCAGGTCTATTCTCGGGGAATCAAGGTGGGCAACAACCAGGTTCGCTCCCTTTTCGAAGGGGGCCTTACCGACGATACCGGCCGCGATCTGCTTGTCCCTGTTAACTACAAAGAAACCATCTCCGGGTTTCGGTTTCCTCCTCGTCCTTGAGGTGAGCTCGAAGAATCCTTCTTCCCTCAGCCTTCCCGACCAGTAGGATACAGCCTCCCTTTCGGTCTTGGCCGAATCAAGATAATCCATGTAGAGCGAAGCGAGCCTCTCCACCTCCTGCATGTCCATTTTCTGGTGTGCTGTCCATTTCCTTTTCCAGGAGTAGGGTTCCTTGGGAGACCTTTTAGCCTTCTTCTTCACATTTTCATCCTTCCCTTTAGCCATATCAGGTGGATGGACAAAAAAAATGATAAATATATCCCAAGGGCAGCCTTCGTGTACATGATTCTACATGGCGTCGAATAGTATCAAAACTAATTTATATACCGCCAGAGGATGATTTCATATCGCGTAACCAAAAAGGTGGTTCTCAATGGGAAAACGAGCAATGAAGGTTTATCGGTCCGGTGACCAGATACATATCGCAGTCACAAGGAACTTCGAGGATACCGCTACGGAGTTCTTCAGGTTCTGCAAAGAGAACCATTACAACCCATCAGAGGTCATTCGGTCCTGCATGGAACAATGGCTGAACCGCCAGCAGAGGATCAAGGAGATGCTGGAGGGCGAGGTGGAGATGGACGCCAGGATGGGGATGGAGAGGGAAAAGAGGTTCATCCAGAGAATGAAAGAGGAAGGCCTATCCTGATTTTTCGGTTTTCTTTGCACTCCGGCGGCAATTATTTTTAAAATAGAACGCAATCAACCATACCCTTCCAGTGGGTAGTGGTGCCAATAATGACAGGATTAGTTGGTTTTGGGATCCGTGACCTAGACGGTCTCGTGGGCGAGGGCCTTCAGAAAGGATCGGTCATCAACCTTACGGGTCCGCCCGGGGTGGGAAAGACAAGGATATCGCTCTCATTCCTTTCTGAAGGACTGGTCTCCGGAGAGACTGGCCTCCTTGTCTGCTTTTCTTCCGTCCCGATCCTCAACGTACTCAAGAGAGTGAAGGATGTAAAAAGGTACGCCCCTCTGTTCGAGACCGACGAACCGGTGGTAATGGACCTCGGGGACCTCGACAGGGTCGACATACTCATCGGTCTGATCGAGGACGGAGGCCTGCACCGGCTGGTGCTGGACCACCCCGAGACCATGGCCCTCCGCGGTTCCGGGAAATGGTTCCCGAAGCTCGAGGAGCTGCTCCGGACCGCAAGATCCTTCGGTGTCACCACGCTGATAGTGGATTACAATGATTGCTCCCCCGTAGGTGTCGGACGTTATACCTCCGACGGGATCGTTTCCATCGACACATCCGATGGAAAGACCGGGGCACGGATCATCAAATGGGACCTCGATCCCAACCTGGTGGGAAGGGAGGTAAGGGAGGAGGTGCCAGGGGCTTGGAGCAAATAAGGAACGACCTCTCCCGGCTCAGGTCAGTAAAGGGGATGGGTGAAGGCAGGCTTCGATCGTTGATAAAGGAGCTCCACGGCGAGAGCGAGCTTGCCAGGTCCCTCGAGGACGGGGATGTTTCCCGATTGGCATCCGTTGACGGGATATCACAGAGGATGGCGGTGGAGATGGTAATGGCCCACAAGGGCCTGGACCCGGGGACTGTTCTCGGCACCGAGGCTACCAGGCAGATCTATGATTCGATATTGGATGTCCTGAAGGACCACATGCACACGGAGACATCGAAGAACAAGGCCCGGCTGCTGGTTCCCGACGGGAAGTTGAAGGACCTGGAAAGAGAGGCGGTGACAGTACATTCATACTCGGAGCTTCTCGATGGAAGGGACAGAAGTAGGGTTGAGGAGCTCCTGGGGATCGTTTCACGGAAAGGCCACTCGAGAAGCGCGAGGAAGAAGGACCCTTACATCCTTATCGTCGAGGACGAGGAAGCCTACCAGGGGATCAGGAAAAGGGGATTGGATTCAACATGCATGGTCCTATCTCCGGACGAGCTGACCGGGAGCCTCGAAGGGGACATCGTTCTTGTTCACAGTAAAAGGGAGATCGACGAGGAGGTGCTTCCCATCGTCGGATCGGTCCATTACTCGAGCCCTGACCACGAGATAATACCCGAAAGGGCGATGGACGGACTTGTAAACCATCTGGACCGGATAAGGGCGGTCTCGGAGCTTAGAACCCTTTTCGGAGAGGAGACGATATGCGGAAAGGCTGCGGAGCTCATCGATGAGCTTTCGGCACTATCGGTAGGACCGATGGAGCCGGACGACATCAGGAAAAAGGTCGAGGAGGTGCGCGAGGAGGTCGAGGCCTCCCTGAAGACCTCCATCGCAGGTCTCACACTTTCCGGCGATGATGCTCTGACATTGCTTGCAGCCGGCGAGACAGCCCCGTTAAAAGAGATCTACAGGGAACACGCCAGGATGGCCGCCGATCTGGTCTGGAAGAAGCTCGGGATCAAGAAAGACCTGTTCACGATGAAGTTCCCCCTTCAGATCGACGAGGAGGTGCTGGACAGGACCATTAACGGCATCAGAGAGAAGGCGGCCGGGGACCGGTACAGGACCAAGATCGCACTGGCTCGGGAAATCGTGTCGCTGAAGGAATTGGTCCTGAAGGAGCTCGATTGGGCTGTTGACCTCGACTGGAGGTTCGGTCTCGGATGCTTCGTGTGCGACCTGTCGCTTTCCCCCTTCGAGGTGGTGGGGGATTTCTTTGCGGTCAAGGGGGCCGCCGACATCCACCTCAGGATGGGTGGACAGTACCAGGCGGTGGACTATCATCTCGGACCCGTACCCGTGGAGCTCTCGGACATGTTCCCCGACAGGGAGATATCCGGATCGAGGTCGGCGATGTTGACCGGGGCGAACTCGGGGGGAAAGACGACGCTTCTGATGACCCTTGCACAAACGGTGATAATGGCAAGGATGGGGCTCCCCGTCCCAGCTGAAAGAGCATTCATCCCCGACATCACGAAGGTCTTCATCTACAAACCCAAAAGGAGGCTCGATGCGGGGGGTCTCGAGAACTTCCTCAAGGAGCTGCTTCCGATGTCGATAAAGGTCGACGGAAGCTCCCTGGTCCTGGCGGATGAGCTCGAGGCAATGACCGAGCTCGAAGCCGCATCCAGGATAATCGGGGTGTTCATAGAGGAGCTCTCCTCGAGGGGGGCGTATTCCGTTGTGGTTACGCACATGGCCGACGAGATCGGGAAGTATACCGACTGCAGGGTTGATGGGATAGAAGCCAGAGGTCTTGATGAGAAGCACAACCTTATCGTTGATCGGACCCCTGCCATCGGGTTGCATGCAAGGTCAACGCCCGAACTGATACTGAGGAAGCTTGAGGCAAAGGCAAGAGGAGACGAGAAGAGGATCTATTCCCGGGTCCTCGAGAGCTTCGAATAGTGGGTTTTTGGAGATCGCCGCCCCAACATTACCATCAATGATGCGACCATCCCCAGCAGTATTATCATCGAATATTCGAAGATGATCCACAGGCTGAGCTCGATCCCGAGCATCTCCCTTTCACGAACCTCTATGAAGAGTCTGTGATAGAAGATGATTGGATCTTCGCCTTGGCCTCCGGGAATTGAAATCACTACGCTCAGGTTGTAGACACCGAGCTCCATGGTATCGGAGGAGCTCAGTTCAAGGCTCAGCATGGTCGAGTTCCCTTCTTCGACGGTCATCCTGTCGGGGGTGAGGTCGATCTTCCAGCCCTTGCTCGCCAGTTCCTTGGGGTTGTGGATCCCTGCTTTCAATCTCTCATTTCCATTGCCCTGGTTTTCGATCTTTACATAGGTCCGCAAACTGTCGCCCTGTTCGATCTTTATGTATCTCTCCGGGGATCCCATCTCGATCTGGTGGTATTGTTCGACCAATATGATCGCTGTCGCGGTATAGAGGGTTCCACCTTTTGTGGTGTTCTGAAATCTCCATGTCCCTCCCATCGAAAATTGTCCCTGGTAGGACCTTGATGTTCCGGTAGGGATATAGACATCGACCGAGAATGTTTTGATCCTCGTCTGTCTGGTGAATATGAGCGAAGGTGGATTCGACGTCGGCCAACACTCCGCAACGGGTGAAAGCTGCACCACGAGATACTGGAAGTGGGATTCCCACGGGACCTGAGCCTCAACTGTTCCTGTGAAAGTGACGATACAGTCTTGACCGGGGGCAACATATGCTGTCTGCTTCGGCTGAGCAATTGTAATAGTTATACCTGGTGGACATACGGAATCTACGGGTAGGGAAACAAGGGGCATGAGAATGACCGATAGGAAAATGACGAAAAGGCCTATCCTCGCATTTCTTCCCATGGGTTCGGATATGAATGTGCTTTTAAGGAGATTGTTGAACTAACTTGGCGAGTCTATTCTTCCTCTTCCTTCTCCAGGGCATCGATGCGTTTACTTAGCTTCCTCTGGATATTGATGAGGCTGACGAACGTGCAGACGACCCCCAGTACGAACATCGCCTCGAGATATACCGAGACTATTGTCTCCGTGGGGGCGTTCTCGTATTGCAATGCGGAGATGAACGGGACGAAGCTCATCCCCAGCACCACCATCGGCACGGCGGCGTGGGTTGATATCTTGAGACCTGATGTATCCCCTGCCAGAGCCAGGGCTCTTGCGGGAATATCTACAACTTTCCAGTTCAGGAAGGAAAGGAGCAGAAGGACGGTTCCCATGATGGCAACGGCGATGAACTCGTCCGAGCCATTTATGAAGAGGATAGCTGACAGGGCCCATGCGGATAGGGCAGCTATCAGCATGAAAAGCAGCAGCTTCTTATCGTATCCGGGCTTAACAACGGCTTCATCCGTTTCGTCGATGGACCGCTTCATCTTATGATACACTGTTTGCAGAGCAATGGTTCCGATGAGAAGGAAGAACCATCCGGTAACGTAGATCATCGAACCTATGCCGAGGATTCCGATAGGCTGGGTCTCGAGCTCGTTCGTGAAAAGCGAGCCTGCAAAATTGAGAAGCAGTATCACCAGCAGAGCGACGATGAGCATGGATATGCTGTAGAGGACTATCAGTGTGATGACGAACCCTGAAGCCCACTGGAGGTAGCCGGAGACCTTCATGCCACCATCCCCCAGAACATCAAGACGACGTTGATGATGATGAAGGAGAGGAATGCCATGTTGTAGATCCTTACCGCGGCCTTGTCCTTGATCCTGGTGCCAAGGGTGAGCGGGTTCCGGACGAAGAGGATATACACCACCGGAGCGGAGATAACAAGGTTGAGAAGTGACATCGATATGTTCCTTTTCGACAGAAGCTTCAGGTCGACCTTTTCCCTGGATGCCTTTCTGAACACCCATATCAATCCGATGAATAGCAGGACCTCTCCGAGAATGGCGAGCATGAAGGGGGCCCACGGGGTCGTGAAGTGCACGAACATGGAGAACGATGCCCCTGCCCTTTCATTGATCCCCGTATTCCCGATCGTTGCTTCCACATCCTTATCCGGATTCGCGTCCATGAACTCAACAATGTAGCAGTGTTCGTCCCCGATGAAGGCCTTGTGGTCCGGTTCGATGTTGAGGTCCAGCGACCTCTTCTTCCCGGTTCTCAGTATGACAACGGTCTCAGAGATCGGATTGTCCCACCCCTTTGAGGTACCCAGGGGGAAGTAGACCTTCCCCTCGTTCAGTTCCGTTGTGACAGAGAGGGTGTGCCCCTGGAAATCGGTGAATCCGTAAACGGCGAATATCAATGCCTCCATCTTCTCTCTGAGGTCAAGAGGCGTATTTCCCCAGTATTCCTCCCATTCCCATTTATTTCTGAAGAAACCGCTGGCATCACCAAAACCCTTGAGATACATTTCCTCCTGAAACTCGATCCCCAACCATTCCGGGAGTCCCGGTCTTTTCATCACGATCTCCCTGAAACCATCGTATGAGAAGTCCACGACCATCTCCCGTGCTTGTGAATAGGTGACCTTTCTGACGGACCGGAACCTGTCGATCAGTAATTCCATGGTGTCCGGCATGGCAGCCGTCATCCACTCATAGGTTCCATTGGGGATGGGGGGCGAGGGTTCTGTCTCTATTACCGCCACATACTGGTCCTTGTACTCCTCGACGACCTCCCTTGTGATGGGCGGAAGCGTGCCAAGGTCGATCACCGATACGAAATCCTCGAGCGTCGCATTAGCGCTGACCGAGTAGACCGAAACGCTTGCACCGTCGAACTCGTAATGTGCTATCTCCTCGACCTCCTCCCTCACAGCGTCATCATCGCCCTCATCGATAGCTCCGTAGGCATCATCACCCTTGCCCCCCGAACTCCGGAGCGCATAGTTCTTCGCCACGTATAGGGAGACCGCTCCAATGGGGGTCGCTATCGCGGATGTGGAGACGTCCTTCAATCCATTTCCGGTGCGTTCAGCAAACCTTCCGCTGGTCGCTCCCAGGTCCTGCTTCCTGCTCTCGTTCCTGATCCTGTCATAGTCGAATCGTTCAAGGAAAGCGGAGTCTGTCCCTTTCTCCATGTCCACCTCGATCGGTCTTTCCCTGAAAGGGACGAGAACGGTCAGGTTCTCCTCCGGTTCGAGGGAGAATATCGAAAGGAAGAGGTCGATCCTCTGATGTGTCGAATTGAGGAGTTCGATATTGGCGAGCTGCCTGGATTCGAAGGTGTTTCCGTAGAGATCGCTTGCATCCTCGCCATCCTTCACATATGTATAGACCGGCATTCCGTCCCCGGTTGCAGGGGGAATGAAGGGAACCAGGAACGTTGCGACGATGATAAGGAATGCAGCGGTTCGAATTTCCAGCCTCATGTGGTTCTCTTCCTTATGATACGATGGATGGAGAGTATATTCATTCTCAAGCATATAAAGTGCCTGGAGCGATCTTATTATCATCCCTCATTTGAGAGATCTCCCCCTCTCTACTAGCCTGTTGGACCATTTTCTATTCCTCGATCCCGTCCTCACCTTTCCTGTTCTTTGCAAAGAAGACCATCAATACTGCGAGCAGTAAAAGAACGAGGATCACGATCGCAATAATATAAGGTACATTACCTTCGAAGATGTTTTGATCTTCTTGCTCCACAACAATGGTCAGTTCCAGATAGGTCCAGGCGGTCCCATCATTTGCCGAAGCATTGAGGGTGTAGGTACCGGGTGAAGGATCATCCCACTCGATAACGCCGGTTCTGGGATGGATGGAGATATCTGCTGCAGGAATCGATGTGATATTGTAGAAGATCCTGTCCCCGATATCCACATCCTCAGCAAAGATATTCAAGATAAGCTTTTTACCTTCGTTGATCCTTTGGTCACCCGGTGTTTCAACCCAATAAGGTGCGTCGTTCGTATTCTTGACCTCCAGAATGAATTCCAATTCATCGGAGGCGTTTTCAAGGTCGGTCACCCTCAATCTTACCCAGCTTGTCCCGACATCATCGTTTCCGGGTATACCTCTGATCTGGGTTCTTGTTATAAGGAGCCATGAAGGTCCGCTCAACAATGTCCATGTCAGCTCATCGTTCAGGTCCTCATCCTCAGCCGTGAGGTTCAGGGCATAAGGTTCGTCCTCTATCGCAATATTGACCGGATCAATTGTTATCATGGGTGCGTCGTTCGCGGATTCGACCGTCAATGTGAAGTTGGTAGATCCGTAATCACCCTCCAGATCGAAGACTGACACGTTCACCCAATATTCACCTATGTCATATCGCGATGGCCTGCCGTGCAGGTGGTTACCGTCGAATTCCAGCCACTGTGCATCAGTTAACATTACCCATTTCAGTTCTGTCAAGATCGGATCGATATCGATCGCGTAATAATATCGACTGTAGATCTCGTCCTCCCTTACTGTCAGGATGTTCTCGGTGACGATCATCGGAGGATCGTTGACATTTTCAACCACTATCTGGATGTCCACCTTCCCAAGCTCACCTACATAGTCCTTGACTGAAAGATTAAGCCAGTAGGAACCCACATCATCGTTTCTTGGAGTTCCGTTGATCCGGTGGGCGATCTTATCATGATGGATCCACCCTGCTTTGGTCTCATGTTCGGGTGCATAAAGATGATTCACCGATGGGTAGGTGGAATATACCAACCAATAATCGACTATGTATTCGGTATCCTGGGAGGCATGATCCGGTTTCTCCACCTCTATTTCTGGGGCGTGGTAAAGCGGGTACAGCCAAGGATAGGTAACATTCTGGATGATCCCCCATGAATTCACGAAATCCCACCCCTCGTTCAAGAATGTCTCCTTCTTCTGCATTTTCGTTGTACTATTTGCATAAGCTCCAGAGGTATTGCCAATCGCAATCGCTTCACCTTCGGGGTAAATGGTCTCATCGAAAAAACAACCACTCGATGACCCCAGATTATTACCGATGACACCACCCACATTTTTAAAATCAAATCCTTTCGGGTCGAAAACCGCATAACTGTTTGTGATGGTAGCTTCACCCAACCCATAGTTATTCCCGACCATGCCTCCAATATACCCATGGTTATTTGCCAATGTGTAATAGATGGATACTTCCGCGTAGCAATCGGAGATGCTTCCATCGTTAAGTCCGTTGAGACCGCCGATGTTATCCGCATCCTTGGAGTCGTTGATGGAGATCATTCCCGTTGAGTAGCTGTGGAGGATCGAACCGCTGTTGTATCCGATCAATCCTCCAATATTCATGGGAGAATACTGTTTTTTATTCTGAGTGCCGGGTTTCTTGTATATGTCAACTTTTGAATAGGCCCTTGATATGAAACCCCCAAAATTATATCCGACGAGACCCCCTAATCTGGTCAACTGATTGTTGGGAACACTGCCCGCGAGATCGAAGATAATCACTCCTTCTGAGTAAGCCGTTTCGACGTTGGAGTTATGATTGTATCCTATCAATCCGCCTATTGAATGAACTCCCTGTGTTGTGGTGGTGGTTGCATAGATCTCGATCGAGGCAGTGGCATGGATATTGGAAACTGGATAGTAATTCGCTCCTATCAATCCTCCCACTTCACTTATTTCACCCGTGCCGTTTATAAATATGGTCCCTGTGAAATATCCATCAGTAAGTATGCCGTAGTCGTTGAAGCCGACAAGTCCTCCGATCTTGCTGGCAATGGTCGAATCGATAAAGACCTTGATATTTCCTGTGGAGAAAACATCCTCGATCCGTCCGTACTCCGAGACCCCTGCCAATCCTCCAATATAACCGACCGATGGACCGCTAGCGGATATATCACAGGTTGAACTGGAGCCTGAGATCGATCCTCTGTTGAGATATCCAACAAGTCCTCCAATTCCGATCGCATTCCCCGTTGATGTATCTATTTCGATCGAACTTGCACTTATGCAATCTGAGATTGGACCATTTTCATTAAGCCCAACAAGACCGCCTATATTGGAAAAACTCCTTCCCGCCATCAAGATCGGGGTGATCGAGATGGAATTTGATATGGACCCGGTATTTGATCCGGAGAGTCCACCTATATTAATACCGGCTCCCCTTAATTGAAGACTTCCTTCAGAACTGGAAGAATCAACAGACCCGATGTTCTTTCCCAAAAGACCTCCTATGTTGGTAGAAGAGATCGTATTAGTGGTTGTGTTGATGATATCGATAGTGCCTTTGTATTGGCAGTTAATTACCTCTCCCGAGTTACTGCCGATGAGGCCTCCGATCTCACTTGCGGAGACCGATACATTGATCTCCAGGGTTCCTGTTGATGTTGAATTCAGTACCAGTCCGATGTTCTGCCCGATGAGCCCTCCAATAGATTGGAAAACTGAGTATCCGGAGCCGTTTAGAACAATACCACCCGTGAATTCGCAATTTTCAAGTTTGCCTGATCCTTTATATCCCATGAGTCCTCCGATATTTGCCATATTATCAGCTGAGGAAGCATCGATCTGAATATCGGATGAGCAGTTCGATACATAAAGTCCGTCTCCCAGGCAAAAACCCAGCAATCCCCCGGCCGAGCCGGTGGTGTTGGTGATCCTTCCCGAAACTGAACAATTTTCGATCCTGGAGTCCTCGGCTCTGCCTGCAAGGACACCCACGGTACTCTTTCCCTTCACTTCTGCTTTATATATGGATAGATTTCGGATCTCGGCAGATCTAAGGCATGAAAAGATCCCGACCTCATAGGCATCCCTTTGATCGATCCAGATATTGAAAATAATGTGTCCTGCACCATACAAGCTGCCTGTGAACGGAAGATCACTGGACCCAATAGGCTGGAAACCACCTTGGTCCCAGAACCTTGTTTCCGAAGCATCTATGTCGTTCATCAGTATGAAATGCGCTGAAAGATTGTTTTCAATGTTCTGTAGATCGGTCAAATTGGATATCTGGTAGGGATCCTCGTCCGATCCATTGCCTCCGCCGTAGTAGGATCTTGTGGGTGGACCAGAACCATCTCTGTCTGTTCTTGCCTCATCACTGTATCCACTGATAGTTGCTGAGGATGCAGTCAACAGCGCCAATACCAGAAAAATTTGCATCCGTTTAAGGTTCATGACTCTCCCTGTTAAAACATCATTTATTGGTTATTTATAACTATTCAAAAACCTATTGGATTTTAGAAAGTAATAATTACTAGGCCTCCTAATTTGAATTCATGTCACTAAAGGGGATTAGGAGAGTAATTCTAGGTTTGTTTCTTTCAACGGCTTTGATCCTTACTCCCTTGCTTCTGGTCACTGTATCTTCTCAGAGCGGTGCTGTTTTCGATCTGGTGAGGGTGGATGACCAGGAATGGGGTTATGACGGATGTATCGACGCTGATGGAAATGTCCATTTGATACATTCCACCCAGGAGGGTCTCGTTTTTTCAGATCTCAAGGGAGAGGATATAGTGAATCCACGCCTGATAACCTCCGAGGATGCGGAACAGGCCGCCATGATATTCACGGATGAGGGATATTTCCTGATAGCTTATATTGTGGAGGGTGATTTCTTCAACACCGTCCTGAGGGTGATCAAGTATAGTGATGGAAATATTGGGGATCCAAAGACCGTGATCGAGGGGGCACCGTTTCACAATCCGACTTTTTCCTATTACCATGATTCCCTGTATCTTGCTTTCGAACAGGGGGGATCAGCTGCGGAGTCTGTGGGTTTCTCGAGTGACATTGCCATAATTTCCAGTCAGAATAA
>JBLIRH010000012.1:0-56086 GCA_049472215.1 Thermoplasmatota archaeon | reverse complement strand
ATACAATATGCGACCTACCTGGGAGGAGGATGGTTGAATACCCTTGGAGGAGGAGGTTTCGATGACAGGGGGAACATATACGGATCGGGATCGACCGATAATGAGAATTTTCCGACCACCCAGGGTTCGTTCGATCCCATCAACAACGGATTCGAGGATGTTTACGTGTTCTCGATATCGCTCCAAACCCCTCCATCGCCTCCAAGGAACCTGCAAGCTCGATCCGGGGACGGTTTCGTCAACCTGACCTGGGACACACCCGAAACACCCGGTAGTCTGGACCTCATCGGTTTCGATATCTACAGGGGCGAAAGCTCCCTGAATGAAACAGAATTTGCCACGGTGGGAGATGTTCTGCACTTCAACGATACGGACGTGGAGAACGGCAAGACATATTTCTACTATATCAGAGCCAAGAACCTGGCTCTGGATTCGTTGCCGAGCCTCGAGGTCCAGGCTACACCCCTTGGCCTGCCGGGAACTCCGATCAACTTCAAGGCTTTGGGAGGATACATGAAGGTGGATCTCTCATGGGACCCACCATTGACCGAGGGGGGCACACCCATACTTGGTTATCGTATGGTCAGAACTGACGATCCGAACGAATTCTCGATCGACATTCCTCCGACAAGTACCCTATACACCGATGAGGAGATAGTGGCCGGTAGGGACTATGACTATGTCATAACTGCTTACAATCTGGTGGGAGAATCGATCCCGTCCGCCCCTATCACGGCAACCCCCGTTTCGGAACCCTCATCACCCATGGATCTCGATTTGAGATCAGGCGACGGTTTTGTGGAGATATCGTGGGAAGAGCCAGAGATGGATGGGGGGATGATGATCAGGGAGTACAACCTATACAGGGGCATTTCAGGCGCTGCTCCCATCCTGTTGAAGACCATGGGGGCCAATGTCAAGAAATACAACGATACAACGGTTCACAACGGATTGTCGTACAGCTATTATGTCGTGGCAGTGAACCTCATCGGTGAATCACCGGCCACGGAGCCGAAAGAGGTCATCCCGATGACCCTCCCGGGCACACCATTAAGCTTCATCGCGGTTTCCGGCAACGAAAAGGTCTCAATGCAATGGGAAGAGCCCATGAACGACGGGGGATCAATGATCACCAGTTACAGGATACGGAAAGTGACCGGTGAAGAGGATCCCGAGTTCATTGATGTGGTCGGTCTACAATACATTGATGAAGATGTCGAGAACGGGGAAACATACACATACTCCATCGCTTCGATCAATTCAATGGGTTTGTCAACCTGGTCGAAAGAGGTGAACGTCATTCCGGCCCGGCCTCCGGAGGCTCTGGAACTCTACCTTATATCAAAGAGTGAGACCCATGTTCACATCGGTTGGAATGAACCGCTGTCGGATGGGGGATCGGAGATCCTATCTTACGAGCTCTACAAGGGGATCTTCGATGCTGCTCCGAAGCTGTACAAGACCCTGGACCCGGGCATTCTGAATTTCAATGATACCAATGTGATGCCCGGCACGGAATATACCTACAAAGTTGCAGCTGTCAACGATGTAGGACCATCACCCACGCCTGATGACCTCGTGGTAATTCCAGCCGGAGTCCCCTCTTCACCGATGGATATTTCCCTGGGACTTCATGACGGGATCATCGTAATAACATGGAACGAGCCCTTGAGCGACGGAGGAGATGGTATCATCGACTACTTCGTGCACAGAACGGAGAAGTCCTCCGGTTCCTCGGTATCCATCGACCTCGAGGATAATATCATAGGACCAACGTTCACCTACGAGGACGAGGATGTTATCCCGGGCGTGACTTACGAGTATTATGTCACCGCCAGAAACTCCATCGGGCATGGCGCACCTTCACTGACCATTGAGGGGACCGCCTACAGGGCACCGGAGAAAATAACAGGCCTCCATGCCGAACGAAAGGATGGTGGGATCGAGCTAACCTGGAACGCACTGGATCTCGCTGAGACCGGTGATGTAATAATGGATGTTCAGAGGTCAGTGGACGGTGAAGATTTCCTCACCATCGCAATGCTGGATGGATCGGCAACCGGCTTCACCGACAGCAATGTACGCGAGGGTGCCGAATACACCTACAGGCTGGTAGCGATGAATGACGCGGGAACATCCGGAAGCTCCGAAGAGGTGACAGTATCCCTTGAAAGCAGCTCCTCTTCCGGAATTTCAGGAGGGGGAATGGCGATAATGATCATCGGGACACTGATACCGATACTGGTGGCTATGGTGTTCTTCTTCCTCCTTTTCAGAAGAAGAAAGAAAGAAGAACCGGTAGCGGAGGCAGAGGATGTTCCAGCAATGGAAGCAACTATTCCTTCCGAAGTTACAGGAAGCGTGCTGCCGCCAGCAGCACCTGCCCCTCAGCCCGAACCTGACCCAATGCAGCAGCCTATCGAAGAAGCCCCCCTCCCGCAGGAAATACCTATCGGGCCCGCACCTGCTTCGGAGGAGCCCCAGGCTCCGGTACCTGAGGAGATACCGCTCCAGGAGGCCCCCAACCCCTTCCTTGACCAACCGCGGGAGGAGCCGGTTTCAGAACATGAGGATTTCTTCAAGGAGGTGATGCAGTGAAAACAAGAATTTTCATGATATCATTGATTGCACTATCACTAATGCTTCCGGGTCTCATGATCTATGCCGGAGCAGAGGACGGCCGAGTCTCTGGAACATACAGCGGATCCAATGTTATCGATGGCTACTTCACTGAGAACCTCGGGCAGTGGAACGAGGAATTCGTTTTCATCGGTGAGACCAAAGGAGGGCATTTGGCATTAGGTCAAGGTTCCGCATATCTCAATCTTCCAAAGTATGATGAAGATCAGGAAAAGATCTTCGGGGGTCATGTCCTGGCATACAGGTTCATGAGTTCCTCCGATATTACTCCAAACGGAGAGGATGAACTCCCGCACCTGAGCAATTACTTTCTGGGAAACGACCCTGACAAATGGGTTTCAGGAGCGCGGAACTATCAAAGGATATCCTATCCCAATCTCTGGGATAACATCGATCTGTCCTACTACCTGACACCTGGTGGGCCAAAGTATGAATTCCACCTGGGACCAGGTTCTGATCTGTCCGATATCAGGATACGGATAGACGGGATCCAGGAGATAGAAACATCAAAAGATGAGATGAACATCATCATATCGGATGAGCTCACCATCAAGGATGTTGGATTGGTTGCATACTTTGCGGACGATCGTTCCCTGATAGATGCCAGTTTCAAGAACCATGGCGATCTCACATATGGTTTCGAGCTGGAGGAATTTGACACGGATAGGGCGATCGTGATCGATCCGTATCTGAAATTCACATTCCTTGGAGGCTCTTTCAATGACCAGGGCGTCACGCTGACCCAGGATGATATCGGCAACACCTACGCCACCACAGATACCGGTTCCACAGACTTCCCCACCACTCCCGGTGCATATGACACAACTCACAATGGTGGGGTGAGTGGTGATATCGCCATCACCAAGATCAATTCAACATTTCTGACACTGGATTATTCGACCTTCATCGGGGGATCCGGATCCGATGAACCAGGAGGGCTCGATGTACGAAATGGTGAGGTTGTCTTCACAGGCGTCACTGACTCCAAGGATTATCCAATAACTGCAAATGCCTACAACGATACGAACGTGGGATGGAGAACCCTTTTCGTGACCAAACTCAACAGGAGCGGGGGATCGCTTGAATTCTCGACATTCGTGGACGGAAAGGAGAATGAATCCGGAAGTTCCGTAAGATATGATGATGACGGGAATGTTCTAGTCATAGGCGCATCAGGATCTTCTGATTTTCCTACCACGGCAGGAGCATACGATCGAACCCTGAACAGTACAACTACTCATCTTTTTGATACCGATGTGGTGATATTGAAGCTCAATTCTCAAGGCAGCGACATAATCTTCTCTACATTCTACGGCGGTAACAGCGGAGATAACGCGGTTCTGGGGGGGATCGATGAGAACGGAAATATCCTGATCTCTGGCATGACCTACTCCACAGATCTTCCCATGACCTCGGGTGCATACGATCCATCACTAAGTGGAACTCTGGATCTGTTCATAGCTAAATTGAATCATAATGGTTCAAAACTGGAAAGGTCAACCTATTTCGGAAGCGGCGGTATCAATTACGGAAGCAATGCAGTTTTCCTTCCTGATGGGGATATTGCTGCAGTCGGCTATACGCATGGAACGATCACAACAACCCCGGGTGCTTACGATACAACAGCCAACGGCGATGTTGACACTTATATTGCCAGGTTCGACAGGAATCTGACAACCTTGAAAGCTGCGACATACGTTGGCGGCAGTTTAGCTGAGAGGAATCCATCGATCGCAGTGGATCCGATGGGAGATATATTCCTCTACGGAACAACGATGTCCAATAATTTTCCGACAACAACCGGCGCTGATGACACAACATTCAATGGTACCAACAACCAGAATCTGTATTTGGCAAAGTTCGACGGGAACCTGTCTACACTGATGTACTCTACGTTCCTCGGGGGTAATGGTTTTGATATGAGGGGTGGTATGTTCGTTCTGACCGATTACAAGGTGATGCTTTCAGGTTACTCTACATCCACAGATTTCAAGGTAGAGGGAATTGGATATGACCAGACCAATAACGGATTCGGTGATCATTTCATTCTGGAACTCAGCCTGCTATCTCCACCGACCCCGCCTATCCCGCTGAACTATACAAGGGGAGATGATTGGGTACACCTCACCTGGGAGCTTCCCTACAGTGACGGGGGAAGCCCCATAACGGGTTATGAGGTCTGGAAAGGTGAATACCCCGGAACCGAACAGCTGCTGATCTCTCTTTCTGCTTCCACATTTGATCATAATGATACCACGATCGCCGTGGATGATGAGTGGTATTACTATGTGAGAGCGGTCAACGAGATCGGCCCGTCTTTGAGGACCAACAGGATACGCATTGCTGATGAGATCGCTCCATGGCTGGGTATCGACCTTACTCCCGCTGAAGTTGCCTCGGCAACAGAGGTGACCTTCTCAACGGAGGTTTTCGATAATGCTTATATCGACTCTGTATGGGTTGAATACCATCTGGACCTCCCTGGCGATACAGGCTATTTCAATTTCACCATGACCGACCAGGGGGATGGGACGTTCTCGCACACGATCCCGCTCCCCGATGAGCAGTTCGGTATCGATTATTTCTTTGCACTGAACGATACATCGGATAACTGGTTCACGGGACCAATGGGCCACATAGATGTGACCGGGATCATCGATCCTGTATTCGGGGAGGACAACACCGAGACCGAGATAAAGGCCGGGGACCCACTGAAATTCTCCATCGAAGTATGGGACAACGTCGGTATCGAGGATGTGACGGTGGAGTTCTGGTCCGAGAGGGTCTACAGACAGAACGTATCAATGGAGAATACTGCAGGAAACACCTACGAATACACATACAAGACCAAGAGATACTCCCTGGCGCCAATTCATTACAGGTTCCATGCGGTCGATCCGGCAGAGCACTGGAACTCCACCCCTGAAATGGTCCTGGACCTTCTTGATGCGGAGGCCCCAATGATCGCAGCGGATAACACACCTCTCGAAGCAACGACGGGGGATCCGTTCACGTTCAGCATTCAGGTTTCCGACAACCAGGAGGTGGAGACCGTCTGGGTCGAGTATATCATTGACGGTGAGACATTCAACGAGACCCTCCCGAACGATTACGGCAACTTCTACGAACTCGAGATAATCATTCCCGACGTGATAGGCAGGATGTCCTACCGCTTCTTCGCACTGGACATGAACGACAATCTCGGATGGGTGCCCGGTAAGAACGTCAGGATCGTTGACAACGACATGCCCTTGATCGGAGAGGACCTGACAAATGACACGGGGATGTGCGGAGAGCTCTCCCGGTTCGCCGTTGTGGCTAGCGATAATGTCGAGATCGGGAGCGTTATAGTGGAATACTGGTTCGGAGAAGGTGCTCACTACAGGGGTGAGATGCAGGACGATGGGAACTATGTCATGGACATCATGATACCCGAATCCGAGGGAAGGGACCTGGTCTACTTCTTTGAAGTAACGGACACCTCAGGGAACTCAGTGGATTCAGAACCCGTCAAGATAACGGTGAAGGACCGGATCCTGCCTTCTCTGACAGCCGACCTTACCCCTGGCATGGCCTATACTGGCGGAGATGTCGTCTTGACCGTAAAAGCATCCGACAACATCGGGATCAAGAGGATCTCCTGCATATGGAATTCAGGACCCGGCCCCGACACCGAGCTTTTCCTCGAAAGGAGCGACGGGACCTTCACCGGCTCCATTGAGGTACCTATCGACAGCATTGACGATATAGACTATCACCTGATAATCGTTGATTCTTCGGGGAACCAGTTCCAGACCGAAGAAAGGACCGTCATCGTATCGGATAATTTGCCTCCGGTGATAGAACAGGTGCAGGACCTCGACATCGGGCCGAACACCGAACTCAACATAGCGGTCGCTGCTTCGGACAACATCGGTGTCGCTTCCCTTACTGTCGAGAACTCTCCGCTTGAACTTCAGGGTAACTCTATCAGGGGACGGATCGAGGAACCGGGGGCCTACCCGGTCAAGGTATCGGCCATGGACGAAGCTGGAAATTCTGCGGAGATGACCTTCGTGATAACCATTTCGGCAGATAGCGGAGGATCAGGGGAAGGGGGGGATGGAGACCCGGCATGGATTTACATACCTCCGGTCCTCGGGATACTAGTCCTGGCAGCAGCCTTCCTGTTCTTCATTTTCGCCGGAAGGGAAAGGAAGGATATCAAGAAGCCACTGTCGGTCATAGGCGATACTGCTCCGACGGACCCCATCGTCGAGCAGCAGGGCTCAGATGAGCTCGACAGGCTCTTCAATGCTTCTTACGGGAATGATAAGTGATATCCCGTAAATCCCAGGAAAATTCCTAAAAATATCGCCTATTACACAATTTTGAAACTGTTAAGGACTATGATTATGTCCCTTAAGGAGTTACTAATCTTACAATTAATGTCCATTGTAGGGGATGCAAAGAATGAACCTAAAAAACGACGAACTCGTCGTATGGGAGGAACCTTCCCACATGATGATACACGGGAAGGTCACGGACGGATACCTTCTCCTCACCAACAAGAGGATGGTATATGTTCAAACACAGAAGATCAAACCCTCTCTTTTCATGAGGGGGAACGGCAGCAATAACACCGATATCTGGGAGCTGGACATCTGGAAGGTCATGGACGTTTCGCTTCTTGAGATGAAAAAGTTCAGGCACCCCCTTGTCAGGATAAGGTACAAGGAAGGGGAGGCGTTCTTCACGTTCCCCAACCTCGAACCCCGGCCAGCCATCGCAGCCTTGGTGGTGTTCTTGAACCATGCGAGGCTCATCAGCAAGAACATGTCGCTAATGCACAACATTAGGGACAACCTTAGGACAGGGGACCTCGAGGTCGGTGAGAGGCTTCCACGGCTCGTGATCGAGCAGCCGATGAGATCGGACGAGACCTGCCATCAGTGCGCAAAGACCATGCTCGAGGATGAGACCGACATCCTTGCATCAGAGATAAGGGAATGTCTTCTCTGTCCCGTGGATTGAATTGAACCACAATGAACTCTGTTCCAATTAAAAGAAAGGAAGAGTGGGGCCCGGACGAGCATATTGGGGAGAAAAAGTGGGGATGCCGGGCCCTGAGGGGTACAGGTTCAAGCTTCGGCCAGGGACCCCGGACCCATTCTAACTATGGTCACCGTCATTCCCAAAGGATGGGTGGTACAGCTACCTTTCTTTCGGGACAACGAAGGGGCGAACCTGAGGATGACGATGTTCGAGTTCCGGTGTGCTTCCGTGACCGACCTGGGTGAGGCGTGGTTCTGGTCCTTCATCTTTCGTCCCTCCGTTTCTTTTTCAGCCCTGAAACTTCAAGGCGCAGTAAAAACATGGGCTTCGCTATTTTAAACCAGTTTGGAGGCCTTTTCATACAATTATTTAAACTGCATGGTAAGGGTCCCTGCATATCACGGACCATTTTCCACTGGTCGGATGAAGTAGACTACTCTTCCCAGTCCTTCCTTCTCCTCGATCTCCTGGTGATCATTCCGATCACGATTATCAGGAACAGCAGTATCATGGGGAGGCCGCAGCAGATGAAGCATATTGCCACCCATGTGCTGACGGCGAACTTCCCTATGGTGGTCGTATCATCATCGTCGTCATCGTCCCCTTTCGGTCCTTCGGGTGATGTTACCTCGCCTGCAAATTCCGATGCGAGGTCCGGTCCGCCTTCACTGTCGCTGAAATGGTAACTGTAGGTGGTGTTCCATTCGAAGCTGTCAGAACCGATAAGGATAGAATAGGAGCCAGGCTCCATTTCCACGAGCTCGAAGGACCCTGCCTCGCCGATGACTATCCATACCGATATGTTCTCGAGACCCTCTGCCTCGACCGAAAGCGAACAGTCCTCATTGAACTCAACAATTACGGAGGCAAGCTCCCAAGGCTCCGGGGGTTCGAAGGGGGTCCTGAAGGTCCCGGCGAACCCGGGGGCCCTGTCCTCGCCGTTATCCACATCGGTGAAGTGATAGTTGTAGGTCGTATCCCACTCGAAATTTGCCCCTTCAATAACTACCCCGTACATTCCCTCGAAGCTCTCAGCAAGCTGGTACGATCCGACATCCCCTATCAAAACAAATAGGTCCATTCCCGGAATGCCCCGAACCCGGAAATCCACTCCTTTGTCGGGACCGACATCCACATCCACCGAGATGATCCTCCAGGTCGAAACCTGATCGGATGTAGTGAAGTCCCATTCCACACCAACGTACTCTCGAAGGGGCCAACCATCCTGGGAGACCACCAGGCCCCATAGCTCCACATGATAGGTGGTGTTGGCATCGAAGGGGGGGTCGTGGTTCATGATCACAGACCTGCCCTCCGGACCGAGCGTGAAGTTGAACTCGATCCCCGGAGATATCGAGAAACCGTCCCTGACCGAGGTTAGGTTTACCGGTTCTGAGAATACGATGATAATTGGCTCGTCGAGCGGGACCCCTTCTCCCTGTGGATAATACTCCAATATCTCGAGCCATCCCTGTGGTACATGCTCCTCGTAGGGAAGGTGGACATTAGTTTCCAACATGGCACCGGTGACATTGATAGGTCCGGTCCCGTTGGGAAGATAACCCGATCTTATCCCTTCTATCGGGAAAAGGTTGTCGGGAGGAGTTGCCAGAAGGGAATAGTTCGCCCCGTGCAGAACATCCATGAAGAGGTAGTTCCCGTTCATCTCCGTCATCACATGGGCCACTTCTTCCCCGTTGTTCAGGAGTGTTACCACCGCTTCCGGTATTCCTTCTGCGAAGGGGCCTGCCTCCCCCAGGACCTTTCCGGTGATGTCAGCCACGGTCCGGTTCGGAGGTGTTATCGAGATTGCATCTTCGTTCCATCCATCGTGTTCGAATTCCATACTTGTGAACGGATCATAAAGGTCCGTCCTCCCGGTCATAATATAATATCCGCCTGGCGGAAGATCGAAGACCGCTATCCCGGTCTCATTCGTAAGTTCCCATATGACCAGCTCATCTGTTGTCGAATTCAGGACCGAGACATTGATGTTCGGGATCGGATAATAGTCCCAATCCTTCAGATATACCCAGACATCCGAGGTCGGGATCAGTTTCAGCACCAATCCTTCGATCCCCTCCGGACCGACTGTGATATCCATGGAATCCGAAAGCGTATCGTTGAAGAACTCGAAGATGAAGTTGCCGGGGTACAATCGGAGAGAGAACTCACCGGTCTCGTTGACATACCGGTAATAAAGCTCGTGATCGTCGTGGTCCCTGTCGAAAACGTTAACATAACCCTCGATCGGCTCGTCGTTCTCGTTCACGAGCGTCCCATTGACCCACAGGGAGAACTCCGACATGGGCTCCATGTAGATCACCCCAAGTTCCACAGCCCTCGAGCCCTGCTCGACCTTCACCCTTCGGTTGAAATAGCCGTCCCTTTCAAAAAGCAGGTTTACGGTATCCCGGCCCCTCGTCCGGAAATAGCCGTCATCCGCGGTTCCGCTGAACATGCTGAACAAGTGTACGGTGCTCGGGTCGAAACCATTCATCATCGAGTTCCTTGTCGGGCCGATGTATCTGTTCGATGCCGTGAATATATCCACGTCCGGAAGGGATTCCTTGCTGTAAGCATCTTTGACATGACCCTGGTAGATGTCGAGCGGATCGATCGGATAGGCAGTGACATCTCCGAGAGGCCCCCCGGTTCCCACATCGAAATATTTTGTATTGAAAGCCCAGTGTGCCCTCGGATGCCTGCTCGATGTGGTCGGATAGACCATATACTCCCCCGGCGGGCCGACAATGGTTACTTTCCCCTCAACATCCGAAATGACCGTTGTGTATGTCCAATCACTCGATCCCTCCATCGAGACCTGCAGATTCACACCCGGCAAGGGTGTTCCACCGGGGTCTTTCAGATAGAAATAGGACCTTACGTAGGGGCTTTCGAGCTCATAGCGGGAAACGTAAACGATCACATCCTTCTCCATGCCGCTGGTCAGCATTATTCCCCTGACGGTCCCCTGTCCTAGGTTATTCTCTACTGAGATATCCGCGGACCTGAACTCGGAATATCTGTTCGTTAGCTGAAGGGTTCTCTTCAGAACGCCGGTGGCATTCGCGGTCTCGTAATATGAATATGAGCCGTCGTCGCCTTTCAATGTAATGAACACACTGGAATAAGGGATGGCTGCACCGGTTACAGGATCCATCACATGGACAGTGAGGTCTGCGGTTTTGTCCGCATATGAAGGCAGCTCTTTCAGGGTCAGGTTCAACTGGATCGGTGCGGTCATCCCGGAAGGATCGAAGCTGTGATCGAGATCTTCATGGTCGGAATGGTATACCTCAAGATCGATCTCTCGATCGGTCGGGGCCTTCAATTTGGCAATTCCGCTCGTATCTGTATAGGTGTAGCACCCTATGCTGACGGACCCCTCGTAGGAATACCAGGATACTTGAGCATCCGGTACCGGTCCGCTCTGGTTCCACACCTCGACCTCGAGGTCGACATAGTCCGGGAGATCGACCTCTATTTCATGAAAGAGCGGCGTATCGTTCACATAGAAATAATCCTGTAAATTGAGGTTCGGGAGACCTAGATAGGTATCCGAACTAAACGTGATGGAATATTCCCCAGCACCCAGGGTCGTATTGAACCAGCCGTTGCTATCGTCATATGAATACAAGCTCTCGTAAATTGAAAAGGAATCATATGCCTCCGGCCGCCCTTCAATATACGCGATCCCGTCGTTGAAAAAATCACCGGAGTCCTTCTCGACGATCCTTATGTGGACGGGATTATCCGATGAATATTTTGGTACGGCATAGATGTCCATCGGGTGGTCGTAGACGCCCGGTTCGGGATAGACCTCGAAGGAGAACCGCCTGTAGATCGTCGTTGTTTCGGGGTAGAACCTGTAAAAGCCCGATGTGTTGGGGGCCCAGAACTCGTATCTTCCCGACGTGTCGGTCACGTTCTTCATCACGAATGTATTTCCGTTGGTATCCGTACCCACTATCATGATGCTGAAGAAAGGAACGGGGGAATCGTTCGAGGAGTTCCTAAGAACACCATGGACCCTGTGGTTCATCAACAGGGGCTCGTTCAGCCTGATGTCCTTGTAAAGTTCCTCGTCAGGCCAGATGTCGGTCTTCTCATAATACAGTGACCTGAGACCCGAATCCAATACCTTGATCTCGCATATTCCGAGGATCGCGAAGTTCAGGGGCAGGTCAAGCTTCCCCGCGCTGTTGGTGATGCCCTCGTGGAAGTTCGATACGGACATCGAGTTGGCCACCCTCACCCTGTATCCTGAAGCTGGCGTGCCGGAACCCAAGGTCACGTTGAAGTGGACCGTTGCGTTGTGATAGTTGCTTGGAACTACATTGTCCTTTCCTGCTACCTCGAAGTATGCCCCAGGGCCGAAGACCACGGACATCGACGATATCAGCAATACTGCGGCGAAAAAAATTGGAATTCCCGATCTCATAGACATGACCCCCTGGAACTTCAATGAGAAGAATTGTTATTTATAATCTGCCTGGAGCAACAATGGATGTCAGGTCACCAGAACATGACGAGCATCATCATGAGCACCAAAGCGATGCCGAAGGAGGTTCCCGCTACGAACAAAGCGGTTTTGATGTTCTTTCTGGACCTCTCGGGAAGCTTCCCGTAATCGACATCGGTGATGATCATGCCCCTTCCTATGTTCTTTAATGTAAAGGGGACCTGCGATGGATTGTATTCCGTTGGTCCCCGGACCGCATCTCCGATGACAAGGACATCGTCCCCCGAAGGGATCCACTCCTCCTCGAACTTCAGGTGGTGTTTGCGATCGCTGTGGTTCCTGGGAAGCCTTACATTGTTCCTTGAAACATACTCCTGAAGGGACCTGATACCGTGCAGGCTGCGGTCGGTCTCGATATTTGTCCTGTTCTCGACGATCATCTTCGCCTCTTTCGGGCTCACCCTCACGCTTCCGGTCGGGTCCACCAGGTAGAAATAACCGGAGAACACCTCGGTCCTGATGGGCCTCCAAACGTGATGATAATAGCTATCCCCGTCCGTGTTGGTGTTCTTTTCCACTCTCTCCTCGTAGATCCTGGCCTTGTACCAAACGCAGTGGTTCAAGAAAAAAGGAGTGATCATCCCCCTACCTGGGGGCTTTGCCTTCCCTCTGATGTTGACCCTCCCTTCATAGGCGATTGACGCAATGGGTCTTCCCGGACTCGTCGTGAGCTTCTTAGCGCTGAAATAGAAAAGCCATGCTAGGAACAGGGCGATGAAGCCGGGGGACGCTACGGTCAGAACGAGGTAGAAACCTTCGGCGGTCATGGCCACGAATGGTATATCCATTTACATCATGAAGTAAGTTTACGTCCCGCAAACATAATGTTTATAATCCACAAACCATCCCCGGACCATGACCTCTGACGGAGGCACCTCGAATTCGGCCAGGAGAACATCATACCTCCTTTGGGCCATCTTTCTTTTTCTGATAATCATCATCGGCACCTCGGGTTACCAGATATGGGACATCAACGAGCACGGATACCGCGAGGGGGGCGATCAGACAGGGGCTTGGGACTTCAGGGGTTACGAGGAATACTTCATGAACGTCGCCCTTGTCATCTTCGGGATGATAATACCGGTGATCCTCACGCTCCTTCTTATCCCCGTCCTGATCAGGTCCTTCAAATGGAACCGGGAAGGATACGACAAGGGTTCCAGGGGGAGATTGGTCTATGGCATGGTAATTTGCTTCGTCTATGGTGGGATCATGGCATTCTTCGCCTACGGCAACATCACGGACAAACTCATGGTCCCCGGGATCGCGGCAGCCATCGGGGCAGTTTTGAACGCCGTTTTCATCATTTCCGGAGCCATGTTGGTCCTGTCGGGCCCAAAAGGGCCCTGAGGTCCTTTACCTCTTTACCCTCAGTTCTGACGGATATGTCTCCCTGATGTCCCTTATATCCACTTTCAGCCCTTTGCAGGAAGTGCATTTGCCGGTACCCCAGCATCGGGGACATTTTCCTAGACCATCGCAAACCTGACAGAGACCGCTCCCTCCGCATCGGATGCATCTTATCTGCTTTCCGAACAATCCGATCTTGCCGTCCCCCTTGCACCATTTGCAGGCGCTGGACCCCTCGCATGTGAGACAGAGCCGAGCATCGTGGCAGTTCGGGCAGATCCCGGTACTGCCGCAACCGTAGCATCCGTCCCCCAGCTCGATGAGGATCTTCACGGCATCGTCATCCTCCGGGTCCATTCTCACGGCCTTCTTGAAATATTTGCGGGCGAGCCGGTCCTGCTCCTCTGTCATTTTAAAGTCGCCGTAGATCATCCTCTTGACCTGAAGATGGAACTCCCCTCGGATATGGAACAGGGCACCTTTCATGTCGGGCATGTCATCGGAGATGTGTTTCTCGGCCTCCTCCAGGGCCAAACGGGCCTCGAAAGTGAGGTCCTTCAGCTCCCGCTCGGCGCGGTCCCTTGAGATCTGGGAAGCGATATACTGACGGTCCAGGTCCTCATCCTCAATGAATAGAATGCCCAGGGGGTCGTCATTGGGGTCCGGTACAACTTCCACCCTTCCCCTTCTTCGCATCTCCTCTATCTCCTTCCTCGCGGCCCCGAGGTAAAGCTTTGCGAAGTTTTTGGAGTTCCTCTTGATGATGATATCGGCCTGGTCCATGTCCACCTCACGCGCCTTGTCGAAATATGTGAGGGATTTCTGGATGTCCCCGGCCTGGATATATCTCATGGCCAGTCTAAGGTAGTTCTCGATGCTCTTTTTCTCACCGTGATAGTGATAGTGGATGTCGGGCTGCTTCTCGGAGATCAGGAACCTGGTCCCGCAGTACATGCAGTGGATCATGTCAAGCTTCCCTGGAACATCCATCGTTGACCCGCACTGAGGACAGATGACCGGGACCAGCTCGACGTTTCGCAATTCAACCCTCTCTTTCAGATCATTCCTCGTCCTTTCCCCAGCTCTTTCCCTCGTTGTCCCTGTTCACCCAGACCAGAAGTGCCAGCACCCCTACGAGGACCAGGACGCCCACGATCACTGCGATGACCACGATGTCCGCGTCGTCCTTGGTGTCGGTCTCCTTCCCCGTTCTCTCGGGGTCCAGCGGATACTTGTCCTCATCATCTGGAACGCCGTCGTTGTCGTCGTCCTCATCCTCGATGAGCCCGGTCGTCGAGTTGCCGTGCAGCTCGTCGGGCATCCCGTCACCGTCGGTATCAAGCCATGCTGCCCCATCAAGCGGGAACGGGTCGTTGATGTTGATGTAGCCGTCGTGGTCGTGGTCGCTGGAATAGGTTATGTAGCTGGAATGAACGCTCCTGACATCTCCGGACATCTCCAGGGATGTGCTCCCCTCCCACAGGACCTCGTCGAAGGTGTAATCCTTCTTCGGGGCGCTGCCCGTTGTCAGGAAGCTGTATACGGTCTTCACGAAACCCACGATGATCCCGCTCTTTTGGAAGATATCATAGGTCCCGTATGCCCCCCGTCCCCATTCCGTGAGCCTGAACTTCAGGGAAAGGGACGGTCTCATCAGCACATCCAGATTGGTGGAGGTCATGACAAAGATGTCACGATCATCCAGGCTTCCCTCCGGAAGGACAGTGGTCCCCGGTTCGAACAGCTCCAGGTCGTTGTACTCCGAATCGTGATGGTCTATAAGCAGATAGATGTCCTTGAGAGCGTCGACCCTTACGTCGAAACGGTTCAGGATATAGAGGTTCGCGAACACGTCCAGGAGATTGAAGGCCTCCCCGATGAGGAAGGCATACTCGTTGATGACCAGGCCGAGGGCTGCCGCGGCGAAGCTGAAAAGGTCCACCTCCAGCATATCTATGTCCTCGATGTTGATCGACAGCTCGCCCATCTCCGCATCGGTGCCGTTGTAGATCTCCCTGTAGAGGTCCCAAGTGTACACATCTATGATCCCCTTGGTCAGGGTCGGTATGTTGACGAACGGGTCCCCGTCCTTATCCAGCCTGAGGTCATTGTTCCGGAGAGGTAGCGGCACCGTCCCGTTGATCAGGTCCCATTTCCTGTTGTCCTTGAGCACG
Organism: Thermoplasmatota archaeon; assembly: GCA_049472215.1. Classification (GTDB taxonomy): domain Archaea; phylum Thermoplasmatota; class Penumbrarchaeia; order Penumbrarchaeales; family Penumbrarchaeaceae; genus JAFGLL01. The sequence goes on along the minus strand of JBLIRH010000012.1, from coordinate 40,363 downwards.
ATCAGTTGCATATCGAGGTAGGGTTTGAATCCCACCGAGAACCGGTCCTCCGACCCGGTCATGTTATAGGTGTAGTTCGTGCCGAGGTCCGTGAACTCGAAGGTCATCTCCCCCCAGTGCTTGACAAGGACCTCGGAGACGAGGGAGAAGGATGCGATGAGGCCGTAGCCGAACGGCAGCTCGAGGTTGGTGGATACGCTCCTCCGGTCCACCAGCAGCCTGGTGAAGTTGTTCGGGACCGTCCAGAGGATGTCGCCGATCAATTTCGAGGACAGCTGGGCGTCATCAGGGGTCGGGATGTTGTTCACGGTCACGTTGCGGTAGGCAACGGCGGTGACGTTCTCGTCATCGGTTACCTCCAGCTTGATGGAATGAAGGCCGGCATTGACGAAAACGTGTTCGAACTCCGTCTGGTTGGATTCGTAATTCCCGTCGATGTACCATTCGAAGGTCAGCTCGTCACCGTCCCTGTCGTAGGACCGGAATCCAGAGATGGAAACGCTGTCCAGCTGTGTTATCCACTCCGACGGCGTCACGTCAATTTTCGGCTGGGGGACGGTATTGTGGTGTTTTACCTCGATCCCCCATGCCTTCATGTCATACCAGAAGAGACCGAACCGCTCGATGTGTAGGAAAGCGATGCAGTAAAGGCCGTAGAGGCCCTCCGAGCCGAAGTTGGCATGGAGCTCGAAACTGTCCGTATCGTTGAAGGAGCTGTTCTGAACGCAGTAATATTCCTCCGGGGGTCCGGACAGGTTCTCGAAGAGTCCAAGGTACCACTCGAAGCTGAGGTTGGCCTCGACGTTCTCAGGGACGTAGACCTCCTCTATCTCGAAGAGTCTAGAGTCCCCTTCCTTCATCTCGACGGTAACGAGTTCTGAGAGAAATTTGGTGGGCGGGGGGTCCGATACCTCGATCGAGGGGCCTTTTATGACCTCCAGGTGAAATGTTATATTGGCGTCCCCCAGACCGGTCTCGTTATCGCCGATGCCGGAGCTTGTGACGTTGAGCGAGCGGTTCCTGTAGGTTCCGTTGCGCATCTCGAAGATCCCTGCGGCGGTGGTCTGGTTCGTTCTCGGTGAGAGATCGAAGAAACCATCGCTGGACCGGGTATCGTTGAATACCGATATTCCGAAGAACATAGAGGTGTAGTTCTCGTAAATATCGATCCCGTACCAAAGCTTCCCGTCACCGTAACCCATGTCCTCAACAACGGAAACATTCGACAGAAGTACCCTGTGCCATTCCGCGGGATCGAGGTTTTCGTTGCGGTTCCCGTCGAGGGCCATCCCGATGTTGGGGTCCCAGGTCCCGTTGAGCTCAAGCCTCTCCACCGAAATGATGAGAACGGCGTTCCCGTCGGGGAGGACATCAAACTCGTCGGGTGTACCGTCGTTGTCCGAATCCACCGGAACGGATAATGCAACGAGCCTAGGGCATTCGTATGCCCCGGAGTAGGAGAGCGCGGGGAGGAGCGAAAAGAGGAGAGAGAGAGTTACCAGATATGTCATTTTCATATTTTTCTCCTCCCGGATCAGATACTGGCCAGATATTGTATAGTGTGATAATTAAGCTTTGGGGAACATCCTGTAATTTGAAGGATACGGCATTTTAGTTAAATAATAGGTAATTCATTGCATGGATATGCAGATGAAACCGGGAGTCATCATTGGCATCATCGCCGCCGCAGCGGTATTCGTGATCCTGCTTTCCTCCGTGATATGGACCATCAGTACCTACAACAAGCTTGTGAAGCTCGAGGAGGATGTGGACAGCGACTGGGCACAGGTGGAGAACCAGTACCAGAGGAAGATCGACCTCATTCCGACACTTGTGGCGACAGTGGAGGATTACCAGGAGTTCGAGGAATCCACCCTGACGAACATCACCGACCTGCGTACGAGATGGATGGAAGCGTCGGGGAACGAAGAGGAGCAGCTTGATATTTCCAACCAGCTCGATACCGCTCTCCGCTCCATAATCCTGACCTATGAGAACTATCCTTATCTGCAATCCATCGTCGCGGTCAGCGACCTGATGGTGGAGCTGGAAGGGACCGAGAACAGGATAACCGTCGAGAGGATGAGGTACAACGACGGCGTCAGGGAGTTCAACACGAAGATCAAGCAGTTCCCGACTGTAATAATCGCCAACTCCTTCGGTTTCGATGAAAGGTCCTATTTCGAGAGCGACTTTGCACCGGACAATCCAGGATAGTGATCCCGGATGAGGCGGACCTCCGCATTGACGGCAGTTCTCATTCTACTCATAGTGTCAGTTCTGGTGCCGTTCGCCCATTCCTATCCCAAGCTCGAATACTACGTCACGGACGAGGTAGGGGTCCTCACCACCTTTGACATATACGACATCGAGGACCTGTGCATCGAGGTTGATGATGAGACCGGCTGCGAGATAGCCGTACTGATAGTGAACACAACTGAACCCGACGGCATCGACCTTTTCGCGGTCAAGACCTTCGAGGAGAGCGGAATAGGAAAAGAAGGTCTCGACAACGGCCTCCTCCTGCTAATATCCGTATCGGAAAAGATGTGGAGGATCGAGGTCGGCTACGGCCTGGAAGGAATATTGCCGGACCTCAAGGTGAACCAGATCGCCGAGGCGCACCTGGAGCCTTTCCTTGCGGAAGGCAATTATTTCGACGGCATCCTATACACCGTTGCATTCCTGGGAGAGGAGATCCTGGATAACTGGGACGGCCCGGTGAAGAGGACGAAGGAACCCTGGTACCCCATCCCCTTCATTCCTCTGAAGTGGTGGCAGCTCCTGATCGTTGTCATCATCACCATCGTGATCCTGGTGCTCACGAAGGGGCGCCTCTTCGTTTTCCTTGGCGGATTGTTCAAGGGAGGCGGCGGAGGCTTTGGCGGTGGGAGGTCAGGGGGCGGCGGTGCCCGGGGAAGGTTCTAGAATCCTTGGTCAAATTAAATAAAAATATGTGGGGGCCGAAGCCCCCGGTCCCGCTACCTTATAATTTCAGATCAGCAGAGATCTTCATTCCGGTCTATGATGACCGTGGTAGATGCGGGATCCACATGGAACGACGGTTCGAGTATGAACTGGATCATTATCTCCCCAGTCAGGTTCCCGAGATCGGGCGTTGCATCGATGTCGAGATCAAGCTCGGCTCCGATCCACTCCGTTTCCTTCCCGTCATCAGCTGCCACGATCGGTGCCAGCAGCAGTGCTCCAACACCAAAGGCGAAAACTATCGCGATGGTCCGGCTGTTCATCATTCACCTCCCCTCTGGATACCCGCGATAACTGTTAAAAAGAATTTGATTTTATAAAAGAAGATTTGATTAAAAATTCATATAAAAATATGAGGGGGCCGAAACCCCCTCGGTGGGGTAGGGTGGAGTGCTGGATGGCCGATGGATCATTCTCCAATGAGATCTTCCCATTCGATATCGTCCTCGTCCTTGATCTTCCCGGCTATGACCCCCTCGGTCCTGAGACCGATGTCGAAGTCCTCGTAGTATGCGTCGATCTTCCTCTTCTGGGCCGCGGTCAGAAGGGAGATCCCTATCACGGCACCGATGATGAGGAGGACTATCACTGAACCCAGGACGTATAACCACGTCAGGTCCGGAGGCGAGTCCTCGGCTGCTTTTGCAGCTATGGTCTGGATGTCCCCTTCAGGAAGGTAGAGATAAAGTGTCGGGCCGTTCTCTCCGAATATCACGAAGAAGAACGGTTCGTCCCCGGACATCAGCTCCGGATCGCTCACGTATCGATAAGGGATCCTGACACCTTCTACAGTTACGATCAGATCCTCCGGTCTGTTCACATCGAACAGGTCCTTGTCCAGGGCAAGGGCTATCACTTTCCCACCGACCCCGTGCGGGTCGACCTCTATCTCCACCGAGCCCTTGCCGGCGTTCTTCAGGGTGATGGTGAAGTCCTCGTCGATGATCTCAACATCGAACGCTCCAGGGCCGATGGTCGCGATCGCTGCCAGCTTGGTCCTGTTCGGGGGGCCCGAGGACCCTACGACCAGCGTCAGCACACTGGAGGAAGGATAGATGACCGAATGGTTACCGGAAGCTGCCGAGAAATAGTAGTAGTAGGTCCCTGCTCTGAAAGAGGTCGAATAGTTACATGTCACACCACTCGAATATGTGCCCCTCGGCACGCTCATCGAGAAGTTCATGTATCCGGTTCCGCCGCCGTAGAGGATGTGTATCCTGACATAGGTAGGTGCGTCGTTGTCCGCATCGGTATATACTATACTGAAGGAAACGGACTGGTTTGCTAATGGGGATGTGGGGGAGACGGCAGGATTGGTCAATGTGGGGGCGCGGTTCTGGGGAGGGGGAGGTGTGATCGACCCAACAGAAATGGTTGCTATTCCCGTCGAGGGGAGCCTTGTGCTAGAATTCCCGGAGGCAGCCTGGAAATAGTAGCTGTAATTCCCTGCTGACAATCTGATCGTGACCGAGGCAGTAACGCCGGTTGTGTATGAGGTTCCGGATACGGTCATGTTGTGGGAGGTATACGGAAGGCTCGATTGGATGGGATTGGTGTACAGCCTCACATAGGTCGGAGCATCACCGTCGGCATCCGAATATGTCACGGAGAAGGTTATGTTCGTCCCGGCGGTCGGTCTGGACGGAGAATATCCGCCCCTTGAAAGTACCGGTGGGTTGTCGACCGGCGGGGTCCCGCCTCCTGTCACGGTGAAGTTGATGAAGCTTCCGTTGGGGTAGCTGGTGGTATAGTTCCCGACGATCGCAAGGAAGAAGTAGGAATAGTTACCCGCCTGAAGGGACCTGGCCGTGTAGTAAGTGGTCCCGTTGAGCAGGTCTCCTCCCCCCATCGTCAAGTTGATGATCGTGGGAACGTAAACCTCAGCCGATACAGGATAAAGGTACAGCTGGACATAGTGTGGTGTTCGGGTGCCCGCGGGGTCCGTGTAGACCACGGTGAAATTGATCGTGTCATTTACCGTGGGACTCTGCGGTGCATGAACTCCCCTTGAGAGGTATGGAAGCCTCGGAGGAGGTGAGGTGCCATTGCCCACCCTGAACTGAGATACGGGTGTGGATACATAGGCGCCGTTGGCATCCCATGTTTCGAAGAGATAATCGTATGTCCCGTTCTGGGGCGCATTTATCGACAGTGTGCAGTTAACTCCCCGAGTCACGCTCCCCGAGGGGACGGTCATCCCGACCGATAGCTGGGTCCTGTTATCATTGGAGGGATAATAGGTAAGCCACACGCCCCGTGGAAGGTCACCATCCTGATCGGCATATGTCACCCAGAACGAGGTGCTCTGCCCTGTCGAAGGATTTGCCGGCGACATCCCGCCCCCTGACAGGGTCGGCGGATTGTTCGGGGGGCCGGTACTGCCCACATCCACAGTATACGTCGTTCCTTGTGGAATTGTCACGGAAAGGTCGTTCGCATCCATCGTATTGAAAATGAAGAGGTAAGAACCTGCATCAAGCATGAGGAACTTCATGTATTCGACGCCGGCGGTCCAGTTATGCCCGAGCTCCGGCCCTATGGCGGTCATATTGTAAGTGGAATTGGTCGCTGCGGATACATTGTAGATATGCAGGTTCACGAACATCGGGGCAGTTCCGTTCGTATGACGGTATTCCACAGTGAAATTAACCCCTGTCGAGTTATCCGGTTCCGAGGGAGAAAAGGACGCATTCAACAATTGAGGACCGGGATTCCTCGACAGGACGGTCAGCGAGTAAGTTCCGCTGACGGGATCTTTCGCAAACTCCGCCATCGAGTTCACGACCACGAAGTAGTAGCTGTGGGTTCCGGCGGAAAGGTATGCCGTGAAAAAGAATTGGACGCCTGTCGTATACGATGCGTTCATGTTGCCGGCCTGGGTCATGTCGTTGTTGATATTGTCGATAAGGACCGCGATCCTTGTCGGTGCATCGTTATCCGTATCAGTATATGTTACCGTGAAATTGAAGAGGGTATCATCGTAACCGGTCGAAGGTGTCACAGCGGAGTTCGTCAGTGTCGGATTGGCCCTTGTCGGTCCAGCATCCGAGTTGGAGAAAAGCACCAAAGCAGATGCAAGCATCAATATCACGAGCCCGACAGAAAGGGCCCTCTTTGAAGACAGCATGATATCACCATTTGTTCTACTGAAGGTCCGATCCTTCCTCCTGTCTATATATACATCATCCGGTCCTATGCTGTTTTTATACCAAAACCCGTAATAATATACCAGGACCCGCAAAACCTTTTTATCAATACATCTAGCATTATGTGACAATGGGGAAAGAAAAGGGCCCCCTTCGGGTTCCGGTACAGAGAAAGATAATGCTACTGCTTTGGGACCACATGAAGGCAGAGGAGGATTTCGAGGTCCCCGAGAGCGTTACTCAAAAGGGAATCGGGAGAGAGCTCGACCTGAGGCAGACCCACGTTTCAAGGGCTCTGACCGAACTGTGCAACGAGGGACTGGTCCGGTCCAGGACCGCCCATGTCAAGGGAGAGGGGAGGAGGAAAAAGGTCTATTTTCTCACTCAAAAGGGTGTCCGCGAGGTCCAGGAATATGCCAATGAGATAGAAGGCACGAAGCTTCCAGTAAGGATGAGGGACGGCAGCCTGAAGCTGCTGCAGGTATCGAGGGTACTCAAATTGATGATGCAGGAGGGGGGGAAAGTTTCAACCATGGGCGAACTCCTGAACAGATACTACGACGGGAGCGAGGTCACTCTATCAATGGAAGGAGGCCCTCTCCGTACACAACAGAGGATCCCGGTCAATACAAAGTTCTTCGGCCGGGCAAAGGAGATCCACCAGATATCCAAACTTGTCAAGGATCCCGGGGTGGATTTCATTTCCATCATCTCGATCGCTGGTCAGGGCAAGACCTCCCTGATGGCCGAATATACTTCAAGAAACCCTGACCTTCCGGCATACTGGTTTTCTGTCGATGAATGGACCAGACCTTCCGGCATCCTTGAGGATATCGCGCCAACACTGGAAACATTGGGCCGGACCGAGCTGATCGATCATTTCAGGGGTTACAGGGAACCTGAGCTGGAAAGAGGGGTCTCCTCCCTGGTGAATGACCTCAGGGGAACGGGCTTGGTCATAGTTTTCGATGATATACACAAGAACCGGTCCGTCATGGAATTCCTCAACATCCTCAAACAGAGAATGCCCGAGGGAAACGGGATGACCATTCTTACAGGGTCCAGAAAGAGACCGTCCTTTTACAGAAAACGGGATGTTCTGGAGGGGGGGAATGTCAGAGAGCTCGAACTCTACGGTCTGGACCCCGAGAGTGCCGGGGAGCTGCTGAAGTTCAGGGGGGTCCCGGTGGAAGAACATGAGCTCGCCTACAGGAAGACCTCCGGCCACCCTCTGGCCCTTGAGCTGTACATCGCCGGTTCGGATATCGACGGGTATCTCTGGGAGGAGGTCACGGGGAGCCTCGACGATCGGGAGATCGATGTTCTGTACCTTTCAAGCATTTACAACCAGCCCATGCCCCAGGAGGCATTCTTCCCGGGAAAGGTCCCGGACCGTGAGCTCATCGACCGGCTGAACGAAAGGTTCCTCCTGAAAAGGTTCGGTGACGGAAACCTGGGCATACACGATCTTCTCAGAGAGCACCTCAGGGAGAGAATGGCACCCATGGAAGTCGACCGATGCCTGGACAGGGCGCTCGGGTTCCTTTCCACTAGAGGTTCGGAGAGGGACATCCTTCACCGCATCATGCTCCTCTACGAACATGACCGGGACGGCATCACCGAGGCGCTTCTGAAGGAGGGGGATTTCCTTGTCAGCAAGGGCCATATCGAGGTCCTTGACATGGTGCCCAGGATCGACCCGTTCCCGTTGAGAGGGGCCGATCTTATCAGGTATCTCCTGCTCTTTTCCGATCTCAACTTCAGGGACGGAGACCTCAATTCAGCCGAGACCAAGATAAAGAGAGCGCTCGAGGAATGTGACAGGGTGCTCTCGAAGAAGGAGGTGGAAAAGGAAGAGGTCCTCTCGCTTGTGTCCAAGCTCCTGTTCAGATCGGGCGAGATCTCCAGGGCAAGAGGGGTGCTCTCGAAGGTTGTAGAAGCGCAGAGGAAGAACGTGGCCTACAACAGAAAATTCGGGAACAAACCCGGGCTCGGCAAGGCCTTGAACAATCTTTCTGTCGCCTATCTTGAAAGAGGGGAAGTGGACAAGGCCCTCGATTCCTTCCACGAAGCGCTCTCTCTTTTCGAGGAGAGCGGGGATCCCAGGTCCAAGGCATTTGTCGAGGCCTCGATCGCCGAGGCGTATATCGTGAAGAGGGAGCGGGGCAAGGGAAGGAAGTACCTGAAGAGAGCGTCCTCCTTCCATCCGAGGCTGCCCGCCATCAACGCCAAGCTCAAGAGGAGGACGGGACTTTGCTGGTCCACCCTCGGTGATCATGAGGAAGCGTTGAAGGACCTGAGGGAGGCCTACACATCATTTATCGAGTCAAATGATCCCGAGGCAGCTGTCTGGGTCCTTCTGGACCTTCATGAACTGTCAGGAAGGATGAACGACAAGAAAGCTGCGCTGGAATATCTGGAGAGGGCATCGACGGGCGTGAAGAACCTGAAAGGACCCTCCGAAAAGCGGGCCGAACTGCTTCTTCAATGCAGAAAATCGAGGTTCGACCTGATCTCGGCACAGAGGTCCAAGAAGATCGGCCTAGCTGCAAGGGAGCTGGCCGAAGCGCTTATAGAGACGATGGAGCCCAAGAGGTCCGTCCTCTATCTCGATGCGCTCATCAGGGAGATGAAGAACTTCGAGCATATCGCCCTTGTCCTGAAGGATTTCGAGGAACTGGCCTGGTCGAAGGGGGACCGGAATGGTTCCCTTGTGGTCTCCCTGCGAAGAGCATCGCTCCTACTCGAGATGGGTAAGATAGACGAAGCACAAGACCTCCTCCGATCGATCATCAGGAAGGGCAAGAAGGTAGGATTCAACAAGGTTGTCAGGAAGGCGGAGATACTGCTAGGTTAGAGGATCGGGTTCATTCATCGTAGTCGTCCCAGTCCTCACCGTATTCGATGTCCTCGTCGTACTCCTCGTCGTCGTAATCCTCCTCATCCTCGTCCCAGTCTAACTCCTCATCCTCTTCCTCCCCGGCCCTCCTGACCACGAAGAAGACCACCGCCCCAAGTATGATGGCGACCAGCACGATCATGAGTATGAGCCAGATCCACCAGAGAGATCCGGTCGGCTCTTTGTACCTCTCCACGGTGAGCTGGTCGGTCGGCGTGACCGTCTTTCCCGCAACGACATCGACCTTGAAATCGGTGAGCTTGTGCCCCTCCTCATCGTAGATCCTCACGGTCCTGGTTCCCGGGGTAGCCTCCAGCGAGAAATTACCGATCATGTCGGTCAGGACCTCCTCCCCGGTGTCGAGCTTGATCCTTGCCTTCACGACCGGCTTCCCGTCCGTGTAAAGGAGCTTTCCGGTTATGGTTCCCTTTGATGCTGTCTTGAAGCTGAACTGCTCGGTCAGTTTGTTGCCTGCGAGGTCCTTCCCCCTTATATCCACCGTGACATCGATACCAAGCCCCAAGTCAGGTCGGATCGTCAGTTCCTTTCCATCACTGCTGAGGTTTCCCGGGAGCCTCATGTCGTTGACCTCGATGATGAACCCTCCAGGGTCCATGCTCTCCGAGAATACGACCACTATCGGGTCTCCTGGGGGAGCTTTTTCACCGATGTGGGAGAAAGATACGATGGTCGGTGCAACCGTATCAACGATGAAGGCCGAGGATGCCGTCTCAACATTGCCCCCCTTGTCCGTCAGCTTCAGATAAACCGTATGGTCGCCGTCGGCAAGGCCAGTGAAGGTGTGGGAATAGATCACTGGAAGGTCTTCCCATTCACCGGAATCTACCCTTATCTGGTACATCGAAGGCGCGTAGGTCGTTCCGTACGCATTCCAGGAAACGAGCACAGTGGAATTTGTGGCATAGGACCCTTCGAGGGGTTCGAGGATCCATAACACGGGTTCTATCAGAGCCACTCTGAACCTGATCGAAGATTCCCTCAGGTTCCCGGCGTTATCCGTCGATCTCACAACAAGGGTATGGTTGCCCTCCGAGAGGTTCAGGAAAATGTGCTCCGTCGCTCTATCCTTGGAGAACCAGTTCCCGCTGTCCAATTTCAGCATGAACACCGATATCCCCGACAATATGTCAGAACCTTCCCACTCCGCGTTCAGTGATGTGGAGGCAAGGATAAGGTTCTCAAATGGATACAGGACGGATAACGACGGGGGTGTGACGTCCACCCCGAAATCGACCCTCGTCCCGTTGGTGTTCCCTGCCAGGTCCCTGACACCGACCTCGACATAGTGGTAACCCTGGGAGACATTGGTGAAGAGGAACCCGTTCATCAGCTTCGCATCGATCCAAGACCCGTTATCGAGCTTGACCATGTAGCCAGCGATCCCCGAGAGCGGGTCCTCTCCGGCCCATGACACCATCACACGCGACGAGTTCACAAAACCGCCTTCCGAAGGGGCCAGGACCTCAAGTAAGGGATCGGTCAGATCAATGATCACGTGAACCGAGACAACCTTTTCGTTGCCAGCCATGTCTACCGCCCTCACGAATAACTCGTGAGCGCCCTCCGCGATCCCGCTGAAAGTGTAGGATGTCTGCATCCCGATGTCCTCCCAGGAACCATCGTCCATCCTGACATCGTACCGCTGGATCCCCAGCAGGTCATCGACCCCGACCCAGGTCATCTTCACCGAGGTCACGTTGAAGGCTGTACCGTTCGCCGGCGATGTAATGACCACCTCAGGCGGGGTCTCATCGTTCCAGGGAGGCAGATATTCCCCCACCCTGTCCACAAGCGGATGGGTATCCATACCGTAACCCGTGTTGTAAGGCGTATCCCCTATACCATCATCATTGAGATCGGAACCGGTATACCTGTCCCAGTAGTTCCCAAGATAGCTCGATAGGTTCCTCATCCCATGCCTGTACCATATCGGCTGTTTCGAGATCCACCTGATGGTGGTGTCGTCTATCACGGTGTCGTTGACGTTCTTGACGAAGTTGTTGGCGTATGCGGTCACGTTCTTCGTGTGGTTGAGGAAAAGTCCGTCCGCGCAGTTCTCTATGGTGTTCCCCATGATCTCGATCTCACCGAACCCGGGGTATATACTGCTGGATGTGAAGATCCAATACTGGAGGGCGATCCCCCAGAGATCAGAACCTTCGATCTCGTTCCAGAGAACGTGCATATCCCCAAGCTCGACCCGGACATCCTCGACAATATTGATGTTAACGGGAATGTACAGGCTATGGTTGACCGCGTGGTCGATAATGTTCCTGGAAACGATGATGTCTCCGAAGATCACTTCCACCTTGGCAGAGGGAATACCGACCTCTACCAAGATATTGATGCCATCCTCCGCATCTATCCGGTTTCCGGAGACCTCGATCCCTTCGATATCGATACTTGAGCCATCGATAGCGTAGTCGGATATACCGTTGAAATCGAGCACCAATCCTATCCGGTCAGAGGTCAGGTCATTGTCCTTGATATCGACCTGTCCAAGTTCGAAGCGGGATTCATCCTCCATGTATCCCCCGAGCTGTCTAAACTCGATGTACAGGGCAAATTCAGGTGAGGATATCCTGTTGCCAGATATCTCGAACCCGTCCATCCTGCCAAGGGTCCGGTCCGTGTTCCCGCCCCCCCATTGGCTCATCCACTGGAATGACAGGCCATAACCCCCGCCGGCTGTGATCCTGTTATCGAGAACCTTGAAGGCACCTAAATGGGCGTTTGCTTCAGCTTTGAGGGCGGAATTGATGGCCCTCATGTTCCCGAAACGTATACCGTCGTTTCCGGAGATCACCACGTTCGATCCTATGGTGAAGTTGCCGATCGAGGAGCTCGATCCGCCTTCAACTATCCTGTTCATCTCGCTGAAACTGTCGACCCATATCCCAATACTGCTAGCCTCGATATCGTTTCCGGAGATCGATAATCCTTCCATGTTCGCCTCAGAGTTCCCAGACACATCATACCCGAAGTTGCTCATCACTTCGATCTGGATGCCGTTCGTCTTCGTCTTTATAACATTCTCATCCAAATTCACCGGACCCACAACAGATTTGGAATGGTCTCTTATAACGTATCCCATACCGGCGAAGTTCGAGATGTAGATCCCGCTCGCATAACTTGTGATGGTATTGCCTGAAATGTTCACTCCCTCGTACTCGGACATCGAATAATGGTAAAGCACATAGCAAACGTAGTTCAGACTGAAAAAGAAAACGCCCTCTCCCCGGGAGCTTATCTCGTTCTCGGTGATCTCAAGCGATCCTGAATCGACCCTGGAGAAATTGTAAAGGACATATCCAAGATATCCGTAGACCAGGAAGAATAGCCCTGAATATTCCGATGTGATGATGTTCCGGGATATTCCGAGCTTCCCGAGGATGACGGTCGAGTTATCATGCAGAAGATATCCGTTGTTCATGTACTGGCTGAAATGCATTCCGTTGGAGAGACGTGAAACCACTGTATTGTCCGTGATGAGTACATCACCGAACTTCGCCGATGACAAGCTGAATAGCTCGTAGCCGTTCATTGAGAAGGATATGAAGAGAATTCCTGTTTCGTTCGATATGACGTCGTTCCCCGAAACCTCGACCGTCCCAAGGACCATGGATGAGGATTCGTAGAGATGATTACCAAAATTATCCATGTTCCCGATGAAAATACCGCTCACGTTCGATACGATCATGTTCTCCCTGAATCCGATATCACCTATGACCGCGGAGGAATAATTGTAGAGATATTGTCCGAAATCCATCATATGGTTCATATCTATGCCGTTCGAGTCGGAAATGATCTCGTTGAACGAAACGTCGAAACCCTGGAAAACGAAGGTCGAATTGTCCCACATCCGCCATCCGAACTGGTTGAAGCCGGCGAGGTGAAATCCGTTCCCGCCGCAATCGAGTATGTTCCCGGAAAAAGACATCGTGCCAATTTCAACGTGGGCTTCATCTTCAAGCATATTGCCGAAAATGCTCAACTCGTTGCTGTGTATCCCCGTGCCAGCCGTCGATATCCTGTTCCCATGGAAGCTTATGTTGCCGATCCTGCATGTGGTCTCGTTGAGCATTTGACTACCTACATCCCTGAAACCAAAGATGTCCACCCCGGTGACCCCGATCACCGTGTTATCAGTGACGTTCAAGCCCCTCCAGGAGAAGGTTGAGGATCCCGTCATGGCATTTCCGATCACATCGATGGACAGGTATATCCCGGTCGAGTCGGAACTGATCCAATTTCCACTGATCGCGACCTCATCGATATGGACCTTAGCGTTCTGGACCAAAAAGAACCCGATCTGGTTGATCATGATCTCCAGGCCATTGCCCGAGGATCTTATGGAATTCCCATCAATGACCAGGCCCCCAAGATCGAACGAGGTGTCGCCTTTATGGAGATCCACATAGGATAACGAATAGCGGATCCCGATCTGGCTGTACAGGATCCTGTTATCCACGATGGAGTTCCTGCCGATGGATACGCTGGCCCCATCGTTCAATTGATGTCCAGTAAATGGACTGTTGGCCATGATCCCTATCCCCTGGGTATCTATCGTGTTCTCCCGGATCAACAGTTCCCCGTATTCCAGGTCGGAGTCATCCTCGATCGTCGATATATAGTAGAGATAGTCAAGAACTATGCCCCGTGTTAAAAGAAGTGATGAACCCACCTGGTTCTCCGCAATGATGATGTCGCCTGTGTCCAGCGTCGAATTCCCCGATATCCCCCGGACCGTGAAATAATTGGTCCAGATCCCGAAGTTAGAGTACTCCACGATGATATTCCCGGTGATAACCAGATCGCCCACATCTATGCCCGTGTCCCTCAGGTACCCGATATCTCCTGCGAAGCTGATGCCCCCTCTTCCCCCTTCCATGTGGTTCCCGATGAGCCTCACATTTCCTATCCGGCCGCTCCCTTTCCCGATGTCCGTGACGCCGAGGACGACACTTACCATTGTCAGGCCCGGGTTGAATGACAATATATCATTGTCCACCAGCAGAATATCATCGACCCCGAAGTCATAAGGCCCCCCGCCGTCGAAATCAAGGATGATATCGATCTCGATCGCTACCATGTCGGATTTCTGGACAATATCATTACTCCGGATGACGTATCCGAAATTGGAATGGTCTTTATTGTGGTTCGTATGGGAATCCTCGAACACCACTCCGTATTCGTTCATCCAAAGAATATTGTCCGAAATATTATGTCCAGAGTATCTGGAATAGATCCCGATGTTGAAATCGGTGATGTTGAATCCGGTGATGGTCACATTGTAGTTGTCCATGGTGAATCCATTGCTTGGGCCACCCGGGTTCAGCAGTCTCGTACCCGATGCAGCCTTGATCCAGATCTCGTCCTCAACTGTCAAGACCTCGCTATAGGAGCCGGAATACACCCAGACCTGGTCGCGGTCCTCGGCATCGTCCAGTGCGCCCTGGATGGAGGTATAGTTGCCTGGACCGAAACCCCCGACATGAAGAATGTCGCCATCGTAATATTCCGAAGCGGGAGGGTCCGCGATCATCCTCTCTTGATAAGATGGTTCCATCCTTATCGTGCCCTCCGAGCCCGTTCGTTCCGATGGGGAGAGAACAATGACCCCAGGGAAGACCAACATGATAATGATCGAAAACGAGCACATAGTCCTCTGACTTCCATTCATCGACCGTTCCCCCTGACGTCCATGTATGCGAATGTGGCTCTTATTAACGTTTTGAGGGTGTGCGGACCCATGCCCCATTTTATCGGGGTACCGCCTTTGGAGCGATATACCGAACAATCTATATCCCATGGTAAGTTATTTACTGGACCTGTCACATTCACCCCTGGGGGAAAATAGATATGAAGCTCCTGTGGTTGGCTCCCATCATCCTCGTTGCCGCGGCTGCCTTTTCCGGTTGTCTCGGGGGCGAATCCAAAGGCGAATCGGAACCCGATTACATTGTCCAGACCGATGGTATGGAACTTGCAGGCTCCCAGACCGGACTTGCTCAGGCCACACCGACCGAAGTGTTCATAGTGGTCCCTATCCAGCTGGATTTCGAGACCGCTATCAAGCTCATGGTAAACATCTCCGTGGACGACAACGACGAGAATACCAATGCCGATCAGGTCGGAACGATGGAACTCAGGGAGGTCGTCACCGAGGGTGAGGCGAACAGCACGACGGTCAACGGGGGCAATACTCCCGTCAGCCAGCAGATAGTCGTCGAGTGGAAGAGTCCCGAATACCTTTCCTCCAACTGGGAGCTGTATATCCCCGTAACCTTGAACGGCGGAGATGATACTTGGCCCGGCCCCTTCATCTGGAGAGGCGTCCCCGATAGGGGCTTTTCCTATTCCCTCCAGATAACGTACGAATACCATGCAGAACCGGAGGAATGAGGCCGTTCGGCCATCCCTTAGCCAGGGTGGAGCATCGGGGGAAATTCCATGGGAAGCACAAGGAACAACGGTTGGGCAATAGCTTCACTGATAACAGGGATACTCGCATTCGTCCTCGCACCCCTTGGGGTCCTTCTTGCCTCCTTTGCGATAATCGCCGGATACATCGGCCAGAAAAGGAAAAAACACAGGATAATGGCCGTCATAGGCATGATACTCGGTGTCGTCTACTGGATCCTGATAGTGGTCGGAATTCTGACAGGAGCCTTAGCGAACCTGTTCCGGATGATTACCCCGTGACCTCTCAACACAGATGAACATATTATTTCTACATAATTTGCATAAAACATTAATCCACACTCGTTCTACTGTCGTTTAATGAGGATCGCAGTGTTCACGGAATGCTACCATGACCTGAACGGGGTCGGGCATACCTACCGGAAGCTAGTGGAATATGCTGAAAGGAAGGGACTGAAGCTCGACATGTACATCCCGGGTCACGGCAAGGTGGATGAAAAGGGGTCCGTCAGGGTCATCGAGGTCATGGTGGACATCCCTATCGAATATTATCCGGAGATATTTTTCGACGCATGGAGCGTTCCGAGGCATATCTTCGACCACCTCCCAAGGAAGGTCGAATCCAATTTCAGGAACGAGAACTACGATGTCGTCCTCCTTGCGACACAGGGGTCCATGGGGCTGTATGCCCTTTCGGCCGCAAGAAAATACAAGGTTCCGCTGGTAGGATCTTATCATACCCAGGCGTCGACCTACGCCGAGATCAGGATGGAGAATTTCCTGGGCCACCCCTCCGGCCCCCCGCTTTCTCTGGTCCCGAAGGCGACCAAAGAGCTTGCGGTCAAGGCTGAGACCTACTATTACAGCAAGACGCTGTTCAACTTCGCCCCCACCAGGATGATATGCTCGATGATAGAGGAGAGGTTCAACAGACCGACCGAGGTGTTCAGAAGAGGAGTGGACATAGAAAGCTTCAACCCTGAAAAAGGGAGGCCGCGGGACGGCAGGACCGTGCTCCTTGTCTCGAGGTTGTCCCCTGAAAAGGGGATCGATATCCTGAAAGGGTTCAAAGAGAGGCTGCCGGATGCCCGGCTCGTTATCGTGGGTGACGGGCCCGATCGAAAGAGGCTCGAGCAGTTGATCCCTGAGGCCGAGTTCAAGGGCTTCATGACCGGGGAAGCACTTTTCGAGGAGTTCGCCTCGGCGGATATATTCGTCTTCCCATCGGTGACGGAAACCTACGGGAACGTGGTCCAGGAGGCGATGGCCTCGGGCCTCCCGGTGGTCCTTGATGCAGGTGGTCCTTCTTCCGAGCTCGTCAGGGACGGCGTTGACGGTTTCCACTACAAGGACGCGAACGATATGTTCCAGAGGCTCTTCAGCCTGGTGGAGAACGGTACTCTCTGCACGAAAATGTCAGGAAATGCCAGGGATGCAATGGAAAAGATGACCTGGGATTCGGTCTTTGACCGGCTGTATACGGACCTTGCAAAAGCCGGAATGATGCACAGGGATAGACCCCATATCCAAAGCTGATCGAGATACTTTCTGAAAGGGAACTCAAGAGGATGGAACGGGCATATCCTGAAATGTAAGGGATTTCAGATATCTATATATTGTAGGCTCTACGATTCACAAAACGGGGGTAATTGGATGGCAGATGATATTTTGGAAACGATAGGAGACGCTCTTGATTACAAAATACCCGGTCTGGGCATCAAGGTCGCGGAGATAATAATCGCGGTCCTTGTGTTCCTGCTCGGTCTCTTCGGAATAAAGATCGTTGTGGCTCTTTTCAAGAAGAGTCTGATAAAGGCCAAGATGCCAGGGATAATGGCGGATTTCCTCGGGAAGTTCGTGAACGCGATATTGACAATAGTTCTCGTACTCTTCGTGCTGATGGTACTCGGGGTCCGGATCGAAGGGGTTTTCATCGGACTTTCCGCAGTGATAGGCCTGATCCTCGCCTTCGGCATGCAGGACACTCTCAACAACCTGTTCGCGGGTATCTGGCTTGCCACCTTGAGACCGATCCAGATGGATGAGGTGGTGGAGATAAAGGGATTCAAGGGCAAGGTCACGGGTCTCAGCGTGATGGTAACGGAGCTTCTCACCCCGGATAACACCTACATCACAATCCCCAACAGGGAGGTCTGGGGATCCCCGATCAAGAACGATACCAGGATGCCCACGAGAAGGGTGGACGTCGATGTCGGCATCGCCTACAAGGAGGATATCCAGAAGGCGCTCACCGTCGCGATGAACATGCTGAAGGGGAATCAGATGGTACTCGGGGACCCGGCACCGGATGTCGTGGTAACCGGTCTCGCCGACTCCTCGGTCAACCTTCAGCTCAGAGCGTGGACCAAGACGGAGAACTACTGGACGCTCAGAGGCTGGATGACAAAGAACATCAAGGACATCTACGGGAAGGAAAGCATAGAGATCCCGTTCCCGCAGATGGACGTCCACATGGACAAGTGATAGCCTGGGAATATACAGGTTCGAGGACAGGGTGCCCCGCATCGGCGAGGGCACCTTCGTCTTCGAGACGGCCACGGTCGTGGGCGATGTCGAACTGGGAAATGATGTCTACGTGGGGCCAGGAGCTGTCGTCAGAGGTGACTACGGCAGCATAGTCATAGGGGACCGTGTCTCCATCGAGGAAAATGTTGTGATCCATGCCCGACCCGGTGAGCGAACCGTCATCGGGAACGATGTAACATTGGGCCACGGATGCATCGTACACAACTGCACGATCGAGGACAACGCGATCATCGGAATGGGATCCGTGGTATCGGACTATGCCCTTGTCGGAAACTGGGGGGTCGTAGCCGAAGGAGCGGTCGTGAAGGCCAAAGGCAGGGTGGAGCCCGAGACCGTTGTCACCGGCGTCCCCGCCAAACCGATCAGGAAGATCGATGACCATTACAAGGAGCAGTATACCTTCTTCAAGGCCAATTACGCGGACCTTGCACGGAGGTATCCAAAGGGCCTCGAGCGTTTGGACAAGTAACCGACCAGATGCATTTTCGGTCCATCGGGCCAAACAGTATTCTATCTTGATATCATTACGCTAGTTGAACGAGGGAGCGGAATGGACAGTCCGAAGGAGATCTGGGAAGACGTCGAGGAGTTCTTCGAGGGAATAAACATCAGAAGAAGGCAGATCACAGGCGGGGACATTGAGGACGACATCGTCCTCAAGGGCAAGAGCATAATGTTCCTGATGGATGAGGCCTACGACCTAATGGACGAGAACCTTGGGAAGATGTACGAGAGTATAATGGGGGGAGTCTACGATCTCGGCCTCGGTGCCAGGGAGAACCTTGACGATGTTGCGGATGAGATCAAGGGGCTCAGGGAGCACATCGAGGAGAGGAGAAAGAGGGTCAAGGACGAAGAGGACGATTACGAGGAATCCGATCTGCTCGAGGAGATACAGGAAAAATTCTCGGGGATCATGGAAAAGCTCAGGAAGTGACCTTCACCATTCCTCCATTTCATCAAACTCGAGATCGAAGTCATCCTCCTCCTCCTCATCCAGATCGATCTCGTCCAGCTCGGCGATCTCGTCATCCTCATCGTCCCAGTCCACGTGGCGGATATCCTCCCTCTTCATGATGTAGATGAATATTCCGGCCACTATCAGCACGAAGAGGACCACGGCCGCGATCACGATGACTATGGTCCATGACCTTTCTTCCTTGGTGACCTCGTCCGGCTCCACGAAGGGCGGGTCCCAGACCCAGACCCTGAAGGAGTCCTTCCTCGAGTTTCCAGATCCGTCGGTCACCGTCAGATCGAAGGTATAATTTCCAGGGTCCTCGAAGGTCAGCTCGAGGGTTCTTCCTTCCCTCTCGCCCCATTTGAAGCTCACCCCGTGGTCGTTGACGAAGTCGATGGACCAGTGGAAAGAAGATGAGTTCGCCAGATCGTCATGGTTGTCAGTGAAGTCGGCGGAAAGGGATAGCGCCTCACCCAGGACGATCTTCTTCGGCCCGACGATGTTCCCTAGAGGGGGCGTTATGTCATTGACGGAGATCGCAAAGGTCTTGAAGTTCTCATTTCCGGAGGGGTCGCCAACGGTCAGTTTTCCAAGGTATGAACCGGGGTTCGGGAAGACGACCGTGGTCTCTTTCTTGTTCGAATAGAACTCGAAGCCTTTCGGTCCGGTAAATGTCCAGTTGTAGACCGCGCACCTGTTCGAGGAGGTGCAGGGATCGTTGTCCGTCGTACCCTGGGAGGAGTATTCCACAGAAGTGTCCTCGTCGACAACGAAGCTCCCGATGATGTTTATCTCAGGGGAGGTCGTATCTATAACGACGAAGTCGACCTCTGTCGAGACCTTATTGTTGGCCATGTCCTTCACTGTAAGTTTCAGGGAATGGTTGCCCAGCAGTTCGATGTCCGCATGGAAGGTTCCGCCGTAGGCGATCCTCCTCTCTCCTGTAGGCATTGTAAGCTCCCAGGTATGGTTCGACACGAAGGTGAACTCGGGGTCCAGCCCGTTATCGTATGAAGCGGAGACAAAGGTCAGACCGTCGGGGGATATCTCCCATGTCGTGTTGAACTCCTCTATCACCGGGGACGGGGGCATGGTGTCCAGGGTGAACTGGTATTTCGTCACCGTCGGCCCCGCACCGTGCCTGTCGTACCCCACCAGCCGGACATCATTGTATCCCTCTTCGAGCAGCAACGGCAGTCCGAAGATCCCGGACTGACCCACCGTTGTCGCGTTCTGAACGGCTCCGTTCACATGGATATCTATGGTCGAAAGAGGCTCAGAGACCCCCAGAAGGTTGCTGTAGCTTGCGATGTTCGTTATCCTGTTGGGGTAGGAGTCCCACCTCAGGACCGTGGGCCCGATGTTGTCGACCGAATAGCCCGGGAACTCCGTCCAGTTCCCCATATTGGGGACCTCGTCAGCACCACGGACACGGATTATCATCCGGTCAAGGTTTCCCGGTCCCCCGGCCTCCTTCCTCGTGTTCCACACGAAAACGGAGCTGCTGGAATTGCCGGCTTCGGACCATGTACCATTGTCGTTGGCGATGCCGTCCCGGTTCTCATCCTCGTAGTACTGGACCTCGAGGAGATCAAGGTCCTCATCCGCCTCGAACTCGATTGTTGCGTTCCCGGCCAGGGTGTATGGCTCCTTAAGGGGCTTCAGGGAAGGCGGTGTCATATCCAGAGGGACTCCAAGGGCCCAGTGCGAGGGAGAGGATTCATTCCCGTCCTCCCAGATCGACGATACCCGGAAATAATACGAGACGCCGTCGACAAGGCCGTGAACTTCGGTGTTGTTCCCGCTGTTGTCGGTCTCGAACAGGTCGACCCAGTACTGTAGATCGTATTCCATGACCGGCGGGGTCGCGTTCATGAAGATCCTGTGATGGTCGAGCTTCGCCCCACCGGTCCTTTTCCAGCTGAGCTTGACACCGTTCCCCTCGGGCAGCGGATCGGCAACCAGGTCCGTCGGGGCCCTCGGGGACGATGTGTTGACCTCGAGGGGGAACTGCCGGTAGTAGAGGGTCCCGAGATAAGGATCCCTCAGCCTCAGGATGACATCGCCCCTGAACCACATGTCCTCCGAGATGTAGAACTTGGCGGAATAGTTACCATCCCCGGCGGTCTCGTCCCCCTGCAGCAGAGTGCCCTTGTCATCAAGCTCCCTCCAACCGAGACCGGCCCCTTCGATCGACCATTCGACCTCCGTTCCAGGTACGGAGGTCCCTTTGAGGGTGATCGTGTCCCCTATTGAATAGACAAGATGGTTCTCGGGAAGACGCCAGAGTGCCGCTCTCGTAGGTGTTTTGGCGGTGGCGGTAGCCTCGTAGAAGTATCCGTACTTGGAGTTCGAGTACCAGGCGTAGATCGTGTCCTCGGGCTCCACGTAGAGCTTTCCGGGGTCATTGGTGGTGACGTTGGATGTCCGGATGGTACCCACGAAGGAGCCGAACTCGCCCTCCTCGATGAGCGTCACGGTCCTTCCCAGGGGCTGAGAGGTCGATGTGATATTTACCTGGATGCTCACGGACCCTATCAGGTCCTTTCCGGTCAGCTGGACCTGGATGACACCATCGTCCGTCGAATAGAACTGCCTGTCGAAGACCATCGAGTTCGTGATGAAGCTCGTTATGTTGCCGGAAGCCACCAGCCCGAAGTGCTGGGGGCCCAGAGGAACGTTCGCAGCCCTGACCTCCATCTTCCACCATCCCATGGACGGGTCCGTGATCGTGATACCTTCCACCGGGTTGATCGCATCCTTCGTGTCGTTGAATGGGGCGCTGAGGTCGTTCCCGTGATATGTCGTACCGTCCGGTGCGATAAGAACGAGGTCAAGGTCGTTGACGAGCTGCTTCCCGGAGAAGTAGGAACCAGGGTAGTCGCTCCATACAAGTGTCAGCCTGAGCTCATCGTTGGAGTTCACCCTGAATACCCTGGAAAAGTTCTGGCCCGTGGAAAGTCCTTCCCAGTTGTTCTCGTAGGTGAACTTCCCCTGGTCGGGGTAGAGGGAGTCCTTCAAATTCACCCTGCCCCATCCCTGGTCGTTGTCCGGGCGAGTGTTGATCTCCTGGGTGGTGGGATTCGAGCTTCCGTACTGTCCAGGGGTCATATCGACCGCCCCGTTGATGAGGGTCGCTTTGACAAGGGAGGCAAGTATCCGGTCCTCGCCCATTGTCTGATTGTAGTACTGTCTGACCAGGGCGGCGCTCCCGGCCGTTATCGGCGTGGACATCGAGGTCCCGCCCATGTAAAGGTAATCGAGATTGTATATCCCCCATCCGCTTATCGTTCCCGGGAGGGAAGACCTTGTGGAAAGGATGTTGGAACCCGGTGCGACGACGTCAGGTTTCAATCTGTTGTCGAGAGTGGGACCCCTGGATGAAAAGGCGGCAAGTCCGTCAGCGTTGTTCGAAACGTGGTCGTTCCTCACAGGGTTCATCGGATAGCCCCATCCAGAGCCCCAGGTCGTCTGTGCTCCACCGGAGGACCTCACATTCTCCGATGCTCCGACCGTCAATGTGGATTTGGCAGTGGCGGGTGGGGATACCGAACCCGGGTCGATCTTTCCGTCGGTCGGCGAGGAATCCGTTCCCTCGTTGCCCGCAGCGAACAGGATCAATTGGTCAGGATAATAGAACATGGACCAGTCGACGTCGTAGCATTCAGGGGTGTACTTTCCCCAGAACCAGCTGCCATCGGACCCCCAGCTGTTGGTATGGACCCTTGCTCCAAGATCATAGGCCTGTTTGAACAGGATCGAGAGGTTCCCGGGCGTCGCTAGTGATAATGAATCGGTCATTATCCCCTGGAACACGATACTTGCGTTAGGGGCCATTCCCTGGATGTTCCCGTTGGACCTTGAACCATCACCTGCTACCGATCCCGCGACGTGCGTACCGTGACCGTAATTGTCATCGGGGGAGGATCCAGCCCAGTTCCTGAAAACGACCCTGTTGTCGAAGTCCGCATGTATGTCTCCCGTGACGTTATGTTTGTCAACCCCGGTATCGAGGCCGGTATCAGCGATTGCCACTGTCTCCCCGTCCCCGTTCAGCCCGTGCAGCGACCTTACGGTAGTGACATCGAGTATTCCGGAGGCTATGTCGTTCATCAGGACGTGTTGTGGAAGCGGTTCGACCCATTTGACGTCGGTAATTGCTGCCATTCGGATGAAATCCATACTTTGAACGTGAAACCTTTTAGATGAGACCGTCTCGACGGCTCCCAGGTCATTTAGGTCCCTGAAGGCATCTACGGACGGGATGAAGGTCTCCACGACCATGGTATCGAAATGGTCCGAGAGCTCTCCTTCCTGGAGGACCTCCCAGATCACCGGTGAAATTTTCATGAAGGACGGCAGGGGGACGTGTCTCACATCACTGCCATCAAGGTCCCGGATGCTGCCCTGGTTGTCCAGGACAACGAATGAGTTTTCTGGAATATAGTCCAGGATGGTGAGGCCCAGGGTCATCATCCTGGTCTTGTCCTCATCGATGACGGGATGATCGAACTGAACGATATGGTACGGGGTTCCTGCATCATCGGGCATGTAAGGAAAGAAATCCGAGATCTCCGCAAGGTCCATCGTTCCCCTCAATGTCCACAGGGGGGGCCATTCTTTTACCAGAACGGGTTCGGACCCCGTGGAAGAACCTGTGAAATTGAAAACGGTCAGGATGAAAGCGGCGGACAATATCAGGGCTGCCATCCTTTTTCTCGTCATAGAGCCATCGCCGCGTTCCATACAGATGCACATCCAATCAGTGACCTAGAGCAGAAGAATGAGATTTCTCGATATATAACTGGATTGGCCCTAAAATATCATCAGATATGTCATTTGGCGGGATATCCCTACTCCTCCTCATAATAATTGTAGTAGTTCTTTCTCTGGAGCAATACCATGGCCAGGTATGATATTCCGGCGATCAGCAGAAGGATAGCCCCGATTATTATTCCGGTTATCAGATAGTTTCTGCCCTCGTCCCCCCTGTCGTCGGTGATCTCCGGTGGCGCAGGGGGCGGGGTATAGGGGTAGGTGGCGGAGACCCAGGTCAATCCCGAGGTGACCTCGTTGCCTGCCTTGTCGACCGCTGTCACCGTGTAATAGAAAGTGTCATTGACCGCGATGTCGAAATCCCATCGGGAGGTTAGGTTCGCCGTTCCGTTGTGGTAGACCAGGGGGGTCAGGCCCGAAATGTCGTCAAGGGGCTCAGCGGCCCTGTAGATCCGGTATCCGAAGAACCTTCCGTCCCTGCTCTCATTCCACTCGATGAGCATCCTTGCTGAATTGTTCTCGTCTTGGTCCTGGAAGGTGACCTTGATCCATTCAAGAGGTGCTGGTGAAACATCGTCGATGGGCGTGCCCGGGACGCTGTAGTTTACAACCCCCTTATCGAACTCGCCCTCTTTGTCCACCCCGATGACCGAATACCAGTAGGTCATGCCGTCGGTGACGTTCGTGTCGAAGAAGAACGTCCTGTTCCGTATCTCATACCTCTCATCCCATGCATCGAAATAGGAAAGGGTGGGCGGAGCGATATACCGGAGAAGGACATAATGGTCGAGGTCCTCCTCCATTATCGGATACCAGGTTATGAGCAGGGAGTCTTCCTCCCCCTTGGCGTCCTTGACCTCGAGAAGTTCCGTCGGGAGAGGCGGGAAATTCACATAGAAATCCTTTGTAAAGAATCCTGAAGAGGTCCAAGTATCAAGCTGATAGGCCGTGAGCGTGTAGTTGGTGTGGTCCTTGAGTATATGATACGTGTAAGGCTTCTTTTCACTCAGAACCCTGTGGAACACTTCCACGTCTCCACTATCGGTCCTCTCTTTGAGCGTCATGACATAGGTGGTCCTGTCCCCATCCGGGTCAGGAGGAGCTTCCACAGTGAACGTTGCGTTCAACCTTGAAGTGAACTCTATCCGGACATCCTCGATGAGGGGCGGGCGGTGATTGACAAGCCTGAACTGGAAGACCACCCATTCTGAATATAGTCCCCCTTCATCGCGGGTCCTCATCGAAAGATCGTAAATGGTGTCGAAATTGAGGACGGAATAGGTCGTGTGGTTGCTGCCGCCCACGGAATACCAAAGTATGCTCTCTCCCGTGATATTATCGCTGATGGCAAAGTTATACCCGACATCTCCCCCGTCGGGGTCGACACCGGGATCCCAGAAGAATGTCGGTGTCGTGGAGTGGTTGTCTTCCATTCTGATGTTGGATGGAGGGGTCGGCGGGTCGTCAAGGATCGGACCCTTCAACCATGACCCCATACCGCTCGAGCTTACCGCCTCGAGCCCGAGTTCGTCAAGGGCCGAGAACCTGATCCACATATTTGTTCCGGGAGGGAAGGTCTGCCTCAGATGATAGATGCACCCGTCGGTGTAATCCTCGTCATAGCGATCTAACTTGGACATGTTGACCCTCGCCTCCACCACTCCACCGACGACGTCCCCAAGGACCTTGTTCCCGTTCAGGTCGAACCAGACCATCGGGGGCTCCAACGGAGCCCTGTTCATCTCCGAGGAATAAACAAGATAGAACTCGTACTCGTCGGAACTTGTTCCTAAAGAGGGAGTGAACGGGTCCCCCGATCCCTGTTCCGGCTCGTAGAGCTCGATATGCGGGTTCAGGTTCGCCTGGACGATGCGGATCCGCTCGTTGGCTCCAAGCTCGGTGATGAAATACCTGTGGTCGACGGCATCCAAGGTATGGACCACATCCACGCGGCCCCCCCACCTGTATATCTCCAGGTCGATCCAATCCGATGGAACGGTGATGTTCATGGTCATTGAGATGTCGAAGACATGCTCGCTCAGGGGGGTCTCCAGAACGATGTCCAGAAGATGGTCCTCGGGGTGGGTCATGTTGAGGACAGCTGAATCCCTCACCCTGACGTACTTGCTGACGTTGCTGAATGGGGCCACCCACAGCTGGTCCATGGTGCCGGCCGCATACTGCATGTGTGAGGTGAACTGCCCGAGGTCGACCGGATCGTAGCCCCCCTCGCCAACCGCGTGGATCATCTCCACCAGCCAACCTCCGTCGGCGATCGTCCGGTCGACAAGAGCATTCAACTGGGAGGCCGTGTTCCCTGTCCCGAACCTGACGGGAACAATGGAATACAGATCATCGGGGGACGAGGGAACGGGACCAGGGGGGGCCGTGATGTTGTGCCGGTCCTGGCGGGCGGAGATGTACGTCTCCCTCACGAGGTCCATGACCATCTCGTTGTAAAGACCCATGGGATAGCTGAAGGTCTGGCAGCTCACCCCCGTCAGATTGTCCTCGATCATGCTCTTTGTCAGCACCACCTCGGTCCAGAGCTCCTGCGGTGTGAGCGTCCTGAGGTCGCTGTGGGTCTTGGAATGGGAGGCGATCTCGTGTCCGTTGCTTGCCACTGTCTGCCACTGGGCCCATGTGGCCCCGTAAGGGATCCCAACGTTGTCCGTGGTGATGAAGAAAGTCCCCCGGATGTCCAGAAGGGACATGATAGGGGAGGCGTTCACTGCCTGAGAGTTGACACCGTCGTCGAAGGTGAAGGAGAGAGCCCCTGACAAATTGTCCTTCCATGTGCAGATGGAGGCGGAGAAACCGGGGATCGAGGTCCTTGTCGCCCTATCTTCATCTCCGGAGACCTCACGGGCAGACAGAAGAGGCATTGTCGAGACAGCTACGAATAGGAACAATGAGAATAAGGCAAGCTGTTTTGCGATCGCATCTTTTCGGACCATCACCCTCGCGATATCAATTCACCGGGTCGTTATATTAAAATGATGGTATGGGTCCCAAAAGAAAAAAAGAGAGCCTTCCCGCGGGATATCTCGAAGGGGAAGGCTCGCGACCGGTAGACAGACTACCGGTCATTGAAATACGGTCAATAATCAGGGAGCTTCTTCTCAACGGGTTCATCCAGTGTTCCACGGTATCGGATAAAGACCATCTTGTCCCCGTCGGGGATCTGGCCGAAGATCACCCAGAACTCCTTGTTGGTGTTGGGATCTATCCTTATGGAGTCGATCCTTCGGATGGATGATCCGTTCGCAAGGTATTCGCCCGTATATTCGGTCACATTGTCGTCAGCGTAGAAGGTTCCGGGAAAGACCGTGAGGTCGTTCCTCTCGTTGAGGTTGTTTACCTTGACCTTCACATATAACCAATGATGTCCCGGGTCCGCTGACTCGCCGTTGGGATTTGGCGATGTTGCATTGGTCCTGACCTCGACCACCGAAAAAGTCAGATCGGGGTCCGCGACCTCTTCCACGCAGCCGGCCAGGAGACCGGCTCCAATGACAAGCGCAGCAAGTCCTAACATATACACTGCTTTCATTCTACTCACTCCTTCATCTCTTTTCAGCTCTCGTCGGTCCATGTACCCGACTGCTCGTTTATTTCAGTTCCGTCATCGTTGACGTCCGTTCTCTTGACCCATTTCCCGACGGTCCTCTGGGCATCCAGGGTTCCGTCGGAATCGTCATCCTTCTTCAGCGATCCGACGTATGCCTCCTCCTCAAGCTCGAAGAACCCGTTGGAGTTCGCGTCGGTCCTGTTGATGCTGATCATCAGCGACCTGTCGGTGTTGATGTTGCCGTCCCCGTCGGGGTCATCCTTGAAACCCATCACGAAGAATGTGAAGTTGCGCTCGATATTGCCGTCGGAGTCGCTGTCCCAGAGCTCTTTCGAATGGGCGGCGTACCCTTCCCATTCCTTGACACCGTCGCTGTTGGTATCCTTTGCGATCACTAGTGCCACCGCCTCCTTGAGATACTCCGGGTTGCCGTCCCTGTCACTGTCCTGGAACACGCGGACGACCAGCCCTGTCGTAGAGTTCAGGCTCGAGCCCGCCGTCACGTTGTGGCCGGCAACTATGGTGATGTTCTCGTATTCCAGAGACCCGTTGACAGCTTTCCTGTCCACATTGATCCACATATATGATTCGGTATCCCTGTTGGGCCGGTCCTCGATCCTTGCGACGGCGAGGGTCCCTTTGTCTGTCCTTTGCGTGGTTCCTATGGTCACAGTGTAGTCAACAGCGGCGAAATCGGACCTCTTGCCCCCCAGCAGGAGCGTCCTGTTGTCGACGGCGAAGGCAGTTACCCTGTAGGTCGTTCCTGCAGCATCCTTGGTCTCGGTCCCGTTGAATATCACATATTGGAGCCTGCCTGTCAGCGTGTTGTTGTGGGCGGCGACTATCACAAGGTTCTTGGTATTGCCCTGGACCTTGACGGTCCATCCATAGCCCATTTCGAGGATGGTCTTTCCTGACGTGTTGTTCACCCTGGTGAAGGCAAGCTTGGAGAGTTCGTCCGTCTGTAATGAATCCTTTCCGTGGAGGATCACGACAGACTCCCTGACCGTGACCAGGGGGGAGCCCATTTCATGCTTGAAGTAGAACACGGCGGTCCCCTCCTTGTCCTCGAATATACCGTCAGCATTGGAATCTGTCATGACCAGCTCACCGGCCGTTGCATAGCTCTTGATACCTCCGAGGATGGTCATCCTGTATCCGTAGGATAGGTGCCTTATCTCCACCCTGTCGATGACCCCGTCACCATCGGTATCGTTCTTCAGGAGGTTTGAGTAGGATATACCCTCGGCGACCTTGTTCCCGGCTATCGTGTAGTTCGCGAACTTCACTATGGTGACCTCCTCCCTGTTGGGGACACCGTCGCTGTCCGTGTCCTCGTAGATGTAGTTGAATCCGACTATCCATGTGAGGGCCCCGTTGATCAGGGTATCGTTGCGATGGCCCGAGGACACCCTCAGATCGTTGATGTACTCGGGGTTCCCGTCAAGGTCGGAGTCCCTCGTGGTCCGGTTGGAAATGGTCCAAACGACCCCCTGGACATCCTCTTCCGACATACCTGCGGTCGTGGTCCCGGGAGAGTATTCCCCCAGGTATCCGCCGATCTCGTCAGAAACATCATCGAGGTCCCCCTCGATATCGGAGATTTTGTCGGTGTCCATCATCACCCCGTCCTCGTTGACCGGGACCTCGGGGTCCCCGCCGAGGTCGGGCAGGACGAATTCGTCGGGCGCTTCCCCGCTCTGAATGTTGGAATTGGCAGATATGAGGATATCACCCTTGCCGTTGAGAAGGTCGAATGTTTCCTCCATCTCAACCGCCGGTGCCTTTGGAGTGTTCCCTATCTCCACATATCCTTCCTGGGAAAGGAGTTCGTCCTCGGACCTTGTCTTCCCCTGGTCGGCTCCTTGTGTCACAGGACCGGATCCAGGCTGCTGGAAGCCCTTCGATGAAGGGAGCGGCTTCCGGGAGGGCGCGTTCTGTTTTGCCAGCTCACCCTGGTCCAGGGAGTTCTCGAACTGCTCGTTGGCCATTCCCTCGGCCATCTCGAACTCCTTGCTCACAAGGACCTCGTTCCCGATGCCGCCGTTCTCATCCTCTCTCTCGGGAAGCATGGATAGGATCAACCCCATGAAACCGATGGTCGAGAGAAGGATCGCCCCCGCAAGGACGAGGGGCAGTACGATGTTCGTTCTTTCTTCGCTCATTCTCACACCTGAACCATCCATGGCTCGGTCTTTATAAATACCGGGATGAACCGCTCTTTCGGAAGAATCTTTCATATATCTTTAAATATGATGAATTTGAACATCAAATATAGGAAAATCGAGGGTGAGCACATGGCAAAGAGCGATTATTACAGGGGGATCGAAGATCCCATCCGGGGAACGTTCGACCTTGCTGAGGAGGTGTCGTCGAAGGCGGACAGGATCCTTTTCAACTCGATATTCTCCCTGTACTTCACGTGGTTCTGCGTTGTGGTCACGGGAATGCTCTCCCTCACTTTCCTGTTCCAGGGGAGGATCTTCTGGTTCTTCATTTTCTTTTCCGTTTTCTGCGCCGGGATCGTTACGATCTGGCTTCTGGGCAGTGTCAGGGGGTTCCTGAAGAAGGCATCCTTCAGGTTCTCCGCCATCCAGAGCATGAGGGACGGCCCCCCTTTCCACAAGATACCCAAGGGAAAGACCATGACCGAGAGGTTCGTCAAATACCTCCGCAAGGAGAACAAGGCCTTCGACAGGCTCCTGAAGAACCGGCCCGAGCTCCTCAGGAAGGATGCCTACCTGGTCGGGAGGAAGAAGCGCCACCACTTCGACGGGGTCGTTATCAGGAAACCGACCCCCCTGAGGAAGATCCACCGACAGGGAAGCCCGGGCTATTCCATGTTCATAAGGGAAACGAAAAAGGCCCCCGGAGAAGAGGACGTCAAGAAGTTCATCCGCTCGATGTCCGACATATATCAGAAGAACGGCATCTACCCGAACAGGGCTGTAATGATCTTCAAGGCCAAGGGGGCCTACAGGGGACTCGACGACACGGTCTACGACTGGATCGTCGATGAGAGGATCCAGATCCCGGGACAGCTGAAGAGATATGTCAACCTCCAGGTCATCGCCGAGCTTCCGGAAGGGACCTATGATTTCGTTCCCTTCATCCCTGAACTGGAGGGCTACCTTCCCTAGGAGGTCAGAAGGTGGGGAGCCGGAGATACAAGGATATGAACCTCTACTCCTGCATAGTCCTGAATCTCCTCTCCTCCGCACTCGGCATAGACCTGTCCCAGAAGGGCCTCGAGGATAAACTTGACCATATCCTGAGGAAGGCCGAAGAAGGCCTCTCGAAGTCCGAGATCATGCACCATATACGCTCCAACCACAACATGGTCACGAGGATACTTTCGGACCTCGAGGAAAAGGGATTCGTCGAGGTATCGAGCTCCGAGTCGGGATACAGCGTGAGGCCGACCAGGAACGGGATACTTCACGTTCGGGATTTCAACAGGTTCTATGCCTCCATCTATTCCAGCCAGATAGAGGACCACTACAGATATCTCGGACTTCCCGCCTGGTACAGGAAATTCAACGGTTGACCGAGTTTCACAGGCCAACGGTCTTCTGCTTCTTGGAGGCCCATACAAAGAACAGCCCCGCTGCCAAGAACATCACAGCTGTGAAGAAAAGTGAGACGACCACTCCGAGGCCCTTGATCTGATTGAGGAACAGAACCCAGCTGTCGACCACCACGAAGAGGACGCCGAAAAGCACGTGGGCCCTTAATATGCCTTTCAGTCCCCAGAGAATGGGGATGATCCCGAACACGAACATCGTGGCGACGATGTACCATAGATGCAGGTCGGCATCCATCCCGATGAGGGGAAGCAGAGGCCGGGTCCAGACCATCAAGAAAAGCAATCCGAAGAACATCACGGATACTACCAGGAAAGCGTGTTTGAATGTGCCGTAGAAAGACCTGTCGATCTCTTTGGGAGATGACCTGGGCTCCTCCGTATCCTGAACATCCCGGGGGAAGAATGCTTTGGAGATCCTCGCAGCGGCTTCTGAAAAGCTCCTGGTGTTCAAAAGGTCCCGGGAAAGGATGTGGACCAGGGGGACCAGGAAAGCAAGAAGCGCGAAGGGCTCCGAGAGCACCAGTGCCATTATGAAGGCCGTGACAAGGAGCAGGATGTTCGCGGTCAGGAAATGATACGGCCTGTCGCCTCTGACACAGCAGTAGGTCATGAAGCCGACGTACACGATGGCAAGGACAGAGGAGAAAAGCAGATAGGGGGCCGACCAGGGTTCGAGACCGATGAGGTTGTTCACCGAAGGCATCCAGCAGAGAACAAAACCTATGAGCACGGCGACGAGGTAGATGCCCTGGAATACCTTGAGAACGGTAGCCCCCTTCGAAATCTCATCATCTTCCCCTTTGAGCCTTTTCCTTGCGGAATCGATGAGCAGGGGGACGGTAAGGATGCCGAGGGCAAATACCGGCATGATCGATATCGTTAGGACCATGGCCGTTATCATCACCATGACGAGGGATATCACCACGGAAGCGGTGTCCTTTTTATAAATTCCCCGGCTGAAGAATGCGAACGAGTAGACGGCCCCGAGGACCCCCTTGACGGCCCAGTACTCGACGGACCATGCCTCGACCGACAGCACCGGTTTTAGCGGAGGGAGCCATAGGGATGCAAAACCAATCGCCGTGAACAGATGGAAAACGGATGCGAATATTTCAAGAGGCGGCCTCTTCGGCTCTTCATCGCGTCGTGACGCTCTGATCGAACCTTTCGCGAGATCGATCAGGAAAGGTACGATAAGTAGGGTCAATATCACGAACGGGAGCAGGGACCTCGAGAGCACTATGAAGGATAGCGACAGGAAGACAAGCGAGGATATGATGTAAGTGTTCTCCCTGCGGTAGAGCCCCCAAAGGTAGAGAAGGATCCCGAAAAGCGCTCCTGCGACACATGTCATGGTCCAGTACCCCGTAGTGTCAAAAGTGACGCTTATCAGCGGATAGAACGGCACGAACCATATCAGGATGAAACCGATCGATATCGGAACGAGGAGACCGCGATAGAGACCTTTCAGGAACCTCCTTGTCGGGATATCCTCGATACGTTCCAGCAATCCGGGATGCCCCATCAGATACAGAACGGGCAGGAACAGGAACAAGGCCGGACTGAAGAGCACGAATGAGATCGTGATCAGACCTGCGGAGAACAGGAACGATCCGACCAATGCATCGACGGGCTCCTTGCGGTACAGATATGCGTTAAGTAGCACTATCAGGGAGTAGACCGAGAGGAGCGAGACCTTGTAGGCCCAGAAGGATGTGCCGTCCCCCCATATATCGAATATCGGATCGTAGGTCCTGATGTATATCAGAACGAAGCCGGCGATAAGGGAGAGGAGGAAAAGCGGTCGTGCGGACCTCAGGAATGATGAGAACTCCGGGCTTCTCGGAACCAGGCCCCTTTCCCTGAACAGCCTGTCGAGAAGAAGCGGGATGGCAAGCAAAAGGAACAGTATTGGCTCGAAAAAGGAGACCCCGAGGAACATGATGGACAGCTGGACCATTCCGGCCCCGATGATCAGGTAAGCCTTGTTCTCCTTGAATACCGCCATTGCTGCCAGGATGATGCCGTATGCAAGTGTGACAGCGCCCTTGAAAACAAGGTAGGAAGTCGTGCCCAATCCGAGGTCTATCTCCGCCTCGAAAGGTACTATCCACAGCAGCAGATACCCGATGATCAATGCCGGCATGTAGGCAAGATGGAAGGCCCAGCCAAAGGAGTCCTTCCTTTCCTCGTCCTTGACTTTCCTGGACGGCGGGATGAGATGATACAGGACCGGTGGCAGTACTAGAGCGAAGGCAAGCAATTCCAGCTTGTAGATCGATACGATAACGGTTCCTATGGAGAACAATGTCGCGCTGATGCAGATGGCAGACGGGAGTCTTGACCGGATGCTCCAGATGAACACCGGCGAGCACAAGGCGGCAAGTAGTAAGTATTTCCAGTATACGGTATGGAGGGGGACATCGTGGAGCGGATAAACCGTCGGGACCAGAAGGGAGAGGGCGAGAGGTATCAATATCAGCGGGAACAGATGACCGTAGAACCAGTACATCGGTGGTCCCGTTCTCGAACCTGCGCCGATCGTTTCATCATCATCCAGGCTCGACCTCAGGAACCGGAAACCGTCCTTTATGTATGATCTGAAGGTCCTCTTCCTCCCTATCCCCCCGAACAGTTGCTCTTTAATGAGAAGGATGACCGGAAGGGCAAGTGGAGCGAGAAGGAACAACTCGGAGAAGGAGACCGCAAGGATGATGGAATTCGCGCAAAGGAAGCATGTCCCAAGGAAGAAGTAGTAATTGGACCTCTTTAACAGACCCCATGCCAGAACCGTCATCGTCAATCCCATTGAGATGGCCGTCCTCCACCATGCCAGGGTCCTCCAGGAGGCATAGCCGAGGTCCACAATAGGTTCAATGGGTTTCACAGCCAGTACGCAGACGAATGCCCCGGTGAGAATGAAGGACAGAAGGAACATATAACCGTGGACATCAAGCTTTGTAATGTCCCGTACCGTCCTCTTGAGCCTTTCCACGACAAGAACAATCAGGGGAAGGGCTATGAGACCCAATGCGAAGATCTCCGAGTGGTAGACCATATTGAACATCAGCACGCTGGTGTAGAACACCGAACCGGCGAGGAAATGGAACCTCCTGACCGAGATGATGCTCCACAGGAGATAGATGAGAGAGAATGACAGGGCAACGGCGGACTTCCACCATGACCACTCGATGCCTGCATCCTTGAGCGGAGCGAACACTGGCGAGAACCACATCGATACGAACAGGACGGTTCCCGCCAGAAGGAGAAGGTTCTGAAAGGTATTCTCCGCCCTGGGCGGGAGGTCCATCCTTTTTCTCAGGTAGGGGGATCTGCGCAGTAACGCAGGTCCTGCGGTCAGCAGGAAGAACACCATTATGAAGAGGTCTCCCCGGACCCACATCGCTATCCCGGTCGAAACTAGGTATATCACGGCCCCTGATCCCATCCTGAGCTTGTATCCTCCTCCGAGGCCCCAATAGAACAAGATGATGGAGAACGTGAGGGTGATGCCGATCTTCCACCAGTCGATCACCGGCTCGAGACCGCTCTCTATGGCTCCGAAAGGCTGGAGGGGCCCCACCAATAGGAAGACATAGTTCAAACCAAAAAGAATTACAAAAGGTACCTCCAGATATTTTCGGGTATTCTCCCTTCCGATAAGTACGGCCATGATGAAAGGTATGCCGAAAACAAGGAAGGAAGCCGCTTCGAACTTGAACAGGGAGAAGTAGGACACCGTGCAGGCAAGCAGGATCGAACCGTAAACGGCCATCTCCGTCCTTTTGTAAGCAAGGGACATCAACAGGGCGGCTACTGAGAAGAGGCCGAACAGAACGGAATAGTGGGTGTGCATGTCCCAAAAGGGGAGAGATGACGTCCCCATGATCGCCAGGGTCAGGACCACCGCGGACAGCCAGAGCATTATGTCATAGACCCATCTTTCATTCTTCTCCGACCTTCCTTTCCCCATGATGAACGCCATTATGAAAAACGGAAAAGCGACCGCCATGGCGGCCCAGCTGCCCCCGGACTGACCGTATCCCTGCACGGTTGACGCTTGAAAACCTGCATCGACGAGCAAGGCGACAAAGGCCGATATCTGGATGCCGGGGTCCTTGATGCCGTAACCGAACAGGAACAGGGCCGCGAGAACGACCAGTCCTGAAGACGAGATGATCCATGCAATGGTTGTTCCCTGACCCGCATTGGCCACGGTGAGGCTCTGTGCGATGAGGAAGAAAAGGACGGACATCGAGATCCAGGTGTAGATGAAGGCTATGTCCGGGGGCTCTCTTTCAGCGTATCCCTCGGACAGCTTCATCAGCGGACCTGTCCTGAGGACTCCCTTCCCCTTACGGACAACATAGAGAAGGATGACCGATACCGGGAGCAGGATAAGGTTGGATACGATCGAGCCTTCGGGCCACATGACGAAGGAGTTCACGCTTGCGAAGAGATATCCCAGAGTGGCCACAAGCGAGATCGATCTGTAGTTGAAATGGAAACCGACAATGATGACCATGACGGGAATGAGCAGTGAAAGTATGATCACACCCTGTTTCAGACCCTCGATATCCAGCGATCCGGCTATTAAAAAGACGATCCCGACGGCGAACATTATCATCGAGGCATGGTAGGTAATTATCTCGAGGTACTTGTTGAAGTCCTTGAACCTCATTATTAGTCCCGATGCGGCGACAAGGCAGGATATGCCGATGAAGAGGAGGCCCCTGCCAAGATTGGACATCATCTCCCATGTGTAAGCAATTGTAGCGAAGACGGCCAGAAGGAACAATATCGATCCAGTGATGAAGAAGACCAGCTGATTGAACTTGAAGAAGGATTCCTTCTGGACCTCATCGACCTTCTTCTTTTCCTTCTTCTTGGCCTCGATCCCCGAAGGAGGGGCCAGGATGGGGGTACGTTCCTCTTTCTCCCTCTTCGAAGTTATCTCCTCGCCGGGAGCCTCCCTGGTTTTCGAAGCCTTCGGAGGAGGAAGCTCCATCTCGAAATGGTAATCCATCTCCTCGGGCCATCCTTCCACCTCTTCCTCCTCTTTGGTCTTATCCTTTCCCAGTTCCGTCATCAGAACTTTCAGGTCCTCCTCGGTCCAATCGTATTCATCTTCCTCTTGGATAAGGGAAGGGGGCTCGGGTTCGATCCTCATCTCCTCTTCGGAGGGGATCTCCGGCTCCCCGAACTCGTACATGGCACTCAGCAGGTATGCCTGGTCGTTCCTCAGGACGCCCCTTGCTCTCAGCTCCTCGATGATCTCCAGAGGGGGTCTGTTGTATCCCTGTTTCATAATTGTATACTGGGATTCGTCGATTATGCCGAGCTCATACCATCGCTTGATCTCCTTTGGTACGTACCTCAGCCTCAGCCTTTCGTACTGGAGATCACTTATCATTCCTTCCTGGTGGAAATAGTCGATCGCCTGCCAGATGTCCGATACGAAACCCTTCTTCAGTGCTTCGTACTGCTCCCTGGTGATGATAGAGCGTTCCAGCCAGAGGTCGAACTCTTCAGGAACGTACACCCTATTTCCATCTCTCTCCATTTCGCAATCAAATCAGATACACCGATATATTAATCTGTCCCGTTTTGGAGCGTTCATATCACTAAGGTCCGTAATTTCCTTCAGTTTTCGCTCCCCTCGTCCAGGGCAGGTGCGTAAGGGGAACGTGTGGTCGAAGGTATCTCGGACATCTCGAAGAACCTCCTGATGGACTGGATCTTCTCCTTTGCCTCCCTGGGGACCTGAACCTGAAACTCCCTCATCAGGGACATGAACCAGAAAAGGGTGCCCATTATCTCGGTAAGCTCCTCCTCAGTCAGGTCATCCATCCCTTCAAGGGCCTTTTTCTGGAATGACATTATGACGTCCTCGTAATCCGTGATCATCTTCAGGGCAAGCATCTCGATGAAAGGGGCCGGGTCGCCCTCGTCGGCGAGCTGAAGCCTTTTCAGATAGTCCTCCCTGTCGGTCACCTCGACTATCAAAGGGGGATAACCGTGCTTTTGAAGGATGAAGTTCATGAGCTCCCTTGCCACCCTTCCGTTGCCGTCTACGAAGGGGTGGATATGGACGAACCTGTAATGGAAGATGCAGGCGAGTTCGAATAGCGGGAGGTTGTCGGGATTCTCTTTGTACCAATTGATGAGGTCCGTGAGCTCCTCCTCGACGAACAGCGCTGGCGGGGGATCGAAGGTGCTCCCCAACACGCCCACCTGTATCCTTCTCGTATTACCCGCCTGGTCGTCGTCGATGTTCCTCTGGACCAGGGAATGGACCTTTCTGATGAGGTCCAGGTCGATGTCCCCCTTGTAGGATCTCATGTAACGGATGAGCCGCTTGAAGTTCTCTATCTCGTGGATCTCCCTGAGGCGCTTCCCCTTGGGGGCGATCCCGTCCTCGAGGACCAGTGCTGCTTCCACGAGCGTGAGGGTGTTCCCCTCGATGGCCGTGGTGTGGTGGATGTATTTGACCATAAGATCGTCCTGGTACTTCTCGAACTCGGAGGGATAGAGGTCCTCGAGGTACGAGGAATAGAAGTTGTGGACCATTGACAGGTAGATGGAATAGAAGTTGGAGAGATACTTCATGTCCGTATCCTTTGCCTCGAGGTATACCTTGTATAGGATCGCTTTCAGGTCCAGAAGCTCCTTGTAGAACTCCGTCCTCCTTTCGAGTACCTGGGGGTCCATGTCGGCGGGGCCGACGGACTTCTCGAACCCCTTCTTCTCCCCTTTGTAGGAGGAGGTCGCGGACACGTAGAGGTAGCGGTTCCCCTTCACTGTCCTTTCCTTTACGGATACCATGAAGGGGGGCAGGTTATCCCCTTTATTATTGCTTTCGCCCTTATTGTGAAGGATTTGGGGGGATAACTTTCCATTAAAAGTAATGTCGCTTGGGCCAATTGATCATGATCGATGGATGTTCATGTGAAATGCTGTTCTTTCATGAACAAGACCCCGTTAAATAGCCTTCGGCAAATGAAGTGACGAGGCGTATGGAGGCCGTCTGGAAGAGGATAATGGTGCCAATGCTAGCATTGGCGATCCTGATCTTTGACCCGTTCATTATATCGGGGGACGGGGGAGAAGCTATCGTTCAAAATGACCATGAAGAAATATCGGCAGCCTCGATATCTGGGGAAACAAGGGCGAAATTCAATGATTCCATGTTGATGGATATCGATCCTCCGGAGGGACCTGCCATCAAGGGTAGATATTACAATATCAGCGGTTTCCTGTTCCGCGACCTTGGGGTGATAGGGGTCAGGGATGATAATGATCGACCTGCGGGGGATGCATGGGTCGACCTTTACTGGCTGGATGGGACCCCGTATTACAGAATGGAACATGTCAGAACGAACGGGAGCGGATATTGGAACCATTCCTTCTTTGTGGATGCCCCGAACTCCCTGGAAGGAGCGGAGCTCAAGATCAGGTTCAAAGGAGAATGGAGCGATGGTAAGGGCAATTACAATCTAACATACGATACCAGAGAGGTTCTCAGCAGGCAGGAATTGTGGGTTGATGATGATGGTGATGGATCGTTCGATGAGGAACGGTTGAACTTCAGAGATGATGATGGAGACGGCTCTATCGATGAGGATGTCAACGCATGGATCACCAAAGATCCCGCTTTCAGGTCAATTCCGATAGATATCAGACATGAAGTGTCATTGGAGATCCATCTTAGCGATGACAGGATCGACCTTTGGAACGAGAACTTGCTTGATGTAAGCGTCAAGGTAGTCGATCATTCATCTCAAGCACCGATAGGATCGAAATTGCTCAACTTCTGGTTGGATGATGAACTTATATCAAATGTCCTGGCAGAACAAGACCCCATAGGGTCCTCGTCAACATGCGATCAAAGGATCGAACTTACCTCGGAGACATTGGCGGGTGCCCACAGGATCAAGGTAGTAATGGATCCCGAGATGGACCCAGAATTGAACCAAGGGTACATCAGAGCGGAGGCTTCAGCGGAATTCCTTGTCAGAAGGCAGCTGGGAGTCGAATTCGATGGTATAAACCCTGAAACCGGTGCTCTGAGGACGTATCGTCAAGAGGATCTCTGGGTGAACGGAACTGTCTTTGATCTTATTGAATACAATATAAGCGGGGTAAAGGTTCCACCCTGGAAATTTCTAATGACCCAAGACCCCGGAGCGGTATTTCATATGTCCCTTTGGTTCGGTGAACCCACCGACCCGTTCTCCTTCTGGAAGAACCAGGGTCTCACAGCGATCCCGGATGGGAGATTCTCATTCATGATCGATAGAATGACCATGTTCGT
This sequence comes from Thermoplasmatota archaeon, assembly GCA_049472215.1. Classification (GTDB taxonomy): domain Archaea; phylum Thermoplasmatota; class Penumbrarchaeia; order Penumbrarchaeales; family Penumbrarchaeaceae; genus JAFGLL01. The sequence goes on along the minus strand of JBLIRH010000012.1, from coordinate 1,131 downwards.
TCCACTCGGTTTCCATCGATGCACACTGACGGTCTCATCCAAGGGATGGAATGATGAGGAGCCCCCGTTCCCGGACCTCTCCCGTTCTGTCTTCTGCGAGGTCAGGGCAAAAGGAGAGATAAGAATATGGCTTGACCAGAACAAGAACGGGGTAGATGATTCTATCGAGAGTGGTCTGAACGTGATACATTGGCGGTGTTTCTGTACACAGAAAAATCCGACAAAATGGAATATATTGAGGATCAGGGGGGTCGCGATCGACCTGTCGCAATCCACCGGTGCGATCAAGGTCGGAGTTCCGGGGATCTCACTGAAGTTCTACTGGGGGTATGGGAGGACATGGGAAAGATCCATGATAATTCAGACGGATCCTAACGGCAGGTTCGAGATGGATTTCCTTTCCTCCTACTACGATCCATGCGGTCCGGTCCCAATAAGGATCGTGGCCGTACCTAGCAGCCATTACTATGATCTCGAACCATACGATAATTCCAGGGGGGACCCTGTCTCGATCATAAGACACACGAAGATCAGCCTGGAAAATATCAGTGGAACTCTCGGGGAAGATCTTGTGATCAGGGGAAAGCTTCTCGACGAAATTGGCAAAGTCATCCCGAAGAGGGATGTGCTCATCTACTCGAATACGAGATATCACCTCGATGAGGACGGAACCGAACCGGCCCAATCCCCCTTCAAGCTCGTCGGTCGCGCCGTCACGGATGAGATCGGAGCCTTCTGTGTTCGGTACCGGCTTGACCCGTATCTGATCGGAATACCTCAGTTCTATGCATTATATCCAGGCTCCAATGAGTGGCCTCTCGGTCCCGACGGGCCGAGGTTCATCGAGGGGGACGCCTATCACGGATCGGTCTCGGAAACTTTTACGGCCGAGGTTCTCTGTCATGCGGTCTTCATCAATGTCACGCCGTTGAAATATCTGGTTAGGAACGGGGAAGCGCGCTTCACCGGAAGATTGGTGGTCTCGGCGGATGACCAACCTACAAAGATGGGTATCAATGGTGTCAATGTAACGGTCGGGGTCCTCCAGTATGGAAACGGATATCAGATGGGGACGGCGAGAACCTTTTCAAAGGACGGGGTGGACGGCTTCTTTGATTTCAAAACTCAAAA